>NZ_CP104143.1:1501388-1801666 GCF_025200715.1 Rhizobium sullae
CTCTGAACCGAGCTCATGAACCAGGCCGCGCACGCGCAGTTCGTTATCGGCGTAGCTGCGCTCAAGCGCGTTGACTTCGGAGTGAACCAGCGTTTCGAGCTCGGAAGCGCGCGCGATCGTTCGCTCGATGCCTTCGTTCATGGCCGAGACCTCGCGGCGAACGGCTTGGCCGACGGTCATGATGCGTTCGGACGCGATCGTTTCCGGCTCGGCGAGACGCAGCGCCACTTCCGCCATCGAGCGGGCGGCATTGCGCATGTCCTGAGCACGCGAGATCATGATCCCAAACGCGTAGAACAGAAGGACCGGCACGATGACGCCGATGATGCCGGCAATGACGCCAGGGAGGGCCACGAGATCGGCGACGGAGCGGATCTGCCAAATCTGCGGCGAATAAAGCAGGGCCATCAGGCCGGCGCCGCCGACGATCCACAGCAGCGAGAAGAGCGTGGCGTTACGAACGGCCGAACGCGTCGAGCCGCCGTCCAGCGATTTCAGAATGGAGGCCGCCGTCATGCGATTGGCGTCGTTCGCCGCGGCCAGGGCCGGGGAACGGGGCGTCTGCTGCTCGGCCGCTCTGGGGCCGCGGCCGCCACGGCGTTGGCTCTCGTCCTGGTCCTGGTGATTGCTGCGGGCAGATGGCGTGTCGGACACTTTGGCCTCCGGGGCGTCGGGCGTTTTAGCGCCACGAGACGGCGCCTTCTGCTGGCTGAAGTCGATCTGGAGAGCTTCGTCTAATGCTTGGAACGCCTTGTCCTCGATCGACTCGCTGTACTTGTTGTTCGCCATTCGGTTACGCCTCGTTACATCCCAGCCGGTTCAGCCGCATTTTCCCAGACAACGCCGCGTCCAGGTTTTCAACCTTTGCCTCTGAGCTTCCCATCCAAGCCGGCGGACGGATAAGCATGTCATTTCAGAGTAGATAGCCGCTTTTTCAAACAGACGGTATCAAAACATTACCACTATCCACTTGGCCCGCAAAGGCGCGTACCATAAACCAACTCTACTAGTATCGTAGTGACACATCCGGGCTTCAGAGACAATTAATGAAGCCTTGCTAATCACCGTCCATTAATCTGTTGTTAACATAATTTAACGCGGACGGATGTCGAAAAACCAACAATTTAAGGGCGTTTAGCGGCTGTTAACCATAGCGCGAGAATTCCGCCCTCAATGTGCCAGAATTTAACGCGATCGCCACTCTCCAACCGCAGTGTGAATCCAACTGCGGGGTAAAGACGGGAGTATTGGCACATGGCAGCAGTCAGTATCGCATTCGAGGCGCCGGATAATTCCAAGGGGCCATGCCCCTCGAAGGCTCGTCCGATCGACCTTGTTCATCTGGCAAAGCAGACAATGGGCGACAAGGCGCTGGAAGTCGAGGTGCTGCAGATCTTCGCGCGCCAGGCACGCGGCTGCCTGAACGAAATTTCATCAGGCGACGCAAAGAGAATCCAAGCCGCGGCCCACAGGCTTAAGGGGGCGGCGAGCGCCGTCGGGGCTTTCGGCGTATTCGAAGCAGCAGAGGCGATCGAGAACAATTGCAGCGATGCGGCGAACATGGCCGCCGTCGGGGCCGCCGTCGTCGAGGCCGAGAATTTCATTCTCAAGCTCAGCCGCTAGAGCTGGGCATTTTAAGCCGCTCGGCCCGCTGCTCCATTCAGGAACAGCGGGTCTTTTTGTGGCCAGCGGTATGACGCAAACGGAAAAGCCTGTCGCTTTTAAATATGGAATGAAACCGTGAAGGCGGTCGATGTTGACTGCTCATCAGATTTGTTGGAAGACAAATTCTGATCCTCCCTCTATGATTACCGGAAAATATCATGCCCAAACTGACTATTGTTGCCTTCGACGGCACGCGCTTCGATCTGGATGTCGACCAGGGGTCGACGGTGATGGAGAATGCCGTGCGCAACTCGGTGCCGGGTATCGAAGCAGAGTGCGGCGGCGCATGCGCATGTGCGACCTGTCACGTCTATGTCGACGATGAATGGACGGAGCGTGTCGGCCCGCCGGAAGCGATGGAGGAAGACATGCTCGACTTCGCCTTCGATGTTCGCCCGACTTCGCGGCTTTCCTGTCAGATCAGAATGAAGGCGGTGCTGGACGGACTCATCGTACATGTGCCCGAGCGGCAGGCCTGATCCGTGCAAAAAAAGCCTCGCGCGCCGGATGACGTGCGAGGCAAGGCGGGCGCATAACCATCGGGCGAGGGAGGACCGCCCGCGGCTTAGAACGCGCCAGGAGAACCCAGCGACAGAAGATCAGGTCAATCCCACCTGAACTTCCGAATGTGTTCATATTAGCGCGTGCGGGTTGAGTCGCATATCGCTAATTTTCATCATTAACAGGCTGGTGAGGAGGAAAGCTTCGCACAAGTTTCGTTGCCCAGCTAACGATCTTGCATGTTTCCTTTCAGAAATTGGGCTATCTTTCGCCACCGGATGAACTGATTCGCTTGTTGAGCAAGCGCATCATCCGGTTCTGGAAGTTGACGGCCTCGACGCGGTCGAAACGCGCCTGCAACCTGTCGTGTTCTTCTATTCCCCGGTTCGATTCTTCCGTGACAAGCTCCTGCATTGCTTCGCAGGTGCGCTGAGCCGGCAGCGCGAGGATGTTCCGTTCCATGACGCGCGCCTGTGTGCGGGCGATTTCCGCATGCCGCTCCTCATGTCTCTTGATGTCGCTCGAGAGCGTATCCCAGATCATCGACAGCTGCTTGCTTGCGCCGTTGCGGTTTCGCCAGCGCGGCAGGATGATCTGCGTGTGAACGGTTACTTTCGCGCTGGTGACGCGGCAGCGGCCCTTCTTCTGCAGGTAGGTCGCCTCGCCGCCGAAGCGGATTTTCGTCGCGCCGGGGTGGCGCGCGGACGAGCCGCTCGCCGTCGGCCCGCGGCGGCTCAGCTCCTCGTCGAGCTCGCCGGCGCTCTTTCCGCGGATGTCGAAATAGGAGTAACTCTTGGTCGCAACGACTTGAGCCGAGGCGGGAATGCAGAGGGCAACAGTCATGGAAAAAGCGAGGACGAAACGCATATAACGCGATGCGGAAGGCATTCTTGACGCTACCCGTGTTGAAGTTCGGCGAAGCTTGGGGCATAGCCACCGCGAGCGCAATACAGGGGCGTCGGCTTTTTTTATAATCAATGGGATAACCCCCGATGCTACAGCTTCAAAGCAGTTTCTGGCGCGTGGCGCACGGCCGCGAGATAGAACTCGGGCCGCGCGGCGTAATCATGGCGATCATCAATGTGACGCCGGATTCCTTTTCGGATGGCGGACGCTACGCAAGCGTCGATGCCGCCGTGGAGCACGCACTTCAATCCGTCAGCGAGGGGGCATCGATCGTCGACATTGGCGGGGAATCGACACGTCCGGGAGCGGCCGAAGTCAGCCCTGCGCAAGAGCAGGCCCGCGTACTGCCGGTGATCGAGGCGCTGCGTGGCAGGAGCGACGCGCTGATTTCGATCGATACCTACCGGGCGGAGACGGCGCGGCTCGCCGTCGGGGCCGGTGCGCATATCGTCAACGACGTCTACGGATTGCAGAAGGAGGAGGCGATCGCCAAGGTTTCGGCCGATACCGGCGCCGGGCTCTGTCTCATGCATACGGGTCGGGGCCGCGAAAAGCTTCCGGACGTGATTGCGGACCAATATCATTTCTTGGTTCGCTCCCTGGAGATCGCGGCGGAAGCAGGTGTCATGCGCGAGCGGATCGTGCTCGATCCGGGCTTCGGCTTTGCCAAGGACGCCGACGAGAACCTGGAGCTAATGGCGAGGTTTGCCGAATTGCAGCGTTTCGGATTGCCGCTGCTGGCTGGCACGTCACGCAAGCGCTTCGTCGGGGCGGTCACGGGGCGGGATGCGGCTGAACGTGATGTTGCGACGGCGGCGAGCAGTGCACTGCTCAGACTGCAAGGGGCTGCGGTTTTTCGGGTGCACAATGTCGCAATCAACAGGGATGCGCTGGCGATGGCGGATGCTATGCTGGCCGCGCGTCTGGATTTCGAGCGGAGATAGGGCTGATGGGCACGAAATATACAATTACGCTGCAGAATTGCGCCTTCTTTGCGCGTCACGGGGTTCACGACGAGGAGGAGTTCCTCGGCCAGCGGTTCTTCGTCGATGCCGAGCTCGACGTCGTGGCGGCGGGCGCGCTCGAAAGCGACTCGATCGACGATACTGTGAACTACGGGATCGCCTTTACGGTGATCGAGGAGATCGTCACGGGCAAGCGCCGCTATTTGATCGAAGCGCTGGCGCTCGATATCGCCAAGGGCCTCTGCGAGAAATTTCATCAGATCACGCGCGCCAAGATCACCGTGCGCAAGCCGAATGCGCCGGTGCCCGGCGTTCTCGATTTCGTACAGGTGAGCATTGAACACTTTGCCGCCTGACAGATTCAGGCCCGCGATGCTCGGTCTCGGCGGCAATCTCGGCGATCCCGTCAAGTCGATGGCTGCGGCGCTGCGGCTACTCGACAGGCGTGATGATTGCCGGGTGACTGCGGTGTCGCGGCTTTATCGAACGCCGCCTTGGGGCAAGACCGACCAGTCCTTCTTCTTCAACGCATGCGCGGCACTCGACACATTGCTCGATCCGGAAGCGCTTCTCGACGTCTGTCTCGGCATCGAGCGAAATATGAAGCGCGAGCGCATCGAGCGCTGGGGACCACGAACGCTCGACATCGATCTGCTGACATACGACGATGTCGAACAGGAAGCGCCGAGGCTAGAACTGCCGCATCCGCGCATGACCGACCGGGGCTTCGTTCTGATGCCACTTGCAGATTTTGCCTCGAACCTCATCGTCAAGGGCCGGACCGTTGCAGACTGGCTTTGCGAGGCGGATACCCAGGGCATCGAAATCGCGGATGCCAATCGCGATTGGTGGCGCAGCGCGTGAAATGAAAAAACGGCGGAGAGCCCGCCGCTTGATGTGTCTATCTCTACCTGCCGTCGCTATTCGACCGAGCCGACCGTCATTTCATCGATCTGGCGGGTCAGCGTCAGGCCGATCACCGGTATCATGCGGTCTTCCACCTTGACCGAGACGGTGACGTTCATCGTCTTGTCGTCGCGGACGCGGGCGATCATCGCGCCGTTCAGCTTGGCGCGGTTCAAGCCGACGACCACGGTGTCCCGTGTGACGGTGCCCGAAACGACGTCGAGACCTTTGCCGGCGGCGCCATCGAGGAATTTGCCTTTATAGCCGCTGCTCGACTGGGTGATGAGGGCGGACATCGGCTGCTTGAAGACGCCGACGCGGCAGGAGCCGTCGAGCTTGATGCCGGCACCGCCGTCGCTCGTGGCAGAACCGATGAGATTGCAGCTGAATTTCGTGCCTTTGTATTTGCCGGCGACGATCTCGCCCGGACCTCTCCATGAGCCCGCGACAGATTCGAAGAAGGCCTTGTCGCGTGTTGCAGCAGTCGCAACAGGGGCAACATCCGCCACCGGAGACAATGCCGCAGCGGCGAGGCCGCAGACGAAGAGAAACTTGCGCGAAGACATGGATTTTTCCTGACCCAAACACCACCCGTTACTGACCCAGAGTTTTGCCGAATAATGGTTAACGGTTGGTTTCCGGCGGGCGAAGCACAGTGAAAATGACGGGCTTTAGGAGCGATCAACACCGTCAATTCAGACCGCTAGAATCATGAACTTTCTGCTTTTTTCGACCCTTTCCGTAACGCAAGTCGAGGAAGCGCGAAAATGTTATCTGCCGCTTATTTGCTACCGGCCCGCGGCACCACGGAGGGCGCTAGATCGCCGATGAAGTCGCCGATTCCCGGCCGTTTCAAGGCGCGAAAGGCAAGCGGACGGCAAAGATCCATCGCGGCTATCCCGATGCGAGCCGTCATCAAGCCGTTGATGACGCCTTCGCCGAGCCTGGCCGAGAGCTTGGAAGCAAGGCCGTGGCCCAGGACCTGCTGAACAAGGCTGTCGCCAACGGCGATCGAGCCGGTGACGGCAAGATGCGCCAGAACGTCCCGCATCAGGCGGATCATGCCGAGCGTGCCCGGCCTGCCGCCATAAAGCTCGGCCATGGCGCGGATCAGGCGCGAGGCTTCGAAAAGCACGTAGAGCAGATCGACGATCGCGCGCGGGCTGACGGCAGTGACGATCGAAACACGCTTCGACGAATTGACGATCAGCGCTCTCGCCTGGCGGTCCAGCGGGCCCAGCAATTCGCGTTCGGCAAGGGCCACGAGATGCGGCGCGTCGATGATGTCGCCTTCGGCGGCTTTCAAGGTGGCGCGGCCCTTGGCGGTTTCGGGCTTTCCGGCAAGCAGGTTTGAAAGATTCTTCACCAGGGCGCGTGCTTTGGCGGGCTTTGTTTCCAGGATGGCCACTTCCGCCTCGGCCTTGATCGTCTGAACCGCTGCCAGACGCATAATGCCTGCTGTTTCGCGGATGACGATGGCGATAACGGCAAGGATGCCGATCGCGAATGCCGCGAGCGCCGTGTAGCCCAGCCAGTCGGCGCGCGAAAAGAGGTCGCGGATCAGGCTGTCGGTCCAGAGGCCGAACGCGAGCGACAACAGCACGCCGAAGGCAGTGAGCGCGATCTTGCCAAAGGACGTGCGCCGTTTGCGCGGCACGGCGACCGGCAAAGGGGCGATATCCTTGTCCGGGTTAATGAAGGGGTCGTCTTCGTCCGATGTGAGGACGACTTCGCCACCGAAGCTTGCGGGCCTGCGGTGTTCCTGTTTCCTGTCCGTCTCGATCGGGCGCGGATCGTCGTCGTATGCAAAGGCCGCCGGTGTGCGGCCCGGTCGATCCGAATCTCCAGAAGCGGGTTTGCTCATGCGAGGCGGTCTCCAAACAGAAACTGCATGGCCCGGTCGAGCCGGATATGCGGCACCGAAAGCTTGATGCCGCTGCCGGTTTCCTCAAGCTGCGGCGGCCGGAAGCGTACGATATTCACATCCGGCAATTGGACATTGCGGCTTGCAGATTCAATGCCGTCGAACAGGCTCTCGGGGTCTTCCGGAAGGTCGCCGGGGAAGATCGCCGTCTTCCTGATGCCGTCGAAGCGTTCGCCGGCGATCGTCTCGCCATCGATCGGCGTGCCGACGATCACCGGTAGGTCGTGGCCGTCGCGCCTGACGGTCGCCTCCCGCGTGGCGCGCACCGAGGCAAGCGCCATGACGTCGATGCCGGCACCCGCCATACCGATCCGCTGGATGGCGCGCTCGACGAGGCGGCGCGTCAGCGCATCGAGGCGATCGTGGCTCTCATGGTGCAGATGGTCCGCTTTGGTGGCTGCCACGAGAACGCGGTCGATCCGTCGGCCGAGGAGCGACGAGAGCAGCGAGTTCGTGCCGGGACGGAAGCAGGCTAGCACATCCGTCAGCGCGCGCTCCAGGTCTTGGATCGCCTCAGGGCCGCGGTTCATCGCCTGAAGCGCGTCGACGAGAACGATCTGGCGGTCGAGCCGGGCAAAATGTTCGCGAAAGAAGGGTTTGACGACGACCGATTTGTAGGCCTCGTAGCGGCGCTCCATCATCGCCCAGAGCGAGCCCCTGGGCGGTTTGCCTTCGGAAGGCAAGGCGAGCGGCGCAAAAGTAAGCGCGGGCGAGCCTTCAAGGTCGCCGGGAAGCAGGAAACGGCCGGGCGGCAATGTCGAAAGCGAGCGCTCGTCGGCCTTGCAGGCCTTCAGGTAATCGGTGAAGGCCGTCGCGAGATCGCGCGCCTGCATCTCATCGGCGGCGGCTTTGACATCGGTGGCTATGGTCGGTGCGAGCCAGCCGCGGGAGAGTTCAGCGCGGATGCCGCTGCGGGCAAGCGCCAGCGTCTCTTCGCTGTAGGTCCGGTAGTCCTTGGCCAGCAGCGGCAAATCAAGGAGCCACTCCCCGGGATAATCGACGATATCGATCGACAGGCGGCCGGGCGAGAACAGCCGGTTCCAGCCACTTGCGCTCTGATAATCCAGCGTGATGCGCAGTTCGGATATGGCGCGGGTCGAATCCGGCCAGACACGGTCTTTCACCAGCGCCCGGATATGGTCCTCGTACTGGAAGCGCGGCACGGCGTCGTCCGGCTGCTGTTCCAGCCGCACGGCCGATACCCGGCCGGACTGAACCGGCTCGAAAAGCGGCAGGCGTCCGCCATGCAGCAGATTGTGCACAAGTGACGAGATGAAGACGGTCTTGCCGGACCGGGAAAGCCCCGTGACGCCAAGGCGGATAGCCGGATTGACAAGACTCGAGGCGCGGTCTGCGAGGTTATCGAGCGCAATGCGCGCGTCGTCGGTCAGTGATGTCAAGCTTGGCGGCAAGGCGGGTTTCCGGTTGTCAGTGCTCAAGCATATAGGATGCGGATGCTGCCCGAAAAAGAAGCGACGCGAAAGACGTCAGTCGTGCAGAAAGTCCGTGAGCTTCCACTCTGCGGCTGCGCCGTCGAAATCGACGACCGCAAGGCCGGCCGTGGGAAAGCCATTCGGCAACGCACGCAGCAGGGCATCGTAACCGATGAGCGCTTCGAGCGCCTGCTCGGTCGTCGGGTTGTGGCCGACCAGCATGACGGAGCCGACGTTTTGGGTATTGATGATCTCGAGATAGACATCGGGGGTGGCATTGTAGAGTTCATCGACGTAGAGGATGTCGAGCGACAGTCCCATGGCGCGGTGCACGGCGTCCGCGGTCTCGCGGCAGCGCCTTGCCGTGGAACTGATCAAAAGATCCGGCCGGTAGCCCTTATCAGCTGCGCGGTCTGCCACGAGTTCGGCGTCGTCATAGCCCCTATCGTTCAGGGGCCGGTCGAAATCCCGTTCGCCGGGCTGCGCCCAGGCGGCTTCTGCGTGCCGCAACAGATAGATTCGTGAGGGTGGAGGCAAGGTTGCGGCCATAGAAGAATCCACGAGCGAAGGAGCCTTTTCAGTAGCGTCCGCGGATCACCGGCGTCAACCGCATCGGCACAGCGACGGCGCAAAACAGCAAGCCCAACACACCTTCTTGAACGGGAAGCAAAAACAAACAATCCTAATAGTGATGCAAAAATAAATTGTTAGCTTCAAAATATGACAGATTTAAAAATCTGTTTACCTGTCGTATTTGGCTTGAATCCGCGATAGCGCTTGGGATATACACCCCGCCATATGAGATGTTCTTCAGGAGAATCGCGTTGAGTGAGAAGATCGATCTTAGCAGTTACGTTCCCTCGGAAGACGAGGAATTCATGAACGCAAGCCAGCGGGCTTACTTCAGAGCCAAGCTCGTAGCCTGGAGGAACGATATCCTTAGAGAAGCGCGCGAGACGCTCGATCATCTCGCAGAAGAAAGCGCCAACCACCCGGACCTCGCGGACCGGGCCTCTTCCGAAACAGACCGGGCGATCGAACTTCGCGCCCGTGACCGCCAGAGAAAGCTGATTTCCAAGATCGATGCAGCATTGCAGCGTATCGAAGACGGTACCTACGGCTACTGCGAGGAAACCGGCGAGCCGATCGGCATCAAGCGCCTCGACGCACGTCCGATCGCAACGCTGTCGATCGAAGCGCAGGAGCGTCATGAGCGCCGCGAGAAGGTCTATCGCGACGAATAGGCTTTCGGCCCCGTTGCAGAATATCGAAGGCACCGCGGTTTGCGGTGCCTTTTTTCTGTGGTGCGCCAGGCATGGCGCGTGGTGCGTGAGCACCGTTTGGCCGGGGTGGTATCCGGCCGCTGACTTGGAGGTGAGAGTCCTCTGCGGGCCCTGGTGATGGGAACCGTTAGCTGAACAGCAAGGGCGTCGCCGCGAGGCGGGGTCTGAAGGAAGCTGCAGGCAAAGTGCCGGCCTGACGAACAGGAAGCGCATATGAGGCGTCCGCATCCGGGCGAGGGGGCCACAACACCCGAAGCCCGATATCACCCGGAGGGTGCGGGCGTAGATGCGACAGGTATTTGGCACGAAGGTCACGCGTCTTACCCTGGGAGGTCTGCCGACCTGCCCCTGGTTTCAGGTGGGCTACCGGCGTCGAAAGGCGTCGGGACGGGGCGGCAGAAGTCAGCAGACGCCGTAGTAGCCGGACCAAGCGGTGAAGGGCTGAACATGGAGTGCCGGACGGAGACCGGTCTTTCGATGGTGAGAACAGACGCAGAAGACGGAGTTGAGATGCTCCGTGCCCATGCCGAGAGTAGCGGCCGGAAGCCGCGAGGGCAGGCATTGGGTGCATCAGACACCACGGCAGGACCGTCATCCTCTCGACCGGAGGCGAATGAGCGACTGATGGAGACGATCCTCAGCCGCGAGAACATGATGGCGGCTTACCGCCGGGTGGTAGCGAACAAGGGTGCGCCGGGCGTCGATAAGATGACGGTGGACCAACTGAAGCCTTACCTCGCGACGCACTGGCCACACATCAGGGAAGACTTGCTGGCGGACCGCTACAGGCCGGCGCCGGTGCGCGGGGTGGAAATCCCCAAGCCCGGCGGCAAAGGGATGCGGCAATTGGGCATCCCGACCGCTCTGGACCGGCTTATCCAGCAGGCGATGCATCAGGTGCTGATGCCGATCTTCGACCCGGACTTCTCTGCCTCCTCCTACGGCTTCCGGCCGGGGCGGAGCGCCCACGATGCGGTTCTTGCCGCCCGGTCACATGTCGCCGATGGCCGCCGTTTCGTGGTCGACCTTGATCTGGAGAAGTTCTTCGACCGAGTGAACCACGATGTCCTGATGGCACGCGTGGCACGCAAGGTCACGGACAAGCGGGTGCTGCGGCTGATCCGCCGCTACCTGCAGGCCGGGCTGATGACGGGCGGGATCGAAACGGCACGCAGCGAGGGCACCCCGCAAGGCGGTCCACTCTCGCCGCTGCTATCGAACGTCCTGCTGGATGATCTCGACAAGGAGCTGGAACGGCGCGGTCATGCCTTCTGCCGCTACGCCGACGACTGCAATGTCTATGTGCGGTCGCGACGTGCCGGCGAGCGGGTCATGGCCTCGCTGACCCGCTTCCTCGCCGAGCGGCTGAAGCTCACGGTCAATGGCGCCAAAAGCGCCGTGGACCGACCATGGAAGCGCACCTTTCTTGCCTACACCATGACCGCCCATAAAGCGCCACGCTTATTGATTGCGGCACCGAGTGTGAAGCGGCTGCGGGACAGGTTGAAGGGGGCGTTTCGCGCAGGGCGCGGTCGCGCCTTTGGCGCCACCATCAAGGACCTCGCCCCGATCCTGCGGGGTTGGATGGCCTACTTCCGGCTGACCGAAGGCAAAGGGGTCTTGGAGGAGCTTGATGGCTGGCTGCGGCGCCGGTTGCGCTGCATCCTATGGCGGCAATGGAAGCGATCAGCTACGCGCGCCATGCGGCTGAGGCAACGAGGCCTGACGGAAGAGCGTGCATGTGAATCGGCCGGCAATGGCCGCGGTCCCTGGTGGAACGCCGGGGCCAGCCACATGAACGATGCCTTCCGCAAGGCCTTCTTTGACCAACTCGGGCTGATCTCACTTCAGCAGGAGCTCCAACGCCTAAATCACGCTCGATGAACCGCCGTGTACGGAACCGTACGCACGGTGGTGTGGGAGGAGGGATGCCGTAAGGCTCCCTCCTACCCGATCGCCCAGCATGATCGACAGCTTGGCGGTGTAAGTCCTTTTCCCAGCAATGGCGAGCGCGGGGCTGTTGCTGATGCGCCATGGGCCGTGTGCACTGCCGGCGGTTTGTGCCGCCAGATCGTGACTGACACCACAGCGCCCTGCCGAACGCTTTCCTCGCAAGCATAGGCCTCGCTTCCGTCGTGCCCGCCAAGGCTGCATAACCAGCCGAACCGCCCTGTACGGACCCGTACGCAGGGTGGTGTGGGAGGGGCGGAACCGCAAGGTTCCCCCCTATCCCGATCGCTCACTTTTCGCGATTGACGCTCATTTCGCCGAAGATGCGGGCCACTTCCTTTTGAAGGTCGGCATCGGCGCCGGTGATCGGCGCCATTTCCGGATCGCGGCGCGGCAGGCTGCCGGATTGCGGCGGAACCGGGCGGGTGGGCGCGTTCGGTGTGGGAACGATGCGCTGCGCAGCGAGTGTATTGTTCATCTCTTCCTGAAGAATGCGTTCGAAATCGCTGGGCGATTCCTTCGGAGCTGCGGCTGCGTCGCCGGTAACAACCGGCACGCCTTCGGCAACGGTCGGAAGGCTCTGCGCCGGCGGCGTCGAGACCTGCGGCTCCACCCGCTGCTGCGGCAGAACGCGCTGGCGGGCCGCGTCGAGGATGTCGGCGGCGCTGGCTGCCTCGATCACCGGGGAGACGGGGCGCTCAGGTGGCCTCGGAATGATCGGTGGCGGAGCAGTGGGGCTGGCAGGCTCCCGTGCGATGTTTGCCGCCACGGTCGATGTTACTGCCGGCTCTGGTTCAGCAGGCGCCGCGGAAGGAGCGGCCACTGCGGGATGCAGACGCGGCTCGACGGCAGGCGCGGGTGCCGGAGCGTAGGGTTCAGCAGCTTCGGGTTCGCGCTCGAAGGCTGCGACGGGCCTTGCAGGCTCGGCACGCGGCTCTTGGGGCATCGCGACGACCGGTTCAGGCTGAGGCTGGGGCGCCGGCGGGGCTATGAATGCGCGCTCCGAGCCGTCGTCGGTATCCTGCAGGATGCGGCTTTCGATAACGATGTCAGTCGGGCCGCCGATCATGATCAGATGCTCGACGTCGTCACGGCGCACGAGCACCAGCCGGCGGCGCGTATCGACGGCTGCAGCATCCAGCACCTGCAGACGTGGCTGCCGGTTCTTGCCGCCGCGCACGAAGGGCGAAGGCGCCCGGCTGCGGAGGATCCACATGATGCCGATCAGGAGCAGCAGCGCGATGCCGACGCCGCCCGCTGCGAGGAGGAAACGGCTGCCATAGGCGCCCATTACTTCGTCGAACATGGTCTTCTACTCCGGTTGCGGCATTCGCCATAACATGACGGCTTTTCAGCTCCTTAGGCAATAGGCTGCCTGCTTGTCCAGTCACGGCCGAACACAAGGACCTGTTTCTGGTTGTCGAAAGTGGCGCCGTTCGTTGTGAATTCAAGCATTCTTGGCTCTTCATACTGTTTTGGCGGACGCAGCAACTTGCTAAGAAGGAACGAACGCCTGATTCCTGCTTTCTCTTGAGAATATAAGCGAATGCTGAACAGGCTCATGCGAGGAATAGATGACGACACCACGTCAGGCTGACGACTACAATGCCCCGATCGTGGATCGCGGAGGACGTTCGGGAACGGCTGTTCGCATCATTCTTCTGGCGCTTGTGCTTGTCGCAGCCGCAGCCGCCTTCGTCTACTTCAAGGATTCGCTTGAAAACGAGATGGTTCTTGGCGTCCTCGGCGTGCTGGCCATGGTCGGCATCTTCTTCCTCGTTTCGTCGGTTATCGGCTTCATCGAGGTCATGCCGCAGCGGCAATCGGATAGCCTTGCGCGGTCGTTTCTCAACAGCCACCCGGACGGTTCGCTGATCACCGACGAGAAAGGGCGGATCATCTATGCCAACGCCGCCTACGGAAAGCTGACGGGCGCCCGCAAACCGACCGAGGTGCAGACTCTCGAAGCGCTGCTTTCGCGCCACCGGGAATCGAACGAAGCGCTTTACCGTCTGTCGAACGGGCTGCGCGAGGGCAGGGAAGGGCAGGAGGAATTCCGCCTGCTGCGTGCTCTTGGCCCGGCAACGAACAATTCCGGCGCTCACTGGTACCGTCTCAAGGCGCGGACGCTGCGAACCGAGGAAGGTGCCGGCAAGCCGCTGCATATCTGGCAGATCAGCGACATCAGCGCCGAGCGCGACGACCAGGAGCGCTTCTTCAAGGAGTTGCAGAACGCGATCGACTACCTCGACCATGCGCCGGCAGGTTTCTTCTCTGCAGGCCGCAAGGGCGAAATCTTCTACCTGAACGCAACGCTCGCCGAGTGGCTCGGGCTCGATCTCACGAAGTTCGTGCCGGGCTCGATGACGATCGGGGATCTCGTGGCGGGCGGCGGGCTGGCGCTCATCCAGTCGGTTCAGGCCGAGCCCGGCCTCAAGAAAACCGATACGCTCGACCTCGACCTCAAGAAGGCGAACGGGCAGAGCCTGCCGGTGCAGCTCATCCACAGCGTGACCTCCATGCGCGACGGCGCGCCGGGCGAGAGCCGGACGATCGTGCTGAGAAGACAGCCAGGCACCGAGAACGAGCAGTCCGCTTCCGCCGCCGCGATGCGCTTTACGCGCTTCTTCAACAACACGCCGATGGCAATTGCCTCGGTTGACGGCGACGGGCGAATCCTGCGCACGAATGCCCCGTTCCTGAAGCTCTTCTCCGGCATCGTTTCGCGCGATGACGTCGAAAATGGCGCAGCGCTCGAAGTCATCCTTCAGGAAACCGACCGGCAGAGGCTGAAGGACGCCCTGGCGGCGGCGAAGGACCGCCAGGGCGATATCCCGCCGATCGATTCGCGCATGCCGAGCGACGAGGCGCGCCATTTCCGCTTCTACGTCAACGCCGTCATCGACCAGAGCGACGAGGCGCCGGAAGAGGCCGCGATCGTCTATGCCGTCGAGATGACGGAGCAAAAGGCGCTGGAAGCACAGATGGCGCAGACGCAGAAAATGAATGCGGTCGGCACGCTTGCGGGCGGCATCGCGCACGACTTCAACAACGTGCTAACGGCGATCCTCCTGTCGTCCGACCATCTGCTGCTGCAGGCGCGGCCGTCGGATGCAAGCTTTGCCGACCTTATGGAAATCAAGCGCAATGCGAACCGCGCCGCGGTTCTCGTGCGCCAGCTGTTGGCCTTTTCGCGCAAGCAGACGATGCGGCCGACGGTGTTGAACCTCACCGACGTTGTCGGCGACCTGCGCATGCTTGTCGACCGGCTGCTGTCCGGCACCAACGTCAAGCTCGATGTCGAATACGGCCGCGATCTCTGGCCGGTGAAGACGGACCTGTCGCAGTTCGAGCAGGTGCTGATCAATCTTTGCGTCAATGCGCGCGACGCGATGCCGGAGGGTGGCAAGCTGACGCTGCGCACCCGCAACGTGACGGCGGCGGAAGTGGCTGGTTTCAATTATTCCTACATGCCGCATGAGGACATGGTGCTGATCGAGGTGGCCGATACCGGCACCGGGATTGCGCCCGACATCATGGACAAGATCTTCGAACCCTTCTTCACAACCAAGGAAGTGGGCAAGGGGACGGGCCTCGGGCTGGCGATGGTCTACGGCATCGTCAAGCAATCCGGCGGCTATATTCAGCCGGAATCCGAAGTCGGCAAGGGAACGACTTTCCGGGTCTTCCTGCCGCGCCATGTCGTCGATCCGGCCGTCGCCGCCGAGGCGGACGCCATTGCGGCAGCCGAAGCCGGGGCGGCTGCACAGAAGTCGGCCGCAGGCCAGCCGGAACAGCCGGAAGACCTGACGGGCAACGCCGTCATTCTGCTCGTCGAAGACGAGGAGGCGGTGCGCCGCGGCGGCAAGCGCATGCTGGAAACACGCGGCTACACCGTCCACGAGGCCGGCTCGGGCGTCGAGGCGCTCGACATTCTGGAGGAACTGGACGGCAAGGTGGACATCGTCGTTTCGGACGTCGTCATGCCGGAGATGGACGGGCCGTCGCTGCTGCGCGAGCTGCGCAAGAAATATCCGGACATGAAGTTCATCTTCGTTTCCGGCTATGCTGAAGACGCTTTCGCCCGCAACCTGCCGCCGGACGCCAAGTTCGGCTTCCTGCCGAAGCCCTTCTCGCTGAAGCAGCTCGCCGTCGTCGTCAAGGAAACGCTGGAAGGCGAATAGGGAGGCGGTAACCGCCGCCCGTCCGATTTCAATCGTCGAGCGCCACGGCAATTTCAGCCGCCAGGCGGGCATTGTTCTCGACGAGCGCGATATTCGTCTGGAGGCTCCGTCCGTCCGTCAGATCGAAGATCGTGCCGAGAAGATAAGGGGTCACGTCCTTGCCGCTGATTTCGTCGCGTTCGGCGCTGTCCAGCGCCCGTTCGATGTAGATTTCCATCTCCTCGCGCGGAATTTCATCTTGTTCCGGAACCGGATTGGCGATCAGCATGCCGCCGTCGATGCCCAACTGCTCACGGGTGATCTGGAAATTGGCGATGGCGGCCGGGCTGTTCAGCGTCAGCGGGCTGCGCAGGCCTGAGGAACGGGACCAGAAGGCCGGGAACTCTGCGCTCTCGTAGGTGACGACGGGAACGCCGCTGGTTTCCAGGACTTCCAGGGTCTTCGGAATATCAAGGATCGCCTTTGCACCGGCGCAAACGACAATGACGCCGGTACGGGCGAGCTCCTGCAGGTCGGCCGAGATATCGAAGCTCTCTTCGGCGCCGCGATGCACGCCGCCGATACCGCCGGTAGCAAAGACCTTGATGCCGGCGCGGGCGGCGGCGATCATCGTTGCGGCAACCGTCGTGGCACCGGTGCGGCGCTCGGCGATGGCGAATGCGAGATCGGCGCGCGAGACTTTCATCACGTCCTTCTCCTTCGCGAGCTTCTCAAGCTCCTCCGGCTCCAGGCCGATATGCAGAACGCCGTGAATGACGGCGATCGTTGCCGGAATGGCACCTTGCTCACGGATGATCGCTTCGACGCTACGGGCCATTTCGATATTGCCGGGGTAGGGCATGCCGTGGGTGATGATCGTCGATTCAAGCGCCACCAGCGGCGCACCGCGCTGCTTTGCGGCGGCAACCTCCTTGGAATAGGAGACCGGCAGGAGGGGGGAGATCGGTTTCGTCATTGTCTCTTCCGTTTCATCGATATTGCCGCTTCAATGCAGAATTCTGGCACGCTGAACAAGGGCAAGCGTTTCCGCAAGCAGTTTCGCCGAGAGTTTTTCGTTGACGGCATAGGGCGACTGGACCGTGAGTGCAGCGGCCGCCGCGCCGTGCCGCAGGGCTTCCTGGAGCGGCAGGCCCTGCATCAGGGCGGAGAGGATGCCGGCCGCAAGCGAATCTCCGGCGCCCGTCACGTCGGCGACGGTTTCGACCGACGGAGGCGAAAGGCAGAAAGCGCCGTCCCTGCCGAAGGCGATCAGTTCGCGCTGCCCGCGTGTGATGACGCCGCTCTTCAGGCCGGTGTCACCGAGCAGTGACACCCAATCCTCCGGCTTGTCAGGGAGCTGGCCGACCAGGGCTGCGGCCTCGGCCTCATTGAGGAAGAGATAGTCGATGCCGCCGATACACGCCTTGAGCTTGACCACTTTTGCCGGCGATATGGCAATCGCGGCCACGGGTATGCCGAGCGCATTGGCTCGGCTGACGATCGCCGCGATCGTCTCTTCCGGCAGGTTCGCATCGAAAAGGATGAGGTCGTTTGCCGCGAAGGCTTCCCGGACCCAGCGGATCGCCAGCCGGCGCGGCACGAAGTAGCGGTAAAGCTCCATGTCGGCGAGGGCGATCACCAGGTTGCCGTCCCGCTCCAGAATGGCCGTGTAGCTCGGCGTCTTGCGATCGAGAAAGACGAAGGGTCGGTCGCTGATACCGGCCGCATAAGCCGCCTCCGTCACCAGTTCCCCTGCCGGATCGCCGCCGCGCGGCGAAATCATGGTGACGTCGAAGCCAAGGCGCGCTAGATTCCTTGCGGCGTTGAAGCCGCCGCCGCCCGGTTCCTCGAACCAGGTGCCGGGGTTGCTGGCGCCCGGCGCCGTCTCGCCGGAAATGCGCCCGCGCCGATCGATATGCGCGCCGCCGAAAACGAGGATTCTTTTCATCGTCCTGAATGCTCCCAGCCGGTGGAAGAAGCGAATCGTACAGAGGCGCCGGATGCCGCAGTCTCAGCCCGACGTTGCCTAACTCGTTGCTTTGCATCGATAAAACAAATATAGAACACGGGACGTTTTACCTTTTTCTTTCAATTGTTTGGGCGCCCATTGCACAGCTGGAACAAATGGGGTACAAACTCGATATTGCTCAAGCGGCTTCAATAACCTAAAGGTGGATCGGATGTCTCAAAATTCATTGCGGCTCGTAGAGGACAAATCGGTGGACAAAAGCAAGGCGCTTGAAGCGGCACTCTCACAGATTGAGCGGTCGTTCGGCAAGGGCTCGATCATGAAACTCGGCGCGAACGAGAGTGTCATCGAGGTCGAAACGATTTCGACCGGCTCCCTCAGCCTCGATATCGCGCTCGGCATCGGCGGCCTTCCGAAGGGTCGTATCATTGAAATCTATGGGCCGGAAAGCTCCGGCAAGACGACGCTTGCATTGCAGACGATCGCCGAAGCGCAGAAGAAGGGTGGCATCTGCGCATTCGTCGATGCCGAACATGCGCTCGATCCGGTCTATGCTCGCAAGCTTGGCGTCGATCTCCAGAACCTTTTGATCTCGCAGCCGGATACCGGTGAGCAGGCGCTTGAAATCACCGATACGCTGGTGCGCTCCGGCGCCGTCGACGTTCTCGTCGTCGATTCCGTTGCGGCTCTCACGCCGCGTGCTGAAATCGAAGGCGAGATGGGCGACAGCCTGCCGGGCCTGCAAGCACGCCTGATGAGCCAGGCGCTGCGCAAGCTTACGGCTTCGATCTCCAAATCGAACACCATGGTGATCTTCATCAACCAGATCCGCATGAAGATCGGCGTCATGTTCGGCTCGCCGGAAACAACGACAGGCGGCAATGCGCTGAAGTTCTATGCCTCCGTCCGTCTCGACATCCGCCGTATCGGCGCGGTCAAGGATCGCGAAGAGGTGGTCGGCAATCAGACCCGCGTCAAGGTCGTCAAGAACAAGATGGCGCCTCCTTTCAAGCAGGTGGAATTCGACATCATGTATGGCGAAGGCGTTTCCAAGACCGGCGAACTGATCGATCTCGGCGTCAAGGCCGGCATCGTCGAGAAATCCGGTGCCTGGTTCTCCTATAACAGCCAACGTCTCGGCCAGGGCCGCGAGAACGCCAAGCTCTTCATCCGCGACAATCCGGACATGGCCCGCGAGATCGAGACAGCGCTTCGCCAGAATGCCGGGCTAATTGCGGACCGCTTCCTGCAGAATAGCGGGCCGGACGCCAATGATGGCGACACCGACACGGATATGTAATCCGCAGCTTCAGCTTTGCTGTATCGAAACCGGCCGCATTCCTTGATCAGAATGCGGCCGGTTTTGTTTGTCTGCTGGACAGTGGCAAGGGTGAACGATAAAAGCCACTGGATTTGAGTTTTGACCTGCCTTGGGCAGCACTGAAGGGCATAGCATGAGCGGCGTGAATGATATCCGGTCGACCTTCCTCGACTATTTCAAGACGAACGGCCACGAGATCGTGCCGTCGAGCCCGCTTGTGCCGCGCAACGATCCGACGCTGATGTTCACCAATGCCGGCATGGTGCAGTTCAAGAACGTCTTCACCGGCCTGGAGCAGCGCCCCTACAAGACGGCATCGACGGCGCAGAAATGCGTCCGCGCCGGCGGCAAGCACAACGACCTCGACAATGTCGGCTATACCGCGCGCCACCATACCTTCTTCGAGATGCTCGGCAACTTCTCCTTCGGCAACTATTTCAAGGAGCGGGCGATCGAGCTTGCCTGGAACTTGCTCACCAAGGAGTTCGGCCTCGATGCCAAGCGTCTCTTGGTCACTGTCTATCACACGGACGATGAGGCCTTCGGCCTCTGGAAGAAGATCGCCGGGCTTTCTGACGAAAAGATCATCCGCATTCCGACGAGCGACAATTTCTGGGCGATGGGCGATACCGGCCCGTGCGGCCCGTGCTCGGAAATCTTCTACGATCACGGCGATCACATCTGGGGCGGTCCTCCCGGCTCTCCGGAAGAAGACGGCGACCGCTTCATCGAGATATGGAACCTCGTCTTCATGCAGTATGAGCAGCTGACGAAGGAAGAGCGCGTCGATCTGCCTCGGCCCTCGATCGATACCGGCATGGGGCTGGAACGGGTGGCGGCCGTGCTGCAGGGCAAGCATGACAATTACGACATTGATCTGTTCCGCGCGCTGATCGAAGCCTCGGAAGAGGCAACCGGCGTCAACGCCGAGGGCGAGCGCCGTGCGAGCCATCGCGTCATCGCCGACCATTTGCGCTCTTCCGCATTCCTGATTGCCGATGGCGTGCTGCCCTCGAACGAAGGCCGCGGCTATGTGCTGCGCCGTATCATGCGCCGCGCCATGCGGCATGCGGAGCTTCTCGGCGCCAGGGAGCCGCTGATCTGGAAGCTGCTACCGGCGCTCGTCCAGCAGATGGGCCGCGCCTATCCGGAACTCGCCCGCGCCGAGGCGTTGATCTCCGAAACGCTGAAGCTTGAGGAAACCCGTTTTCGCAAGACGCTGGAGCGCGGCCTGTCTCTGCTTTCCGACGCGACGACGGCGCTCGGCAAGGGCGACATGCTGGACGGCGAGACGGCCTTCAAGCTCTATGACACTTACGGCTTTCCGCTCGACCTGACGCAGGATGCGCTGCGCGCCCGCGAAATCGGCGTCGATCTTGCCGGCTTCACGGATGCGATGGAGCGCCAGAAGGCCGAGGCCCGCTCGCATTGGGCAGGCTCCGGTGACAAGGCGACCGAAACTATTTGGTTCGAGCTCAAGGAAAAGCATGGCGCGACCGAATTCCTGGGCTACGACACCGAGACCGCCGAAGGCGTCGTCCAGGCGGTCGTCAAGGATGGCGCTGCCGTCATATCCGCCTCGGCCGGCGACAAGGTCCAGATCGTCGTCAACCAGACGCCGTTCTACGGCGAGTCCGGTGGCCAGATGGGTGACACCGGCATCATCAGTTCGGACCATGCGAAGGTGGAGATCACTGATACGCAAAAGAAAGGCGAGGGCCTGTTCGTCCATACCGGGACGGTCATCGAAGGTTCGCTGAAGGCTGACGATGCCGTCGCGCTGTCCGTCGATCACGCCCGCCGCTCGCGCCTGCGCGCTAACCACTCGGCAACGCACCTGCTGCACGAGGCGCTCCGCGAAGTGCTCGGCACGCATGTGGCGCAGAAGGGTTCCCTGGTCGCGCCGGAACGCCTGCGTTTCGACGTTTCGCATCCGAAGCCGGTGTCCGCCGAAGAACTCAAGGTCGTCGAGGACATGGCAAACGAGATCGTGCTGCAGAACGCACCGGTCACTACGCGGCTGATGAGCGTCGACGACGCTATCGCCGAAGGTGCGATGGCGCTCTTCGGTGAGAAATACGGCGATGAAGTGCGCGTCGTCTCGATGGGGCAGGGCGTGCGCGGCACGAAGGCCGGCAAGCCTTATTCGATCGAGCTTTGCGGCGGCACGCACGTGGCGGCGACCGGCCAGATCGGCCTCGTGCGCATCCTCGGCGAAAGCGCTGTCGGCGCGGGCGTGCGCCGCCTCGAGGCGGTCACCGGTGAAACTGCGCGCGAATATCTGGCTGAGCAGGACGAGCGCGTGAAGTCGCTCGCGTCGTCGCTGAAGGTTCAGCCTGCCGAAGTGCTTTCGCGCGTCGAAGCGTTGATGGACGAGCGCCGCAAGCTCGAGCGCGAACTGGCGGACGCCAAGCGCAAGCTTGCCATGGGCGGCGGGCAAGGCGGCTCGACGGACGCGGCGCGCGAGGTTGCCGGCGTGAAATTCCTCGGCAAGGCGATGACGGGCGTCGATCCGAAGGACCTCAAGGGCCTTGCCGATGACGGCAAGTCCAGCATCGGCTCGGGCGTCGTGACGCTGATCGGCGTATCGGATGACGGAAAGGCGAGCGCGGTCGTTGCCGTAACGCCGGACCTGACGGCGCGGTTCAGCGCCGTCGATCTGGTGCGTGTTGCATCTGCTGCCCTCGGCGGCAAGGGCGGCGGCGGGCGGCCGGACATGGCACAGGCGGGCGGCCCGGACGGCTCCAAGGCCGACGAGGCGATCGAAGCGGTTGCGGCAGCACTTGCAAGCTGATTTCATCTGCCGGTGAGGTTTGAAAGGCGGGGCTTATCCTCCACCTTTTTGTTGTGCGCCCAGCATGGGTGCATTCTTGTGGTGCAAGTCCCACCGTGCAACTGCGGAAGGGTGAGCGACCGTCGGGAGGTAAAGCGGTTCCTATTGCATCTGCTGCATGAGTTCGTCATCCAGTGCGGTGGCTCGCCTGTAGCCTTCGCGGTTGGTCACGCGGGCGACATAGTCCGCGAAGGCCTGGCGCTTTTCGAACGTGCCGAAGCCCAAGCCCCAGCCGATATGCGAGCCGACGTAGACATCGGCGGCCGTGAAGCGATCGCCGGCAATATAGGGTGAAGTGCTGACGGCTTTTTCGAGCGTGTCCATGACGTCGCCAAAGCTGCCGTAACCGGCCATCCGGCTCTTTTCGGCGGGCGTCACAAAGCCGAGCGCACGGTTCGTGGCAGCAGCTTCCAAGGGGCCTGCGGCGAAGAACATCCAGCGGTAATAGCTGCCGCGCTCATGAGGCTTCGGAGCGAGCTCCTTTTCCGGAAAGGTATCGGCGAGATAGGCGCAGATCGCGGCGCATTCCGTCACGATCGTTTCGCCATGCCGGATCGTCGGCACCTTGCCCATCGGGTTCACGGCCAGGTAGTCCGGCGCCTTCATCGTGCCGCCGAACGTCATGATTTCCGTGTGGTAGGGAACTCCGGTCTCCTCCAGCATCCAGCGGGCGATACGGCCGCGCGACATTGGGTTCGTATAGAATACCAGCTCGTCAGCCATGCTTTCCTCCTCCTCCCTTTCCGGTCTAGCGCGCCCCGCAGCAAAATCAAGCCTGCCGCTCAAAGCGCCTTGCGGTACTGGATGAAACCGGAGCTCTCGGCGATCTGGTCGTAGAGCCGCCGTGCCGTCGCGTTGGTCTCGTGGGTCATCCAGTAGAGCCTGCCGGCGCCGTTCTCCCGTGCAAGATCTGCCACGGCTTCGATAAGAGCTGCGCCGGTGCCTGTGCCCCGCCGGTCGGCTTCGACGTAAAGGTCCTGCAGATAGCAGGTCCATCGTGGCAGCCAGCAGGAACGGTGGAAGATGGCGTGAACGATGCCGACAAGGCGGCCGCCCGCGTCGAAGGCGCCGAGCGCGTACATCTCTTCGGCCGGGTCGTGGAAGCGGCTCCAAGTCAGGTCCGTCGTTTCCGGCGGAATAACGACTTCGTAGAAGCGCTGGTAGGCGACCCAGAGAGGCTCCCAGGCGGCGCGGTCAGACGCCTGCAGCGGGCGGATGGTCGTCGTCATGTCCATGCTCCTCTTCGTGCCTGAAACGAATACGGCGGGAAGACCCCGCCGTATTCGTTGTTCGATGTCTCCAGGTGCCTCAGGCGCCCATGGCCTTCTGCAGGTTGGAGTCGATCTTGTCGAGGAAGGCGGTCGTGGAGAGCCATGGCTGATCCGGGCCGATCAGCAGCGCCAGGTCCTTGGTCATAAAACCGGCTTCGACGGTGTCGACGCAGACCTTTTCCAGCGTGGAGGCGAAGCGGGCGAGCTCGGTGTTGTCGTCGAGCTTGGCGCGGTGCGCCAGGCCGCGGGTCCAGGCGAAGATCGAGGCGATCGAGTTCGTCGAGGTTTCCTGGCCCTTCTGGTGCTGGCGGTAGTGGCGGGTGACCGTGCCGTGGGCGGCCTCGGCTTCCACCGTCTTGCCGTCCGGCGTCAAGAGGACCGAGGTCATCAGGCCAAGCGAACCGAAGCCCTGGGCAACCGTGTCGGACTGCACGTCGCCGTCGTAGTTCTTGCAGGCCCAGACGTAGCCGCCGGACCACTTGAGCGCCGAGGCGACCATGTCGTCGATCAGACGGTGCTCGTAGGTGATGCCGGCTTCCTTGAACTGGTCCTTGAATTCGGTCTCGTAGACTTCCTCGAAGATATCCTTGAAGCGGCCGTCATAGGCCTTGAGAATGGTGTTCTTGGTGGACAGGTAGACCGGCCACTTGCGCATCAGGCCGTACATCATCGAGGCGCGGGCGAATTCGCGGATCGATTCGTCGAGATTGTACATGGCCATGGCCACGCCGGCGCCCGGTGCGTTGAACACTTCCCTTTCGATGACCTGACCGTCTTCGCCGACGAACTTGATGGTGAGTTTGCCCTTGCCCGGGAACTTGAAGTCGGTGGCGCGGTACTGGTCGCCGAAAGCGTGACGGCCGACGACGATCGGCTGCGTCCAGCCTGGAACGAGGCGCGGAACGTTCTTGCAGATGATCGGTTCGCGGAAAATGACGCCGCCCAAAATGTTGCGAATCGTGCCGTTCGGGCTCTTCCACATTTCCTTGAGGTTGAATTCCTTCACGCGGGCTTCATCCGGCGTGATCGTCGCGCACTTGATGCCGACGCCGTATTTCTTGATGGCGTTTGCGGCATCGACCGTGACCTGGTCGTTCGTGGCGTCGCGGTTTTCGACCGAGAGGTCGTAATAGTCGATGTCGAGGTCGAGATACGGATGGATCAGCTTGTCCTTGATGAGCTGCCAAATGATGCGAGTCATTTCATCGCCGTCGAGATCGGCGACGGGATTGGCGACCTTGATCTTCTTCATGTATCTGCCTCGTTCAAGCTTGGAAGGGACGACCGTCCCAGGGTGGGTGATGAAAAATCCCGAGCGCTATAGCATTGTGAGCCGGGAACGCAAAGCCGCAAGCGCCGTTCAAAGCGCATTTTGGCGTGCCTTTGCCAAGTCCGGAGGTTCGGCTAGTGTTCCCCGCAATTGCCTTTCGAACCGGATATTTCATCATGAAGACGATCGCCCTCCTGCTTGTCGCATTTGCCGGTTTGCCCGCCGTCCCCGATGGCGCGGAGATCGAGGCACCGGTGCAGGAAGTCATGGATGCAACCGTCCAGAACTGGGCGAGTGAAAGCAGGTTTGATTTGATCGACGGTATACGGGACAGGTCAATCCTGCGGCATGGGCCTTGCCGTTTCGGCTTTGCAAAGCTATTCCCCGCATGACAGCAAGGACGGCATTTATGGCGGGCACGAATAGCGAGCGCAAACTTTTGGCCGAAGGACCGGTCATCATTCTGGTCGAGCCGCAGATGGGCGAGAACATCGGCATGGTGGCGCGCGCAATGGCGAATTTCGGCCTTGCGGAGCTGCGCCTCGTCAATCCGCGCGACGGCTGGCCGAACGAAAAGGCACAAGCCGCCGCCTCCAAAGCCGATCACGTTATCGAAGGCACAAACGTTTACCACACGCTGGAGCAGGCTGTCGCTGATCTGAACTTCGTCTATGCGACGACGGCCCGGGAACGGGATGGCTTCAAGCCGGTGCGTTCTCCGGTGGTTGCTGCCGAAACGTTGCGGGCGAAATTCCGCGCGGGCGAGGGCACCGGCATCCTCTTCGGCCGTGAACGCTGGGGGCTGACCAACGAGGAAGTGGCTCTTGCCGATGAGATCGTGAGCTTCCCGGTCAATCCCGCCTTCGCCTCGCTGAACATCGCGCAGGCCGTGCTTCTGATGTCTTACGAGTGGATGAAATCCGGCATGGAGGATGCTGGTGCCGTGCCGTTCCAGGCGACGTCGCAGACGCAATCGACGAAGGAGCAGCTCTTCGGACTTTTCGACCAGCTGGAAGAGGCGCTGGAAGCACGCAATTATTTCCATCCTGCCGGGAAAAAGCCGAAAATGGTGGACAATCTGCGCGCGGTCCTTTCCCGCCGCGCCTTCACGGAACAGGAAATCAGCGTGCTGCGCGGCGTGATATCTTCCCTTGACCGCTTCTCGCGCAAGTATCCGCGCGGAAGCCGTCCGCCTGCAGACACCAAGGAATAGCCGAAAGATGACATCAGCAGCGAATGAGCTGAAACCGGTCTTGATCTTCGATTCCGGTATCGGGGGGCTGACTGTGCTCCGCGAAGCCCGCGTGCTGATGCCGGAGCGCGGCTTCATCTACATCGCCGACGATGCGGGATTTCCCTATGGGGGCTGGGAAGAGCAGGCGCTGAAGGAGCGTATCATCACGATCTTCGACAGGCTGCTCGGGGACTACGATCCCGAAGTCTGTGTCATCGCCTGCAATACGGCCTTTACGCTGGTTGGTGCCGATCTGCGCGCCGCCTTCCCGCAGATGACTTTCGTCGGCACGGTGCCGGCGATCAAGCCCGCCGCAGAGCGCACGCGTTCCGGTCTCGTCTCGGTGCTTGCCACGCCCGGCACGGTCAAACGCGCCTATACGCGGGATCTGATCCAATCCTTTGCGCAGCAATGCCACGTCCGCCTCGTCGGCTCGGAGAATCTGGCGCGCATGGCGGAAGCCTACATCCGCGGCGATACCGTCTCGGACGAGGCTGTCATGACGGAAATCGAGCAGTGCTTCGTCGAAAAGGACGGCCGCAAAACTGACATCGTCGTGCTCGCCTGCACCCATTATCCCTTCATGGCGAACCTCTTCCGGCGGCTGGCACCCTGGCCAGTGGATTGGCTGGACCCCGCCGAGGCCATCGCACGGCGCGCGCGCAGCCTCGTGCCGCAGGTGGCCGATGGCGTTCACCCCGACAACTTTGATTTCGCTGTGTTTACCTCCGGCAATCCGGATTTCGCCACAACGCGACTGATGCAGGGCTTCGGGCTGACGGTCCGGTGACGCGTCCAGCTTCAATCGTGATAGGATGGCGCGAACCGTCGGAGGTGGGTGCAATGGCGACAGGCGAAGACTTGCGACGCATCGCGTTATCGCTGGAGGGTACGATCGAGGCCCCGCATTTCGACCGCATGGCATTCAGGGTCGCGCGGATCTACGTCACGCTCGCCGCCGATGGCCGGACGGCAAACTTCAATTTCACGCCTGACGAACAGCAGTTCAAATGCATGATGCTGGCGGATGCCTTTTCGCCGGTGCCGAATGCCTGGGGCAGGCAGGGCTGGACGACCGCGGATCTGTCGCAGCTGGGCGAGGAGGATCTCGAGAATGCGTTGTGCATGGCGTGGGCGCATGCGCAACGCAGGAAGCCGGCGCGGTGATAAGCGCTAGGCCGCAACTGTCCGCATTCGCTGTGGGTTTTGCAAACGCGTGGGCGAAATGCCCGGAAATCTTTGATAGACGGAAGCGCGCCGTTTCAGGACAATGGCGCTTCGCATCATTGAGTCTCATCTGAATAGGTCATTGCATTGCAGGTTGGTATCGATATGGGAATGGCGTCAGGGAACACCCCGGCGACGCTCGATATCGAGGAGCTGCTGGCGACCCGCCTTCTTGTGCAGGGCAATTCCGGCTCCGGCAAGTCGCATCTCCTGCGACGGCTGCTTGAACAGTCCGCGCAGTGGGTCCAGCAGGTCATCATCGATCCGGAAGGCGACTTCGTCACGCTCAGCGACCGCTTTGGCCATGTCGTCGTCGATGGTGAACGGACGGAGGCGGAGCTTGCAGGCATTGCCAACCGTATCCGTCAGCACCGTGTCTCTTGCGTATTGACGCTGGAGGGCCTCGACATCGAGCAGCAGATGCGCGCGGCGGCCGCCTTCCTCAACGGCATGTTCGATGCCGATCGCGAATACTGGTATCCCGTGCTCGTCGTTGTCGACGAGGCGCAGATGTTTGCCCCGTCGGTCGGCGGCGATGTTTCCGAAGATGCCCGAAAGATGTCGCTGGGCGCTATGACGAACCTGATGTGCCGCGGCCGCAAACGCGGGCTGGCGGGGGTGATCGCCACGCAGCGGCTGGCGAAGCTTGCAAAGAACGTTGCGGCGGAAGCCTCGAACTTTCTGATGGGCCGCACTTTCCTCGATATCGACATGGCGCGTGCCGCCGACTTGCTCGGCATGGACCGGCGCCAGGCAGAAATGTTCCGCGACCTGAGGCGCGGCAACTTCGTGGCGCTTGGACCGGCCTTGTCGCGCCGCCCGCTGCCGATCCAGATCGGTGCCGTGGAGACGTCGGCGCGCTCGTCGAGCCCCAAGCTGATGCCGCTGCCGGACGCGCCGCAGGATGTCGAGGACCTGATCTTCACGCCCGATCCGGAGGAATTCCAGCGCCCAATCGCGCGCCGCGCGCCGCCGGCGCCACGGCCGACGACGGACATTCTGGCAGAGCTTTCACGCTCGGCGCCTGCGGCGACCGCTGCGCCCGCAGAGGCGCGTGCAAGCCAGCGGGAGCTTTCCGCTGAGGAGCGCGAGGAACGGCTTGCGGCCGTGCTTTCGGAAATCCTCGACGATCCGGGTTCAGGTTTCCGGACGGATTCGGTGCTCTACCAGGAATTCCTGGTGCGTCTGCGCATGCGCCGCGTGCCCGGGCCGCCGATGTCGCTGCCGGAGTTCCGCCGGCGCGTGGCGATCTCGCGGTCTGGCGTCGATGCCGCAACAGCCGGGACCGAAGTCTGGGCGGCGGCACTTTCGTTGTCAGCCGGTGTGACCGACGATCTGCAGGGCGTATTCCTGATGCTGGCGAAGGCGGCGGTCTGCGGCGAGCCTTGCCCGTCCGACGCCCGGATAGCCCGCGCCTACGGTACGCATTCGGCGCGCCGGGCCAGGCGTCTCCTCGGATATTTCGAGGAGCAGGGCACCGTCGTGGTGCACACGGACTTCACGGGCAAGCGCGTCGTGGCTTTCCCGGACATGAACTGCCAGACGGCGCCAGGCGATGCGAATGCGCCCGATCAAGGCGATGCGCCACAAGCGGCGGAATAAGCTTATGTCTCGACAAGGTAGAGCCTTGCTTTGCCATCAACCGCAAGCGACGCACGTATCCGACGGTCGAGAGTCGCGAGAACAGGCAATGAGAACGTTTACGTCGAGAAGGAACGTCACGGATATTCGTTGACAAATTCAGGTGTAATCGCCCGCCCCGTTGGATCTTCTTTATAAGCGGAATGCCGTTACGCATTACGGGTGATCGGGCCTGGATCAGCGATTTGCGAGCCAAGTCAGATAATCTCGCCAAGGCTTTTATCTTGCTGCGCGGGCATGGCCTTGGCTGTGTCAAGCACATCACCATCGATCGCGAGGGTCGTTTCACAAGTCTCCGGCCATTTGCTTTCGATATGGCGATAAACGCGATATTTCTCAACGCGCTCCGCTGTTGACATTTTCATGACGAACCCCTAAAGACCGCCCGAACGCCGGGCAGCAATGTCCGGTGTTTCATTTGACATGTCCCGTGGATTTGTCCTGTTCGCGTAATAGGATGGTCCTGTCGGGCTTTCGGAAGAAAGCCAAAGGAGGGCGTGTTTCCTTCGCGCGGTTTGGCAACAAACCGCCCTAACGTTCTGAAAGGAAATACGATGAGCAAGCGCGAATCGTCCAAGTACAAGATTGACCGCCGTATGGGCGAAAACATCTGGGGCCGTCCGAAGTCCCCGGTGAACCGCCGCGAATACGGCCCGGGCCAGCATGGTCAGCGCCGCAAGGGCAAGCTTTCCGACTTCGGTGTGCAGTTGCGCGCCAAGCAGAAGCTGAAGGGCTATTACGGCGACCTGCGCGAAAAGCAGTTCCGTGCGATCTTCGACGAAGCCAACCGCCGCAAGGGTGACACCTCGGAAAACCTGATCGGTCTTCTGGAGTCCCGTCTCGACGCGATCGTCTATCGCGCCAAGTTCGTTCCGACCGTTTTCGCTGCCCGCCAGTTCGTGAACCACGGCCACGTGACCGTGAACGGCGTCCGCGTCAACATCGGGTCCTACCGTTGCAAGGCCGGCGACGTCATCGAAGTTCGCCAGAAGTCGAAGCAGCTCGTTACGGTTCTGGAATCCATCAGCCTCGCCGAACGCGACGTTCCGGAATACATCGAAGCTGATCACAACAAGATGGTTGCGACCTTCGCACGCGTTCCTTCGCTCTCCGACGTTCCGTATGCGGTCGTCATGGAGCCGCATCTGGTGGTCGAATTCTATTCTCGCTAATTGGCGAGAGGCGTTTTCGCATACGGAAAAGCCGCCTCCTGGGCGGCTTTTTTGTTCTCTGGAGAGAAGCCATGGTGGATTTGCAGGCCGTCCTCGACAGCATCTACAAGGAGCTGACGCCCCGTATCGGCGAGGGCAGGATCGCGGACTATATCCCTGAGCTTGCCAAGATCGATCCGAACCAGTTCGGTATGGCGGTCGTCACCGTCGACGGCAGGGTCTACACCGCCGGCGATGCCGCTGTGCCTTTCTCCATCCAGAGTATTTCCAAGGTCTTCATGCTGACCTTGGCGCTCGGCAAGGTCGGCGAGGGCCTTTGGAAGCGGGTCGGGCGCGAACCGTCTGGTTCCGCCTTCAATTCCATCGTCCAGCTCGAACATGAGCACGGAATCCCGCGCAATCCCTTCATCAATGCCGGCGCGATTGCTGTTACCGACGTCGTGATGGCCGGTCATGCGCCGCGCGAGGCGATCGGAGAACTGCTGCGCTTTGTTCGCTATCTGGCAGACGATGAATCCATAACCATCGACGACAAGGTGGCGCGCTCCGAGACGCAGACAGGATACCGGAATTTCGCACTCGCCAGTTTCATGCGCGCTTACAAAAACATCGACCATCCCGTCGAACACGTGCTCGGCGTCTATTTCCACCAGTGTGCGCTGTCGATGAGCTGCGAGCAGCTGGCGCGGGCAGGGCTTTTCCTTGCGGCACGCGGCAGCAATCCCATGACAGGCCATTCGGTCGTTTCGCCGAAGCGGGCGCGGCGCATCAACGCGCTGATGCTCACCTGCGGCCATTATGACGGATCGGGCGACTTTGCCTATCATGTCGGCCTGCCCGGCAAGAGCGGCGTCGGCGGCGGCATCTTCGCCGTTGCTCCGGGGATCGCCTCGATCGCCGCCTGGTCGCCGGGCTTGAACAAGGTTGGCAATTCGCAGCTCGGGGCCGTGGCGCTGGAGATGCTCGCAGCGCGCACCGGCTGGTCGGTTTTCGGCGATTGACGCTTCGTTGAAACCCGGCTTTCTGCTAAGGCAGAGTCCGTTGGATTGGATGGGACGATGAATATCGCAGCCAACATTGATGAGGCCTTCAAGGTAGCTGCGGAAGACGGCGTGATCGGCCATGCGCTGTTTGCAGATGCGCCGCGCTCCGTGTCGTTCAACAAACTGCGCAAGCGCTTGCTGCGGCAGGTGCGCCAGGCCTTCGACGATTTCGATATGCTGAAGGGCCAGAAGCGGTGGCTGATCGGCGTTTCGGGTGGCAAGGATTCCTACGGGCTGCTGGCGCTGCTGCTCGACCTGCAATGGCGTGGATTGCTGCCGGTCGAGCTGATCGCCTGCAATCTCGATCAGGGCCAGCCGAACTTTCCGAAACATATCCTGCCGGATTACCTGACCGAGATCGGTGTGAAGCATCGCATCGAATATCGGGATACCTATTCGATCGTGAAGGAGAAGGTGGCGGAGGGGGCCACCTATTGCTCGCTTTGTTCCCGTCTTCGCCGCGGCAATCTCTATCGCATCGCGCGGGAGGAGGGCTGCGACGCCTTGGTGCTCGGCCATCACCGCGAGGACATTCTCGAGACTTTCTTCATGAACTTCTTCCATGGAGGGCGCCTTGCCTCCATGCCGGCGAAGCTGCTCAATGACGAGGGTAACCTGATGGTGCTCAGGCCGCTTGCCTATTGCGCCGAGGACGACATGGCGAAGTTTGCGGCTGCCATGCAGTTTCCGATCATCCCTTGCGACCTCTGCGGCTCACAGGACGGCCTGCAGCGCAATGCGATGAAGGATATGCTTGCAGATATCGAGCGGCGCATGCCGGGCCGCAAGGACACGATGCTGCGGGCGCTCGCGCATGTGAACCCCTCGCACCTGCTCGATCCGAAGCTCTTCGATTTTTCCAGCCTGATGGTCGCGGGACCGTCACCGGCAAGCGTGTAACTGGGCGAAACGCTCTAAAGCAAGGACATGCCATGACTTCGACAGTTGATGTGACAGCGCTCTCCGATCTCCTCAGGCGGGCGGCGAAGGCCGAGATACTGCCACGTTTCCGGCGTCTCGGCAGCGGCGACGTACGGATCAAGACCGAGGCGACCGATCTGGTGACAGAAGCCGACGAGCAGGCTGAGCGGATGATGAAGGCAGAGGTGGCCAAGCGCTGGCCTGACGCGGTCTTCATCGGCGAGGAGTCGGTTGCGGCCGACCCCGCGCTGCTCGGCAAGTTGCAGGGAGCGGATCTCGCGATCGTCGTCGATCCGGTCGACGGCACCTTCAATTTCGCTTCCGGCATTCCCGCCTTCGGCGTCATGGCTTCGGTCGTGTCGAAGGGCGAAACTGTCGCCGGCATCATATACGACCCGATGGGCGACGACTGGGTGATGGCGGAGAAGGGCGGCGGCGCCTGGCTGCGGCGGCCGGAGGGCGAGGCGGAACGGCTGTCGGTGGCCACGCCGGTGGCTTTAGAACAGATGGTCGGCATGGCGTCCACCGGATATCTGCCCAAGGAAAAGCGGCCGGAAATTCTCGCAAATCTTGCGAAGGTCCGCTTCCTCGTAAATTACCGTTGCGCTGCGCATGAATACCGGACATTCGCGTCGGGCCACGTGCACTATCTGATGTACAACAAGCTGATGCCCTGGGACCATCTGGCGGGAACGCTGATCTGCCAGGAGGCGGGCGCCCATGCGGCGCGTTTCGATGGCTCGCCCTATCTGCCGCACCACGTCGGCGGCGGCTTGCTGGTTGCTCCGGACAAGGCGTCATGGGAACTGCTACGGCGGGAAGTTTTCACGCTCTGAGGATTGAGGTCGCAAGCCTCGATCCATGTCCGACATATAGGGAGAAATGCATATTTCCTCCCAAGGCGTTTTGATCACGATACCGCCCCGCTTCAGAGCGGGGTTTTCGTGTTAGCCTTGGCTTAGTTCGTTGAACTTGTCGTGATCCGGTCGACCGGAATGCTGGGCGAGTTTTGCGGGAGGGATGCGATTGCGAACATCGTAAAGGCATAAGCGGCAAATACAGAAGCCGCGACGGTGGTCCTGATCATCTCTTGCTCCATCGTTGCCAAGACAGATTAGCCCGAAAGGGCGATGGCCACAAGAAATATGAACGCCAGATGAACAAAACATCATGGCGAATACCCGTATTGCCGTGAGCGATGCGCCGTTGTGCGGTCAAATTGCTCGGGGTTCCGGAGCGACTCCGCCGGAACGAGTCGCCCGGTGATTCGTTGAGTGGAATGTTTTTGCGTGAGGTATAGCGTCATGGAGAAAAAGGATATCCGGAAATTCCCGCCCATCAGGATCAAACTTGGCGGACGCTATCGCGTCGTCAGGACGGTTCACGATGCCTATAAGCTGATGGTCATGGAATGGCCGATCCATGATGGTCCGGCGCTCTATCGTGCTGAGGTGACCTGCCTTGACGCCTTCAACGGCGCTATACCTCCAGAAGAAGTACGCAAGAAGTTCCTGGTCGCGGCCAGCGAGGCGCACCTGGAATACGTCGTCTGACGCATACCAGCAGGGCTCAGCGTTCATTCTCAGACGTAAGCGGCTGCCTCAACGCGGAGATAGTCCAGTGAGCGCCTGACACCTTCTTGAAGACTGATTCGTGGAGCGAGCCCGAAGCGCTGTTGAAGAGCAGTGTCGCCACACCGGAAAAACACACCTTCGGGACGGTTGGTCGTTCCGGCGACTTCCGGCGACCAGCCCAATTCTTGGCTGATCAGGACTGCGAGCTCGATGAAGGACGTCGTTCCGCCGGTCGAAAGGTTCATGCTTGTTCCCGTCGGCAGCCGGTGCACGGTTTGCCAGATGAAATCGATACAGTCGGCGATGTGAATGAAGTCGCGGCGCTGACGACCGGAGCCCCAAACGGACACCTCGGCTGCTCCCCATTCCTTGACCAATCTCTGGCAGATTGCTGGGAACGGGTAGGCGATATCCTGATCTTCGCCGTAGCCGCTGAATGGCCGATACGCGATGGCCCGGCCGCCGTATCGCTCGACATAGAGCTTCATGAGATACTCGCCAGTCAGCTTAGTCCAACCATAGCTCAGATCCGGAACGCCAAGCGGCCGTTCGAACGAAATCATCTCCTCCGAAAGCGCTGTCTGCATTTCCTCGGTCTGAAACGCCACCGGATAGGCTGCGCTGGAGCTGAAATAAACAACGTTCCCGGGCTTGTTACAGCCCGCCCATCGCCACAGCGCGGCATCGACCGACAGGTCCTCGGCGACGAGAAGCGTTTCGTTCTCAAGCGTCATTCGTCCGCCGACGAGGGCGGCAAGATGAAAGACGTAGTCGAAACGTTGGGAGGAGGTCTCGAAGAATGATCTGCAATCCTCCTCAAGGAAGATGAAATGCTTGCTTGGGCGCCTCCAAAGAGCCGGGTGCTTTGCGCCTGTCCTCGGTTTCAGCGAGTCAACGCATACAATGTCCAGTCCTTCCGCGAGAAGCCGATCACAAAGATGTCGGCCGACAAAACCGCATCCGCCTGTCACAAGTGCACGCACCATGATCCTCCTAAACCGTCACAAGGGCGGGCGGCTTCGCCGGTGTAGATGCCAGTAAATCGACGCTCCCAATCCTGTCGGTTTGGTGCGACTTTTTTTCCGAAAGCCCGTGCGCCTTCGGCCAGCCATTTCACAAGGCTATTGCTCTTGATTTTCACCAGCGCCTCGGCGAGCGAGCCCGCGTCGCCGCTCTTGAAGACGAGGCCCGCGCCATTGCCTTCAATCTCTTCGGCAATGAGGGCGTTGCTGCTGACGATTACGGGAATCCCGCGACCGAGCGTGCCTAGACTTTTCTCCCAGGTCGTCCGTCCGAGGAAGACGATGCGCTCTCTGCGCCAGAACTCGGTTGACCGCCGCGTCAACGGTTCCGTGGGTGTGCGCAATGTGGTGAAATGCCGGAAAGGACCCGGCTTTAGGTAGGTTTCGATGCATGTGCAATCGATGCCAGCGCTGCGGCGTGTCTGCAGGCACTGAATAGCTACCTTTGTTGCGCCGCCGCGCACAACCGATAGGCCATTTATGACTATGATCCGCATATCCTTGGACCGTCGCAACAGAGCCGCATGCCCCGACCGGGCTTGAAGTTTGATTGGTGGTGTTAAAATCCCCCATCCTATGAGGCGATGTTTTCAGGCTGATTGCAATTCAGCCTTTTGCACTAATCTGCAATCATCAAATGTGCAGGACTTTACATAAGGTTGCAGACGATCCGAATGCGCAACAAGCTGTGGTAGCGGCTCGCCTCATCGCGCAGCCTGCAACCGCGACGCAGGCCAGGTCCGCAGCGCTCCCGCCGGAACGAAGGCGCTTGCTCCATCAGAAATGCGCAGCACCCGGGTCGAGTTGAGGACCGTCGCCCGGGTGGGTGAAGAGCTTGCCGTTTTCGGCCCAAAGCGTCGCAACGATGCTGACGGCGCCGAAGACCGCAAAGCCGGCAAAGAGCGGCTGGACAGTGCCGTTGAAGAGCTGGCCGACGGCGCCGCCGAGCAGTGCGCCGACGGACGTCGACACGAAGCCGGTGATGGCGGTCGCCGTGCCTGCGAGATTGCCCATCGGCTCCAGGCTGATTGCCGTGAAGTTCGTGGCGATCACCGCAAACATCATCAGCAGAATCGAAAACAGCGCATAGTCCAGCGCGAAATTGACACTTCCACCGAGCGCCATGACGTAGCCGAATGCCGAAATCACTGTGAAGAGGATCATGGCCGTGTGCGAGATGCGGCGCATGCCGAAGGTGCGGACGAAGAAGCCGTTGGCGAAGTTCGCCACCGCGATGCCGCCTGCCGTTGCCGCAAAAGCGATTGGCAGCCAATCGCCGAGGCCGTAGACCTCGCCGAAGACCTGCTGGACAGAGATGACGTAGGCGCTGATCACGCCCGTGAACATCGTGAGCCCGATCATGTAACCGCAGGTGATGCGGTTCGTGAGAACGGTCCTGAAGCCATCGACGATCGAACCGACGGAGAGCGGGATACGCTCGGCAGCCGGCAGCGACTCCTTCAGTCGCGTCAGCGCCCAGAGGAAGAGGATCGAGCCGACGACACCGAGCAGGATGAAAATCCAGTGCCAGTCGGCGTAGCTGATGATCAGCTGGCCGACGGAAGGCGCGACGATCGGTACGATCATGAAAACGATCATCACATAGGACATGACGCGGGCCATTTCGCGGCCGCCGAAACAGTCGCGGACGATCGCCATCGTGGTGATGCGGACGGCCGCCCCGCCGATGCCCTGGACGAAGCGCATTACGAGCAGCATCTCGAAGCTGCCGGTCAGTGCTGCGCCGAACATCGCCAGCACATACACGGCAAGACCACCAAGCAGGATGCGGCGGCGGCCGAAGGTGTCAGAAAGACTGCCGAAGACGATCTGTGAGACACCGAAACCGAAGAAAAACACGCCGATGACAAGCTGCGCATCATTGGTCGTCGTCACGCTCAGCGAGCGGCCAATGGCGGGCAGGGCGGGTAACATGCTGTCGATCGCCATGGCGATACTGGCGGTCATGATGGCGATGGTGATGACGAATTCGGTGAAGCCCATGCCGATGCGGCTGGAGCCCTGGTTTTCGGCGTGCGGTTTATGCGCGGTCATTCTTCAAATCCGATCAATGTAAAATAAAAAAAGACGGCCCGCTCAGGCACGCGGATTGTGGGGTTGAAACAGGCGGCCCTTCTCGGCGATCAGGACGAAGACCAGTCCGATGATCGACACGGCGAAGTAGCCGGAGACCATGGGCAGCGCGGTGCCGTCAAAGGCCTGGCCGATGGCCGCGCCGATGAGCGCGCCGCCGATCGTGCTCATGAAGCCGAGCACGGAGGAGGCGGTGCCCGCCACGTGGCCGAGCGGCTCCATGGCGAGCGAGTTGAAGTTCGAGCCGATCCAGCCGAACTGGAACATCGCAATGCCGAAGAAGCCGATGAAAAGGAAGAAGGGCATCGGTTGCGGGCCAACGACCTGCACGATCATCCAAAGCGTGTTGACGGCGAGGAAGCCGAGCAGCGATCCATGCGACAGCCGCCGCATGCCGAACTTGCCGACGAAGCGCGAGTTGAGGAACGAGGCAATGGACATAAAGATCGCGACGGCGGCGAAGGCGAAGGGAAAATAGACGCCGAGATCGTAGATGCCGACATAGATCTGCTGGGCGGAGTTGATGAAGCCGAACAGGGAGCCGAAGATGAAGGTGGTGGCAAGCGTGTAACACAGCGCAATGCGGTTCGTCAGAACGAGCTTGAAGCCGCCGAGGATCGAGCGCGCCGTGAATGGCCGAACGTTGCGCGGATCGAGCGTTTCTGGCATGCGATAGAAGGTCCATGCAGCGATTGCCGCCCCCATTGCGGCTATGAAGACGAAGATCATATGCCAGCTGGCAAAGAGCATGATGATCTGGCCGCTGCCTGGCGCAATGACCGGTACAATCATGAACACCATCATGATCAGAGACATAACTTCGGCCATCTGCCGGCCACCGTAGATGTCGCGGACGATCGAAATGGTGATGACGCGCGTTGCGGCCGAGCCGATGCCCTGAATGAAACGCAGCACGAGCAAGCCGGCAAACGAGGGTATGAAAACGATTCCGATCGCGGACGCGATATAAATCCCTAGACCAACGAGAAGCGGCAAGCGGCGGCCGAAGCGATCGGAAATCGGCCCGTAGAAGAGCTGAGCGGCGCCGAAGCCAAGAAGATAGGTCGAGACGACGAATTGCCGGTGGTTTTCGCTTTCGACGCCGAGATTTGCGCCGATCTGTTGCAGAGCCGGCAGCATGATATCGATCGCCAGCGAATTGGTTGCCATCAAAAATGCGGCGAGCGCGATGAATTCACGCTTGCCCATGGGCATTTGGCCCGCGGACACGGCTTGAGATGAATCTGTCACGATGAAAATCCCATAAACAGGTCAAGGCGCTGTTCAGCACAGCGCCTCGAACTCGAATTTGAACAGATTTGGAAACCGGGCGAACGCCCGGTGACCTGTCAGGCGGCGCGAACCGTGACGCCGCTTTCCTGGAAGTGTTGCTTCAACTCGCCGGCCTGGAACATTTCCCGCACGATGTCACAGCCGCCGATGAACTCGCCCTTCACGTAAAGCTGCGGGATCGTCGGCCAATTCGAATAATCCTTGATGCCCTGGCGGATTTCCGAATCGGCGAGCACGTCAATGCCCTTGTAGTCGACGCCGAGGTAATCGAGGATCTGGACGACTTGGCCGGAGAAACCGCACTGCGGAAACTGCGGCGTGCCCTTCATGAAAAGGACGACGTCGTTCGTCTTGACTTCGTTGTCGATGAATTCGTTGATACCGCTCATGAGACCCAATCCTTTCAACAGGCAGGTTAAAGGCCCGCCGTTTCAATCGTTAGCCTTAAATAGCATGTGACGGCCCAAATTCCAGCCGCCAAAACCAAAAAAAGATAAGCATGCTACCCGATGCGCAATGTTGAAAAAACTAGCGGCCGCGCTGCCTGCTGCGGGTCGCGACGGTGCGGCGTTTGCTGACCTGCTTCCTGGCGGGTTTGCTTGCGGTCGAAGCCTTGCGGGTGAAGCGGCCGGTCGTGGCCGAGCGCGTCTGGCGCTTCTTTCGCTTGGTCGTGGTGCGGCCCGCCGTCTTCTTGAGGATTTCCTTAAGCACACTTTCGACCACGCCGCTGACGAGTTCCTTCACGATATCGGCCATCGGCCCCTCCCGCACTAAAAACGCTCCGAGGCTATTGAATTCCGGATGCTTTCGGTTAGCAAGCGCTCTTCAACGGCACGAGAGCTTTTTCCGCCACATTTCCCATGCATGCGCGATCTGCGAGTTGGCGGCGCGGACTCGCTGGAAAGATATATTAATGAATTTGATCAGCAAGAGGGTGGTGCTTCACTTCCCGGGTTTCGAGCCGCTGGACGGGAAGGCGCACCGGGCGCGCTACGAGCGAACCGCCAGACAGAGCGGAAAGGTTTGGGGCTTCGAGGCGCAGATAGGCGAGATAGACGATTGCGACGGGTTTGCGAAATTCGATGTACGCGCAGCCTCCGATCTCTGGCAGACGGCAAGCAGGGTTCATGTTTTCGATCACGATGTGCTGGTGCGGCATCTTAGTGCCAAACCGGTGACGACGCGCATTCTCGACGGCTTTGCCGCCTGTGGCAGCATCATCGTGGACGGGGGACTGAACGGCTATTTCCGCCATGCCTGGCGCTTTGGCCTTTTCTTCATCTTTCCCTTCCTGCTGATGCTCCTCGGCCTTATGCTAGCGGCCACGATCGCGGCAGCGCCGATGGGCTTCAGCCTTGAGGTTTGGCATCTCGTCTGGAGCCTTCCGGCAGCTGCTGTCTTTTTCACTTATATCTTCTTGCCATTCGCCGAACGCTTCTACACCCTGCATCTCTTCGCGGACTGGGAAATGGCGGTTGCACTCGGGCGTATGGATCGCCCCAAGTTTACCGCGTGGCTGGAGCGCTGTGCATCAGCCGTGCGCGAGGCGCTGCAGGAGGATGCCGACGAATATATAATCTCCTCGCACAGCATGGGATCGAGCGTTGCCGCGCATGTCGTCGGCTCGCTGCTTGAAAAGGAGCCGGCGCTCTTCGACGGCAAGAAGGTCACCTTTGCTTCGCTCGGTTCGGCGGTGCTGCAATGCGCGCTGCTGTCATCCGCAAAAGCACTGCGGGCGCGTGTCGCGCTGATCGCGCGTTGCCGATCCGTCTTCTGGCTCGACGTGCACTGCCTGACAGACGCGATCCATTTCTACAAGGTGCCCGTCGTGGCGGCCTCGGGGCATCGGAATGCGCCGCAGGCGAAGATGCAGTTCATCCGCGTCAAGCAGATGCTGACGCCGGAACACTACAAAAAGATCAAACTGGATTTTCTGCGCGTGCACCGGCAATACGTGCTGGGCCCGGATTTGCGGGGGCCCTTTGATTTTACGCTGCTGACGGCGGGTCCCGTGCCCGCCGGTCTTTTCCCTGACGGTGGATTGAAAGAAATGCCCGGCTTGTGACCGGGCATTGTAATCTCGAAGATCACTCGGGGGCCGATGTCTGCAGGGCCAGGGCATGCAGAATGCCGCCCATGTTTCCTTTAAGGGCCTCATACACCATCTGGTGCTGCTGCACGCGGCTCTTGCCTCGGAAGGCTTCGGCCACAACTTCGGCGGCGTAATGATCACCGTCGCCGGCAAGGTCGCGGATCGTCACCTTGGCACCGGGTATCCCGGCCTTGATCAGGTCTTCGATATCGCCGGGTTTCATGGCCATGATCGTTACTCCTTGCACATCATTCCGCAGCGGCAAGTGCCTCTGCGCTGTTCATGAATTCAGGGAACCACGATTCATGGGCGTTGCGCAATTGCTGAATGGGCAGCGACAACAGATCGTCGATCACGAGATCGCTGCCGGCAACCGTGCCGAGGCGGCGGAAGGGCACGCCGGCACCTTCCGCATTGGCGCAGACGAAATCAGCAACATCCGGTTTGACCGCGATGACGTAGCGTGCCTGATCTTCCCCGAAGAGGAGCGCGTGCGGCGCACCCTTGCCTTTGGCAAGCGTCACGATCAGGCCCTTATCCGATGCCATCGCCATTTCCGCGAGCGCCAGCGCCAGGCCGCCGGACGAGATGTCGTGGCAGGCGGTGACCTGGCCGTTGCGGATTGCGGACCGGACGAATTCGCCGTTGCGGCGCTCGGCGAAGAGATCGACTTCCGGTGCCGGGCCATCGCTGCTGCCGAGGATATCGCGCAGGTAGATCGAGGAGCCGAGGTGACTGCCGTCGACGCCGACCAAGATCAGCTGGTCGCCTTCGGATGCGCCGCCGATGCGGGCCATCGCCTGCCAATCGGGCAGCAGGCCGACGCCTGCAATCGTCGGGGTCGGCAGGATCGCGATGCCATTGGTCTCGTTGTAGAGCGATACGTTGCCGGAAACGATCGGGAAATCGAGCGCCCGGCAGGCTTCGCCGATGCCTTTCACGGCTTCGACGAACTGGCCCATGATTTCCGGCTTCTCGGGATTGCCGAAATTGAGGTTATCGGTCGCAGCCAGCGGCTCCGCGCCCGTCGCGGTGATGTTGCGCCAGCACTCGGCAACCGCCTGCTTGCCGCCTTCGAACGGATCGGCTTCGACATAACGCGGCGTGACGTCGGACGAGAAGGCGAGCGCCTTGGTCGGATGGCCCTCGACGCGGACGACGCCTGCGTCGCCGCCCGGAAGCTGCAGCGAATTGCCCTGGATCAGCGTGTCATACTGCTCGTAGACCCAGCGACGGCTGGACTGGTTCGGCGAACCGACGAGCGTGAGCAGCGCCTTGCCATAGTCTTCCGGCTCCGCAACAAGCTCCGCCGGGAGCGGCGCGCGCTTGCCGGATTCCCGCCAGGGACGGTCATATTCCGGCGCCTGGTCACCGAGATCCTTGATCGGCAGGTTGGCGACTTCCTCGCCCTGGTGCACGACGCGGAAACGCAGGTCGTCGGTCGTCTTGCCGACGATCGCGAAATCGAGACCCCATTTGACGAAGATCGCCTTGGCAACCGTTTCCTTGTCCGGCTCGAGCACCATGAGCATGCGCTCCTGGCTTTCCGAGAGCATCATCTCGTAGGCGGTCATCTGCTCTTCGCGGACCGGAACTTTGTCCAGATCGAGCAGGATGCCGAGATCGCCCTTGGCGCCCATCTCGACAGCCGAGCAGGTGAGGCCGGCCGCGCCCATATCCTGGATGGCGATGACGGCGCCGGTCTGCATCAGCTCAAGGCAGGCTTCCAGTAGGCACTTCTCGGTGAAGGGGTCTCCGACCTGAACGGTCGGGCGCTTTTCCTCGATCGACTCGTCGAACTCCGCCGATGCCATGGTCGCGCCGCCGACGCCGTCGCGGCCGGTCTTGGCGCCGAGATAGACGACCGGAAGGCCGACACCCTTGGCTTCCGACAGGAAGATGGCGTTCGATTTCGCAAGCCCTGCGGCAAAGGCGTTGACGAGGATGTTGCCGTTGTAGCGGGCATCGAATTCGACTTCGCCGCCGACGGTCGGAACGCCGAAGGAATTGCCGTAGCCGCCGACGCCGGCAACCACGCCGGAGACGAGGTGGCGGGTCTTCGGATGATCCGTCTCGCCAAAGCGCAGTGCATTCATCGCGGCGATCGGCCGTGCACCCATGGTGAAGACGTCGCGCAGGATTCCACCGACGCCGGTCGCAGCACCCTGATACGGCTCGATATAGGAGGGGTGGTTGTGGCTCTCCATCTTGAAGACGACGCAATCGCCGTCGTCGATATCGACAACGCCGGCGTTCTCGCCCGGTCCCTGGATGACACGCGGCCCCTTGGTCGGAAGCGTGCGTAGCCACTTCTTCGAGGATTTGTACGAGCAGTGCTCGTTCCACATGGCGGAGAAGATGCCGAGCTCGGTGAAGGTCGGCTCGCGTCCGATCAAGTCCAGTATCCGCTGATATTCGTCCGGCTTCAGGCCGTGGCTGGCGATGAGTTCGGGGGTGATTGGGCGGGTATTAGAAATGGTCATGAGCTCTCGAAAGTCCCTGCCGTTGCGCGTTTTTCGGTGTCTTTAGCCTATGTAAGCGCGGCGCGCGACAGGAAAATGCCCGCCGTCAACAAAGAGCGGACAAAGCGCCTTTGATGCAGGCGTTCGACTAGAATTTATACCCGATCTGGACGCCTGCGCGCGTCATGCCGTCGTTCGGACCGTCGCAAAGATTGGCATGGGAGGAGTGGGCAACCTGTGCCATCACGTTCCAGTGGGTGTCGAAGCGGTAGCCTACGCCGATATATTCGTGAAACAGCAAATGGCAGCCGAGCGCCGGCCTATCGTCCTCCTCATCGAGATTGCCGGTGTGGATTAGGCCGCCGAAGCCCGCTTCGGCAAAGAGCTTGTCATTGAAATCGGCGGTCCAGGAAAAGCCGCTGAAGACCTGTGTCGCTTCGCTGCCGGTCCCAATCGAGGTGCCGAGATGGATGCGGGGGCGTATCAGCTTCTGTGTCCAGTTTGCGGCGGAATCGGAGCCGAAGGGATCGAAGAATATCGTGACTTCGGGGAAAACGCCGTCCTCCCTTTCCCCGCCACTCTGGACCGAGGCCGAGGCGCCAAAACGCAGCTCGTCAAAAATCCAATCCTGCGCATGCGCGGATGCTGAGACGTCCGAGACGTCGGCTATCATTGAGGCCAACAGAATACTCAAGGAACGTGGCATCAACCCACGCCCAGCGGTTGTCATCCGGTATCCTCCTTATTCCGCGCCAACAGCAGAACAGGAGAATTGGTAGCATGAGTCGCTGCCAAGCCGGCACGCTGTCTTATGCTTCGGCTTCCGTGACGCTCATTTCCGCAGGCTCATATCTCGCCGACATAGGCCGAGCCGCCGCCTTCAAGCAGGCTTCTCAAGATGATCAGGCCGTTCTTCAGAGCGTCCTTGCTCTTCGGCGACGAGAAGCCGACGCGCACGCGGTGATAGACCTTGTCGGCGCGGGCGGCCTTGAATTCATCCTCATCGTCCACCAGCACGCCATCCCGAAACGCGGCGTTCTTGAAGGTGCCAGACATCCATGGATCGGGCAGCTTCAGCCACAGGAAGGGGACGTGCGGATGCGATTCGAAATCGAACCCGTCCAGCAATTCGCGGACGAGCCGCTCGCGTGTGGCGAGTTCGCTGATGCTTGCCTTGCGCATGGCGTGCGCGCTGCCGCTTTCGACGAGGCGCGCGCAGGTCTCCGCGAGAATGAACGGCAATCCGCCCGTGATCATCTTGTGCGTGACCTTGATCCGTTGGGCAAAATGCGGCGGGCAGGCGACCCATCCGCCGCGGACACCGGCAGCGACCGATTTCGAAAGCCCGTTGACGAGAAAGGTGCGGTCGGGCGCAAGCGACGCCAGCAACGGTATCCCGTCGCCCGTCATGCCGCCATAAAGGTCGTCCTCGATCAGCCAGACACCATGCCTGCGGGCCGTTGCAGCAATCGCGACGCGGCGCTCATGGGGCATGGTTGCGAGCGTCGGGTTGTGCGCGGTAGGCATCAGAAAGGCGAGCTTGGGGTGCTGTTGCTGGCATAGCCGTTCGAAATCATCGGGAAGGACGCCATTCTCGTCGGAATCGACAGTGATCGTGCGCCGGCCCAACAGGCGGGCGCTGCGGCTCACCTGCGTGTAGCTGAGGTTCTCGAAGACGATCTTGTCACCAGGCGAGGACACAGCCGAGATGATCGACACAGCTGCCGCGTGGGCGCCGAGCGTCGGAACGATATTCTCCGTCTCGGGCGTCCAGCCGTTTCGCGCCAGCCACTTCTGCCCCGCCTGGAACCAGTTTCGCGGAAAATTGCGGGAGTAGGAGGATATTTCCGAAATGTTCTGCTCGCCGATTTCGGCGAGGATCTGACCGATAATGCGGCCCTGGCCGAGATCGGGGGCCGCGGTGGTGTCGAAGCGGATCTTGTTTGACGGTGCGTCTAGAACGCGTGTACCGCCAAGCGAAATCGTCAGTGGATCGGCCTGTTCGCCTGGCGGCGTCTCCGCGCGATCAAGCACATAGGTTCCGCGGCCGACTTCGCCCGCCACCAATCCGCGCTCATGGACCAAGGCATAGGCCCGGCCGATCGTGCCGATCGTCACGCCGATATCATAAGCAAGGTTCCGTTGCGGCGGCAGTTTGCTGCCTGCGGGGAGGGTGCCGCTGGCAATTGCGGATTCGATGCTGTCCGCCAGGCGCATATAGACCGGGCCGGAGCCGCGCGAAAGATCGGGAAGCCAATTTGTCATGGTAACAATTCGATAGATTGTCACCCTTTGTCTGTCAAGGGTATGAACAATTGTCAGTAACGAAGCGGACCTTCATGACGATGTCTATCACTCAGAAGATCGATCAGCATATTGTGTCAATTGTTTCCATCGGTGAACGGTACGAAATGCAACCCGTGCCGGCGCAGGGGCTGTTTGCCAGGATTCGGGACAAGCTGTCTTGCTGGAGCGTGAAGCGCGAAAGCCGGCGTGCCTTGCGGGAGATGGCGGATTGGCAGCTGCGCGATATCGGACTTTCGCCCGTCGATGCAGCGAAGGAAATCAGCAAGTCACGCTATTGGGATTGATCAGCGGCACGTTTTGCCGCCGCCGCCAGACCAACGGGTCACGTCCGCGGCAATGCGGGTGGAAACAGGCTCGGACATCATCGGCCCGAAAGCTTGCAGGCGAGCGGGATTGCCCTCGGCCTGGACGACGAGCAGCGGCCTGCCTTCCGGGTTGTTCTTGTGGACAACCAGGATTCGCGGGCGGCCCGAAAAGGAGTTGAGTTCCGGCGCCAGGCGGTAGGCTGAAAACGCAGCATCGCCGGACTTGAACCAGCACGAATTGGCGCCGACGGCAACGCGCTCCATGGTGGAGAGTGCGCTACGATCCGGGCCGGGAGACGGCGCCCTGGACTGGCACGAGGCGATTGGAACGCAAAGCGCACCGACAGCCGCAACCACGGCAATGTTCATGGAAAGGCGCATCAATCTTGCTCCGGTGGACCTGTTGAGTGCGTCTTACGCGGGGAAGGTTAAGCAGCGATTACGTCGAGCGCAGAGGCAAACAGCCCGCGGCCGTCGGAGCCGCCGTGGGCCGCCTCGATCAGGTTTTCCGGATGCGGCATCATGCCGAGCACATTACCCTTGGCGTTCATCACCGCGGCAATGTCGTTGATCGAGCCATTTGGGTTGGTGCCTTCCGCATAACGGAAAACCACCTGGCCATTGCCTTCGATCTCAGCCAGCGTTTTGGCGTCCGCGAAATAGTTGCCGTCATGGTGGGCGACCGGGCAGCGTATGACCTGGCCCTTGGCATAGGCGCGGGTGAAATCGGTGTCGGCGTTGGCGACCTCAAGCTTGATCTCACGGCAGACGAATCTCAGTGAGGCGTTGCGCATCAGCGCACCAGGCAGCAGGCCGGCCTCGACGAGAATCTGGAAGCCGTTGCAGACACCCAGAACCCTGACGCCCTTTTGGGCCTTGGCGATGATCGCCTGCATTACCGGCATACGCGCCGCGATCGCGCCGCAGCGCAGATAGTCGCCATAGGAAAAGCCGCCCGGGATGACGATCAGATCGACGTCTGGAATATCGGTTTCCGTCTGCCAGATCGTCACGGGCGCGCGGCCGGAGATTTTCGTCAGCGCTGCGATCATGTCGCGATCGCGGTTGAGGCCTGGAAGTTGAACGACGGCTGATTTCATGGGTGCGGTTCAAACCTTGCTTGTGCTTCTGCCAATTCTCGAAGTTCGAGACGATTTTCAATGCGCTCCAGCCGGTCTTCATGCCGTGCAAGGACACCATAGTCGATACGCTGGTGCATCTTTTTCAACAGCTCATACATGAGCTCTTGATTCACCTCGACCATCACGACTCTCTGCAACCATCAGTCGAGAGAAATAGTATAATTCTCGATCACCGTGTTTGCGAGGAGTTTTTCGCACATGGCCTTGAGGTCGGCTTCAGCCTTCGTCTTGTCGGCGCTTTCGAGCTCGAGGTCGAAGACCTTGCCTTGGCGGACGTGGCCGATGCCTGTGAAGCCGAGACCGCCGAGCGCGCCCTCAATTGCCTTGCCCTGCGGATCGAGAACGCCGTTTTTCAGCGTGACGGTGACACGAGCCTTGATCACTTCTTCTTCCCTGTCTTTGACCAGAACGTCTTACTTGACCAAAACGGGGCCGGTGCCGCGCACAGGCTCGTTTTCGTTGATGATGCCGAGGCGGCGCGCGACTTCGGAATAGGCTTCAAGAAGCCCGCCCATATCACGGCGGAAGCGGTCCTTATCCATCTTCTCATGGGTTTCGATATCCCAGAGGCGGCAGGAGTCCGGCGAAATCTCGTCGGCAAGGATGATGCGCATCATGTCGCCTTCGAACAGGCGGCCGCATTCGATCTTGAAATCGACGAGCTGGATGCCGACGCCGAGGAAGAGACCCGTCATAAAATCGTTGACACGGATGGCGAGGGCCATGATGTCGTCGAGTTCCGCAGGATTTGCCCAGCCGAAGGCGGTGATGTGCTCTTCCGAGACCATCGGATCGTCGAGGGCATCGGACTTGTAGTAGAATTCGATGATCGAGCGCGGCAGGACCACGCCTTCCTCGATACCGAGGCGCTTGGCGAGCGAGCCGGCAGCGACATTGCGCACGACGATCTCGAGCGGGATCATCTCTACTTCCCGGATCAGCTGCTCGCGCATATTGAGGCGGCGGATGAAGTGGGTCGGGATGCCGATCTTGTTCAGATGGTTGAAGATGAATTCCGAAATGCGGTTGTTCAGAACGCCCTTGCCATCGATGACTTCGTGTTTCTTCTTGTTGAAGGCCGTGGCGTCATCCTTGAAGAACTGGATCAACGTGCCCGGTTCCGGTCCCTCATATAGAATCTTGGCCTTGCCCTCGTAGATACGGCGGCGACGGTTCATTTTAATTGTTCTCTGTCGTTGGCGCTCTTGGGATAGCGCGAGTGGATGGACCTCGTGGCGTCCCCATAAAGGAAAAGAAAGAGTTTCACAATGCGCCTGTCACTCCTTCTCCCAATTCCAATATGTAGGAACTTGGCCCAAGAGAATCGAAGATTTTCTGGATACAAGCTTACAGGTTTTTGTGACACCGTGGAATCGCTGCCGCCAGCGCGGCCGCTTATGCAAGCTTTATTTGCTGCGGTTGCTTTTGATTTGGTGGCGAAGAGCGCCCTGAAGGGCGCGGGCGCCGCCGTCGTGCCGCCGCCAGCCCGCATTGCGTACAAAAGCCGGAATCTGCATAGCCGGCATCGGCCGCGCCAGCGCATAACCTTGCAGCATGTCGCAGCCGAGATCGCCGAGGACGCGGACATGATCCATGCTTTCGACGCCCTCGGCCGTGACGAGGATGTTCAGCGAACGGCCGATGTCGATGATGGAGCGGACGAGCTTTCTCTGCTCGGCCGACTGCGGCAGCATGCGGATCAGCTCCCGGTCGATCTTCAGCGTGCGCGGGCTGAGCTTGAGTAAGCTGACGATCGAGGCGTGGCCTGTACCAAAGTCATCGATCTCGATATCGATCCCGAGCTTGCGAAACTGCCTGAGATTGGCCAGGACGGCATCGTCGCAATCGTCAAGCGATATGGATTCCAGGAGTTCGAAGGAGAGGATGCCCGGCTCGATTCTTTGCGCCCGCAGCTTCTTGCCAAGGCCCGGATCGGCCAAGCGCCTGGAGGAAACATTCACCGAAAGCTTCGGTGCGACAAAACCGTCTCTCGCCCAGGCGGCGCGATCGGCCAGCGCCTTTTCGAGGATCAGGCTGTCGATCGCCGAGACGACGTCGAGATCTTCGGCAATCGTCAGGAAGTGGCCGGGTGTCAGCAGTGCGTGCTCCGGATGCCGCCAGCGCGCCAGCGTCTCCACGCCGGCAACCTCCAGGGTCCGGGCATGGAACTGCAATTGATAGAAGGGAATGAATTCGTTGCGCTCCAGTCCAAGCAGCATTTCATCCGACAGGCGCTTTGCCGCAATGATGGTGCGGCGGGCGTCCCTCGAGAAGAATTCATGGCGGTTGCGGCCTGCGCCCTTGGCGCGGTAAAGCGCGATATCGGCATTGAGCAGCAACTGCTTTGCATCGAGATCCCTGCCGCTGTCGGCGGCGATGCCGATGCTGGCTCCGAAGCGGCAGTCGTGGCCTTCGTAGCGGACCGGCTTGCTCAGCTCGCGGATGATGCGGGCCGCCATGTTGGAAAGCTTTTTCGGAGCGCTGTCGATCGTGCAGACTACAACGAACTCGTCGCCGCCGATGCGCGCAACGAAATCGCTCGAGCGCACACTCTCTTTCAGCACCCTGGCCACATGTTTCAGCATGGCATCGCCGGCGCGGTGGCCGAGCGTATCGTTGATTTGCTTGAAGCGATCGAGGTCGATATGCAGGACTGCGAGCGTCAGGCCATTCTCGCGGCATTCGCGGGAGCGCTCGTCAAGCATGCGGTCGAGATAGCGGCGGTTTGGCAGCTCAGTGAGATAGTCGTGAAGCGCCAGATGCTCGATGCTTTCCCTGGCGGCTTCGAGCTCCTGATTGCGGGCTTCCGCGAGATCCTTCGCCTTCTGCAGATCGTTGCGAAGACTGACCTCTTCGGTCACATCCCAATTTGCGCCAATGAGCTTGCGCTTGCCGTCGGCATCCAAGAAGAAAGCCGAGCGGGCGCGAATGACGCGTTCGGCGCCGTCGCCGCGGATGATGCGGAACTCTTGCAGCAGGCCGCGGTCTTTTTCGAGACTTATTTCCAAGTTCTTCAGCGTGCCTTCGCGGTCATCCGGATGCAGCGCCTGCTCCCATGCTTCACTGAGCTTTATGCGCGGCGTGCCCTCAAGCCCGTACATCGCCAGCAAGCGGTCGTCCCACTCGACGGTTCCGGCATCGAGATCGGCTTCAAAAACGCCGATGCGCGAGATTTCGAGAGCGAGATCCAGCCTGCGCGATAGGTGCTCGAGCATTTCCTCGGATCGCTTGCGGGCCGTGATGTCCGTATCCGTGCCGACGATGCGCGCAGGGGCGCCGTCTTCGTCCCACTCCACACACGCGCCGCGGCATTCGATCCAGACCCAATGGCCGTCCCTGTGGCGCTCCCGGTATTCGAAAACATGGTAATCCGGGTCGCCGGCGATCTGCTTTCCGATGGCCTCAATGACGAAATCCCGGTCATCGGGATGAAGAAGTTTGATCCATTCCTCATAGTCCCCGTCGGCTTCCTCGTCCGGAGCCAGGCCGCGGATTTCCTTCCAAGTGTCGGAGTAGTATTTGGTCCCGGCCCGGTTGTTGTGATCCCAGACGCCGAGCCCGGAACCAACGAGCGCATAGTTCCAACGGCTCTCGCGTTCAGCCAGATCGGAGGCATCCGGTGCCGGCTTCATCACAAGCTTGTCGTCCGTATCGATGGCGCTGACCTGTTTTCGATTCTTCACTGCGCACTCGCTCAATTCGCGTGTAGGCAGTTTGAAGTTATTGAATAAAATAATTGTTAAGCAATGCCTGAAGGACGTGGAAAACTTTCGGTTTTCCAGAGCCTAAGGCTTCAGGCGGCTCAGGAATTGCGCGAAGACCATCGTGCCTTCGGGCCAGGGGCCGTGACCTGACTCCGCGTTGATATGGCCAGATTCGCCGGCGTCGATCAGAAGCGAGCCCCAGCTTGCGGCGATGTCGTCGGCATGCTCATAGCTGCCGAAAGGATCGTTGCGGCTTGCCACCGTGATCGCAGGGAAGGGCAGTGGCTCGCGCGGGTAGGGGCCGAAAGTCATCAGATGCTTCGGGCGGATCTTCGGGTTGGCGACCTCGGGCGGCGCCACGAAGAAGGCGCCGGCCACCTTCTTCCTGAAACGCGGGATCGCGTGGATGGCCGACGGTATGCCAAGCGAGTGGGCGACAAGGACAACGGGGCGGGAGGAGGCGTTCACTTCCTCGGCGATGCGGGCGACCCAATCGTCGAGGACCGGCTTCGACCATTCGGCCTGTTCGACGCGCCGCGCCGTGCTGAGCTTTGCTTCCCAGCGGCTCTGCCAGTGGTCGGGACCGGAATTCGTGTAGCCGGGGATGATGAGAATATCGAGGTCAGAAGCTTTCATGATGCCGCCGATGTGAGAAAGCTTGGCCGCTCTGTCAAGGGAAAGCGCGACAACGGCGGCGAAATTCGTTATGATCGCGCCATTGCCGGTTGCGGATTCTCGTGTCGGCTGCGTCATTGCCGACACTTTTCCGCCGCCGGTTGATCGGCTTACGGAGGAGAAAGCCATGCCGGCATTTCATGTCATGACAGGATCCGGTGAGCGCTATGCGCGCCTTGCCGTCAACAAGATCAGTACCGCAGACGTCTTCGACGCGCTCCGGCGGGGGCTGGACGATTTTCGCGAAAAGCCTTCTCACTACGTGTTCTTATGCCTCATGTATCCGATCGCCGGCATTTTCCTCTTCCTTGCGTCATCGGGCGCCAACCTGTTGCCGATGATCTTTCCGCTGATGTCCGGCTTCGCGCTGATCGGGCCGATCGCCGCCATCGGGCTCTACGAAATCAGCCGGCGCCGTGAGGCCGGTCTCGATACGTCGTGGGCGCATGCGCTCGAAGTCAGGCAGTCGCCCGCCTTGCCGTCCATCATCGTCGGCGGATTGCTGCTGTTTGGCTTCTTCATCGTCTGGCTCGTTGCCGCTCAGGCACTCTACACGAGCCTGTTCGGCGACGTTTTCCCACGGTCGATGGAGGTGTTCATATCGCAGATATTTGGCACGTCCGAAGGCATACAGTTGATCGTCTGGGGCAATCTGCTGGGACTTGTCTTCGCGATCGTGGTTCTGGCGACGACCGTCGTCACTTTCCCTCTACTTCTCGATCGCGACGTCGGGCTCGTGGCTGCGATGGCGGCATCGATCCGCGCCACTGTCGTCAATCCGCTGCCGGTCATGCTGTGGGGCTTGATCATTGCCGCGGCGCTGATCGTGGGCACGATCCCGCTGTTCGTCGGCCTGGCCCTAGTGATGCCTATACTCGGCCACGCGACATGGCATCTCTATAGAAAACTGATCGCGCCCGCATAAGGCGAGCTGCAGTCTGTGCGTTAAGCGGGCGGAACCTGCAACCTCTTTCAAAGTTAATCTGACGATGCTTTTGAAGGAGGTTGCCATGGCAACGCCGCAGCAGGTCTTTGCCCGTTTCGCCAGCACGGTGTCGGAATGGGCGGGCAAGCCGGCTATTTTCGTCCTCGCGCTTGCGACCGTCATCGTTTGGGCCGTCTCAGGGCCTTTCTTCGACTATTCGGAAACATGGCAGCTGGTCATCAATACCGGCACGACGATCGTGACCTTCCTCATGGTGTTCGTACTGCAGAACGCGCAGACGCGCGATACCCGCGCCATCCAGGCCAAGCTCGATGAACTCATCCTGACCAGCCGTGCCGAGAACCGCTTCATCGGCATCGAAAATCTCGACGACGAGGCTCTGGAACACATGGACCGGTTGGTGGCAAAGGCCGCCAAAGAGAAAGGCTCGACGGAAGCCGGCTCGGTATCGGAGGCTGGTGGAAGAAAAGGCACGAGATCGCCGGGCAGTAAACGCGTTGCGCCGTCGAAAGCACGAAAGCAGAAATGAAAACGGCCCCCCTGACGTCAGCGTTCCCCGAAATATCGAAAGTGGCGGTTGGCGGGAATATCCCTCATAGCAGCCCATGAGATATTCCCGTGTGGGCGATTTCTTCGGAAATCACAAACATCTCCCGTTCCTCTCACGTCGTTGGCGCGCCTGCTTCATCCTGTTGCATCCGTATAAAAATCGGTTGCATGCACGCAATTTTGATTTTATTCTGCAACCAGTTGCTAATTGCAATCACACATCCTTATCGGCAGAGCAGCCGTCACTCACCACGCTCGTGAGCTCATCGTGAAGCGAGCAGAAGACGCAGTGCGCGGGGCGGAAGGCTTCCCAATCGAGAAGGAACAAGCATGGTCAAATTGACGATCAACAGCGGAGACGTGAAACTGGCGACAGAAACATTCGGCGATCATTCGAATCCCGCAGTGCTGCTCATCATGGGCGCGATGGCTTCGATGCTATGGTGGCCGGACGAATTCTGCGAGCGTATTGCGGCTTCCGGCCGGTACGTGATCCGTTACGACAATCGGGACACCGGGCTCTCCACGGCCTATCCAACCGGTGAACCAGGCTATGCCTTCGCTGATATGGCGGAAGATGCAATCGCGATCCTTGACGGATATGGGATCGAAACGGCCCATCTCGTCGGGATGTCGCTCGGCGGCATGATCGCTCAGTGGGTAACGCTTGGCCATCCGGATCGCGTCAAGACGCTGACGTTAATCAGCTCCAGTCCGCTGGGGATTGACGGTCTGCCGCCGTTCACGGAAGCCTATGGCGAGCACGCGGCAACGGCAGAGGCGGTCGACTGGAGCAACCGCGCAAGCGTCCTCGACTTCATGACAAGGGATGCGCGCATGGTAGCCAGCACTTTGCATCCGCATGATGCCGGCGCTGCACGACGGTTAGTAGAACAGGACCTAGATCGGGCGCGCTCCTTTGCAAGCGCGACTAATCATTTCCTGCTCGAAGGTGGTGACGACGGTAGCCCCAAGAACGCGGGCGACCTGTCGGTGCCGCTCCTCGTCATTCATGGAACTTCCGACCCGATATTTCCAATCGCTCATGGCGAAGCTCTCGTCCGAGCGGTTTCCGGCTCGACGCTGCAACGCGTCGAGGGCGGCGGTCATGAGCTTCACAGAGAAGATTGGCCGCAGATCGTTAGCGCGATCGTTTCACATACCGGAAACCGGCAATAAAGCGCTCCGTGGTTAGCCGAAAACGCGCTTGAAGATAGTGTCCACATGTTTGGTATGGTAGCCAAGGTCGAACTTCTCGCGGAGATCTTCTTCGGACAGTGCTGCACGGACTTCCTGGTCGGCGAGTAGTTCTTCGAGAAAGTCCATGCCCTGTTCCCAGACCTTCATGGCGTTGCGCTGCACGAGGCGATAGGCGTCCTCGCGGGAAACGCCCGCCTGGGTAAGGGCCAGAAGAACCCGCTGCGAATGGACGAGGCCGCGGAACTTGTTGAGGTTCTTCTCCATGTTTTCGGGGTAAATCACGAGCTTTTCGACGACGCCGGCCAGGCGGTTCAGGGCAAAATCCAGCGTAATCGTTGTATCCGGGCCGATGGCGCGCTCGACGCTCGAGTGGCTGATATCGCGCTCGTGCCAGAGTGCGACGTTCTCCAGTGCCGGAACGACTGACATGCGCACCAGGCGGGCAAGGCCGGTCAGGTTTTCGGTGAGAACCGGATTGCGCTTGTGCGGCATAGCGGACGAGCCCTTCTGGCCCGGCGAGAAGAATTCCTCGGCTTCCAGAACCTCGGTGCGCTGCATGTGGCGGATTTCGATCGCAACGTTCTCGATCGACGAGGCGATGACGCCGAGCGTGGCGAAGAACATCGCATGGCGGTCGCGGGGAATGACCTGGGTCGAAACCGGCTCGGGCGTGAGACCGAGCTTGGCGCAGACATGCTCCTCGACGCGCGGGTCGATATTGGCGAAGGTGCCGACTGCTCCGGAGATGGCACCGGTGGCAATCTCGGCGCGCGCCGCAACGAGGCGGGCGCGGTTGCGGTTCATCTCGGCATAGAAGCGGGCAAGGGTTAGCCCCATAGTGGTCGGCTCGGCGTGGATACCGTGGCTGCGGCCGATGCGGACCGTGTCCTTGTGCTCGAAGGCACGCGTCTTGAGCGCGGCGAGCACGCGGTCCATGCCGGCAAGCAAAATGTCGGCGGCGCGCACCAGCTGGATGTTGAGCGTGGTGTCGAGCACGTCGGACGAGGTCATCCCCTGATGGACGAAGCGGCTGTCAGGCCCAACGAATTCGGCAAGGTGCGTCAGGAAGGCGATGACGTCATGTTTGGTGACCGCTTCGATCTCGTCGATCCTGGCGACGTCGAACTTGGCAGCCCCTCCCTTTTCCCAGATCGTCTTTGCTGCGTCCTTCGGAATGACGCCGAGTTCGGCCAGCGCGTCGCAGGCATGCGCTTCGATCTCGAACCAAATGCGGAACTTGGTTTCGGGCGACCAGATGGCGACCATCTCTGGGCGGGAGTAACGCGGGATCATGGCTCACTGCTTTCGTTGCGAGGAAGACTTTCTGGCGCCCCTGTAGCAAAGACGCGCGGTAATCTCAACGCATGCGTTTCGCAAGCGCGTAGCTGGTTACAAGCAGGCAGACCAGGCCAAACGGCAAGAAGAGCCGCAGACCGAGCACGAGGAACTGATAGACGGCGTTCGCGCCGGTAAAGATGAGCTGATAGGTCCAGATGAGGCTGCCGAACGGCGCGTGCCAGCGCGAATAGAAAATGCGGTAGTCCATGGAAAAGAGGAATGCCGTCATCAGCATCGTGCCTGCCGTCAGGCAGACGAAGAAGGCGGCAAAGCGCGTTTCGATCCGCCGCCGATAAGCAAAGAAGCGGGCAATCGGCAACATGAAGGGCCAGGAGAGAAGTCCACCCGCAAAATAGAGACGCGCCAGTTCGATCGCGTGGCCCGTCTCGAAGCGGTTGCGCATGTAAAGCGTCGTCATCGCCGAGGCCATCATCATGAGGCCCCAAAGCGCCGCGCCGCCAAACAGCTCGAAATAGGGTGGTCTGGCAGCGCGTATCCGTTCCATTGTCAGGGATCTAATCTCATGCGCGCCCGGCCTCGGCAGCGCTTCGCAGGTCGCTGATGGCCTTGCGGTAGGCGTCGACCGAGCCACCCTTGAAGATCGCCGAGCCAGCAACGAGCACATTGCCGCCCGCCTTGCCGACGATCGGCGCGGTCTCGACCGTGACGCCGCCGTCGACCTCAAGCTCGATCGGCCTGTCACCGATCAGGGATTTCGCGGCGGCAATCTTCCCGGCCATCGCGGGAATGAATTTCTGGCCGCCGAAGCCGGGGTTCACCGACATGATGAGGATGAGGTCGACGTCGTCGAGAACATTTTCGATCGCCGACAGCGGCGTTGCCGGATTGATCGTCACGCCGGCCCTCTTGCCGAGATTGCGGATCGTCTGCAGCGAGCGGTGAAGATGCGGACCTGCCTCGGCATGGACCGTGATGCGGTCGCAGCCGGCCTTGGCGAAGGCCTCTAGATAGGGATCAGCCGGCGAGATCATCAGGTGGCAGTCGAAGGTTGCGTCCGTATAGGAGCGCAACGATTTGATGACGTCGGCGCCGAAGGAGATGTTCGGCACGAAATGGCCGTCCATGACGTCGAGGTGGATCCAGTCGGCGCCTGCTGCCGTGACGTCGCGCACTTCCTGTCCGAGCTTGGCAAAATCCGCAGCCAAGATGGAGGGGGCGATCCGGATTGGCAGGGTCATGGTACTTCTCACTCCTCGGGAATTCGCGGCGGTTTAGCAGGACACGGGCGAACGGGCAACAGCATGGCGCGCACCCGTAAACTCTGCGTAAATGGCATTCTAATCTCCGGGCGCGGCGAACGTGCCGCGGCGCCATTCCAGCAGCCTGTAAGGGTTCTCCGAAAGCTCGTGGCCGGCGGTGAACGTCAGATCGCCGATCGGCGTATAGAACGTCGTCCCGACGAGTTTTTCCGCCACCGTCTCTCCTTCCGCCGTGGCAGTCGTTGCCGCCTGCTGCGCGATGGCTGCTGCTGCGACTGCCGGCAGGACATAGCCTTCAGGCTCGATGCCTTGCGCCCGCAATGCTGCCGCTGCGGCTTGTGCGGGCCGCAACGTGTCGAATTCCGGCATGGTGACCGCACGCACGCCGTCTGGAAGCGGCAGCGGCTGATTTGCCGCCCGCATGGCATCTCCGCCCAGAATATCGAGCGGAATCTTCTCCGCTGCGGCGTCTCGAGCGATGACAGCGACGTCGGCGCGGTCGCCGCCGATGAAAACCTTGGTGGCACCGGCCTTCCTCAGGCGGCGGACGAGGGCGATCTGCTGGTCTTGACCCGGCCGATAGGTATCCGTAAAGACGGGCTTCAGCCCTTTTTCCTCAAGCGCATTCCGGACGGCCTCGGTCAGTTCGCGGCCATGGATGGTGCCGTCCTCTATGAGGGCTATCGGGGCTGCCTCCCAGTCGTTGAGGATCGCTTCGATGATGCGTGCGGCTTCGGCGCCATCGGCTGGCGCCAGGCGAAACAGCGGCCAGCCGTTTTTCAATGCATCCTCCATCAGAATGCGGGCGCGCACCGAGACGGTGATCGCCGGGATGTTCGCATCCTTGAGCTTGGGCAGTACGCTTTCCAGCGTCTCGCTGCAGAGAAAACCGATCGCGACCTGCACCTTGGCGTTCACCAGCGCATCGGCAATCGCGGCACTACTGTTTTCCTCGCAGGGCTCATTGATCGCGACGACAGTGTTGCCATCCTTGGTGATCTGATAGCTCGCCCCGGCGAAAACCTGCGCGCCGAGCTGCTGCAGGCTGCCTCCCTGGGGAGCGACAACGCCGATCGTAACACCCGTGGCATGGCTTGCGGCGGCTGCCAGAAACAGCATCGAAAAAGCCGCTATGCCACGCAGAATATTCATGAAAATCGCCGTTTCCCTGTCGCCCTCCATGCCCTTTTAGCTGCCCGGCGGCAATCGTCAAAGAAAAACAGGCCGAATGCGCCGCATTTCGTCGGCTTCATTGTAGAAAAGGTAACCGATGGCATCCATATTAGCGGCACGAGAATAGGCGGCGCGGCCGCAGGAGACCGCATTTGTTGAACAGGCAGCCGATCGATCCGCAGCTTTATCGCGATGCCATGAGCCGTTTCGGCGGTCATGTGCAGCTTGTGACAACGGTGCTTGGCGAGACACGCCGCGGCGTGACGATCACCGCTGCCTGCTCGGTATCCGACGATCCTGCCTGCGTGCTCGTCTGCCTGAACAACAGCAACCCGAAGAACGACATTTTTTTTCAGAGCGGGATTTTTGCGCTGAATACGCTTGGCGCGCATCACCAGGCGCTCGCCGACGCCTTTTCGGGACGCGCGCCGATGAGCAACGACGAACGATTTGCGAGCGGCAGGTTCGAGAAGTTGGTCACCGGCGCGCCCGTGCTCTGGGATTCCCTCGCCTCCTTCGATTGCAAGGTCATGGAGATCAAGGAGATGTCGACTCACCACATCATCTTCGGCGAGGTCGTGGCCGTGCGTTTCAACGAAACAAAGCCGGCTCTGCTCTATATGAACCGGGACTACCACGCGCTATAACTCCCTAAAAGGGAGGAGATATGCCCGATCATCCGCAGCAGCCCGCGTCTATCGACGAGACGATCGCCATGCTGGCAGGCGAGGATTATCTCGCGGGCCGGTCGCTGGCGACGGTGCTCTTTCTCGCCCTGAAGATGAAACGGCCGCTGTTTCTCGAAGGAGAGGCCGGCGTCGGGAAGACGGAGATCGCAAAGGTGCTTTCGAAAGCGCTCGACCGGCCGCTGATCCGGCTGCAATGCTACGAAGGCCTCGATATCGCATCCGCCGTCTACGAGTGGAACTATCCGGCGCAGATGCTGGAGATCCGGCTTGCGGAAGCTTCCGGGTTGACGGATCGCAGCCGCATCGAATCCGATATCTTTTCCGAGCGCTACCTTATCCGCCGCCCGGTGTTGCAGGCACTTTCGTCCGCAGACGGTCGCGCGCCGGTCTTCCTGATCGACGAGCTCGATCGCACCGACGAAGCTTTCGAAGCTTTCCTGCTGGAAGTACTCTCGGATTTCCAGGTGACCATCCCCGAACTCGGGACCATCAAGGCCGCCGAGCCGCCGATCGTCATCATCACGACCAACCGGACGCGCGAGGTACACGATGCGTTGAAGCGCCGCTGCCTCTATCACTGGGTTGATTATCCGGAAGCCGAGCAGGAACTCGAAATCATCCACCGGAAGGTGCCGGGCTGCAACGAGGCGCTGTCGCAGCAGATCGTCGCCTATGTGCAGAAGCTGCGCACGCTCGATCTCTTCAAGAATCCCGGGGTGGCCGAGACGATCGACTGGGCGACGGCGCTCACCGAACTTGACCGTCTGGCGCTTGATCCGGAAACCATTTCCGACACGATCGGCACACTTTTGAAATATCAGGACGACATTGCGCGCATCCAAGGCGGCGAGGGCGTGCAGGTGCTGAACGAGGTCAAAGACGAGTTGAGAGCCGCAGGCTAGAGATGGAAACGCAAGCCCCGCACGACAGTATCGCGGTTCCGCCGTTGCCGCAGGGCGAGGGGCGCTTTGCCGACAATATCGTTTTCTTTGCCCGGACGCTTCGCAAGGCCGGTCTCAAGATCGGTCCGGGTTCCATTGTCGATGCCATCGAAGCGGTCGAGGCAATCGGCATGGGTTCGCGCGAGGAGTTCCACGCGGCGCTCTTTGCAGTCTTCGTCAAACGTCACGAGGACAAGCCTGTTTTCGACGAAACCTTCAGACTTTTCTGGCGCTCCCGCGATCTGGTGGAGAAGATGATTGCGATGATGTCGCCGCGTGCCCCCGACAATCGCGAAAAAGAAAAGGCGAAGGTGGGTGAGACGCGTGCCAGCGATGCGCTTCTCGGCGACCGGCGCGACAATAGACCAGCTCGCGATGAGCCGGATATCGAAATCGATGCGCGGTTCACCACATCCGGCAACGAAGTCTTTCGCCGGATGGATTTCGCGCAGATGTCGACGGCGGAAATTGCGTTGGCGAGAAAAGAACTCGCCCGGCTGCAACTGCCGCTCGACAGCGTGCCGACGCGGCGCTTCAGGCAATCGCATGTTCACCGGCAGGTCGATCCGCGGGCGACGATGCGCTCGGCGCTGCGCACCGGCGGCTCGCTGATCCTGCCGCGCTATCGCGAACAGAAGGAAATCCAGCCACCCTTGGTGGTGCTTGCGGATATTTCGGGCTCGATGAGCCAGTACACCCGCATCTTCCTGCATTTCCTGCATGTGCTGACGGAAAGCAGGCGCCGCGTTCACACATTCCTTTTTGGAACGCGGCTCACCAACGTCACGCGGCAGATGCGCCACAAGGATGCGGACCAAGCCTTGGACGAATGTGCTAGCGCCGTGAAGGACTGGTCCGGCGGCACACGCATCGGCGAAACGCTGAAGGAATTCAACCGGTTGTGGGCGCGCCGCGTCCTCGGCCAGGGAGCCCTGGTGCTGCTGATCACCGACGGGTTGGAGCGGGAAGGCATCGAGTTGCTGGCCGAAGAGATGGACCGGCTACACCGATCCTGCCGGCGGCTGATCTGGCTGAACCCGCTTCTGCGCTTCGATGGCTTCGAGCCGCGGGCTCGCGGCGTTCGCGCCATGCTGCCGCATGTTGACGAATTCCGTCCGGTTCACAATCTATCCTCCTTGAGCGACCTTGCTGTGGCGCTCGGCGCAGGCAGATCGCCGACACACGATCGGCGGCGTTATCTCGAGAAAATGAAAGGCATGGCATGAGCGAGACGTCTTTCCGCCTCGATCCGCTGATGGCGGCGGAGGAATGGAAGAAGAGCGGCCGCGACGTGGCGATCGCGACCGTCATCGAAACCTGGGGTTCGGCTCCGCGCCCCGCTGGCAGCCATCTGGTGATCGATGGCGACGGCAATTTCGAGGGCTCGGTCTCCGGCGGCTGCGTCGAAGGTGCGGTCATCGCCGAGGCGATGGACGTGATCGGCGACGGCAAGGCGAAGATGCTGGAATTCGGGGTTGCCGACGAGACTGCCTGGCGCGTCGGGCTATCCTGCGGCGGCCGCATCCGCGTCTTTGTCGAAAGGCTCGGCTGATGGACATTGCCAATCTGGAGCGCCTGAACGCCGCCCGCCGGGCGCGCAAGGCCGTGATGCTGGTTACGGACCTGGAGCGTGGAACGGATCGTGTGATCCTCGAAGGCGGGCCTGTCGATGGCGCGCTCGGTGATGCGGTGGCGGCGGCATTCCGCTCTGGCAAGTCCGCCACTTGCGAGATCGATGGCGGCAGATACTTTCTCAACGTGCATCTGCCGCCGGCGCATATCGTCATCATCGGGGCAGTGCATATCAGCCAGGTCCTGGCGCAGATGGCGGCGCTTGCCGGCTTCGACGTCCGCATCATCGATCCGCGGACTGCCTTTGCAACGCCGGAGCGTTTCGCCGGGACAGACCTGACGGCTGATTGGCCGATCGATGTCCTGAAGGACCGTCCACTCGATGCCTACACGGCCGTCGTCGCGGTCACGCACGATCCGAAGATCGACGACTTCCCGATTGCCGAGGCGCTTCGGACCGGCTGCTTCTATATCGGCGCGCTCGGCAGCCGCAAGACCCACGGCTCGCGTCTCGATCGGCTGAAGAAGGAAGGTTTTTCCGACGGCGAGCTGGCCCGGATCAAGGGCCCGATCGGGCTTGATATCGGCGCCTCCAGCCCGGCGGAGATCGCCGTCGCGGTTCTTGGGCAGATCATCCAGGCACTGCGCTCGCGCGACATCACGTCTCCGAAAGGCGACAAGGCATGATCTTTGGCGAATTCGGTGTCAACGGTGCGGAAGGGCTCGTGCTCGCCCATTCGATTAAGATGGCGGACGGGACGCTGCCGAAAGGACATGTGGTTGATGCTGCGGACGTTGTGTGGCTGAAGAAATCGGGAGTGGAGAAGATTGTTGCGGCGCGCCTCGAGGACGGCGACCTCGGCGAGGACGAAGCCGCCGCGCGGCTGGGTGAGGCGATCGCTCCGGATCATCTCCGCTTTTCGGAGGCAGCGACTGGCCGCGTGAACATCTATGCCTCGACGGACGGGCTTTTTGTGGCTAACCGGGAAGCTGTCGATCGGCTGAACCGCATCGATCCTGCGATCACGCTCGCCTGTCTTGCAGACCATACGCATGTCAGCGCGGGCGACATGGTGGCGACCTTCAAGGTTATTCCGCTGGCGGTTCCAGGTGCGAAGATCGATACTGCCTGCGCCGAGCTCCGCGCGACCGCACCATTTCAGGTGAAACCGTTTGCCGATCACGCCGTTTCGCTGATTGCCACGGAGCTGCCCTCGTTGAAGGTGTCGGTGATGGACAAGACGGCGCGCATCCTGGAGCGGCGACTGGCCGCTTCCGGCAACCGGCTGTCGCGGGAGCGGCGCGTGCCCCATGAGGCTAAGGCGCTTGCGGCCTCGATCAAGGATGTCATGGCGATTCCGGAGGACGCGCCGAAGCTCGTCGTCGTTTTCGGCGCCTCGGCGGTCATCGACGCGGCGGATGTCATTCCGGAAGCGATACGCGACGCGGGCGGGCGCATCCTAAGTGTCGGCATGCCGGTCGATCCGGGAAATCTGATGGTCCTTGGCCGCATCGGCGAAACTTATGTCGTCGGCGCTCCGGGCTGTGCCCGCAGCCCGAAGGAAAACGGCTTCGACTGGGTTCTCGACCGCATCCTGGCCGGCGAGGAACCGCGCGCGCGCGACGTCACCGGAATGGGCGTCGGAGGCCTGCTGATGGAGATACAATCGCGGCCACAGCCGCGCGACGTGCCTGCCAGGAAACGTGCGGATGCTTCCGTTGCGATCGTCCTGCTTGCCGCCGGCCGGGCGCGCCGCATGGGCGAGGGCGGCCGGCACAAGCTGCTGGCCGAATTCGACGGCATGCCGCTGGTGCGCCGCTCGGCATCGATTGCTGTTGCCAGCAGGGCTTCGTCAGTCACGGTCGTGACGGGTCATCGCCGTGCCGAGATTGAAGTCGCACTTGATGGCTTGAGCGTGCAGCTGGTCTTCAACGCTGATTATGCTTCCGGCATGGCAAGCTCTCTCGCGGCCGGCTTCGCGAATGCCCATGCGGGCGGCGCAGACGGCGTCCTCGTCATGCTTGCGGATATGCCGGGGGTCTCGACGGCGGACCTCGATCATTTGATCAGCGCATTCGAGCAGGCCGAAGGCCGGGCGATCGTTCGGGCGGTCTCCGGAGGCAAGCGCGGAAATCCCGTCATTCTGCCACGATCACTGTATCATCCAGTGCTTGCGCTCGAAGGCGATGTCGGTGCGCGCCACATCATCGAGACGGCAGGGCTACCGGTCGTCGATGTCGACATCGGCGAGAGCGCGCATCTCGACGTGGATACACCGGAGGCGATTGCCGCGGCAGGCGGCATACTGAAAGGATAGAAATGGACGCGGCTGGTATAGAGGAAATGTTTCAGGGGCTCGGTCCCGTGACGATCAAGCGCATGTTCGGCGGCAAGGGCATCTATCACCTCGGCCGCATCGTCGCCGTCGAAGTCGGCGGCGAGGTGCTGCTCAAGGCGGACGGCGAGAGCTCGCCGGAATTTGCCGCAGCGGGCTCCAGCCAATGGGTCTATGAGGGCAAGAAAGGCAATCCGGTTAAAATGCCCTACTGGTCGATCCCGGAAGCCGCCTATGACGATCCGGATGAAATGGCGAAATGGGTCCGGCTTGCCTACGAGGCGTCGCTCAGAGCCGAATAATCAGCGGAAGTCTTCGCTGTCCAGATAACCGATTGCGGCCTTGGCGAAGTCGGAGAGCGGAGTCGGCAGTTCGGATCGCGTGAACCAACCGAAATCCGAGAGTTTTTCCGGCTCCGTCAGCTGAGGATCGCCTTCGACCTGTCGAGCGATATAGAGAAACGAGACCCAATGCTGCGCGTCAGGGCCTGAAATCACTTCCGCGTGACCGAGAAGTTCGGTTCGAGCAATCGTCAATCCGGTTTCTTCCTCGGCTTCGCGGCGCGCGGCTTCGGCTGTTGGCTCCATATGGTCGACTTTGCCGCCGACGATGCTCCAGTGACCGGCTTCGGGCGCACCAATGCGCCTGTAAAGCAAGATCTTGCGGTCGCGCAAAATCACCATGCCGACGCCGAGACCCGGAAAATCGATGCCAGGCTTGCCCATCGGACGATCAGATCTTGGCGTTTGCCGCGATCAGCATGAAAGCGGGAATGTCGTCGCCGAAACCGACGGGCGTCGGGCCGTCGTCGTGGTCGCGATAGCGGCGGCGGTCACGACTGTCGTCGTTTGCCGGGTAGGGCCTAGAGTTGCGCGCGCTGTTCTGCGGCTTGTTTTCTGTTTTGCGCTCGTGCTTCACGCTTTCGGCCTTTGCTGGTGCTGCTGCTTCGATGGCTTCGACGGCATTATCCTCGGCGCCGACATCATTTTTATGAACCCGGCGTTCCTTAGGGCGGCCACGGCCGCCCTTGTCGCGATCCCGGCTACCCGCGCGGCGCGGGCGATCGTCTTCGCGGCCCGGTTCCGGAGGCGGAAGAGCGGAAAGATCGCCACTCAGCCATTCGACCTTCTCGCCGATCAGCTTTTCGATCGCGTCGGCATGTTTCTGGTCACGGCTGGTGACGATGGTGAAGGCAGCGCCGGAACGGCCCGCGCGGCCAGTGCGGCCGATGCGGTGCACGTAATCCTCGGCATGGATCGGAACATCGAAGTTGAAGACGTGGCTGACGTCAGGAATGTCGAGACCGCGGGCGGCGACGTCGGAGGCGACGAGCAGTTGCAGCTGCCCGTCACGGAAGCTCTGAAGCATATTCGTGCGCGAACGCTGGTCCATGTCCCCGTGGAGCGCACCGACGGAGAAGCCATGGCGTTCCAGGGAACGAAAGAGGTCGGCCACGTCCTTCTTGCGGTTGCAGAAAATGATCGCGTTCTTCAACTCTTCCTGCGCACGGACGAGCTCTCGCAGGGCGGCGCGCTTCTCGTAATCCTTGCCGTGGGAGGCGACGAAGCGCTGCGTGATGTTCGCGGCGGCGGAGGCCGGCTTTGCGACTTCGATGCGTTCCGGATTCTGCAGGAACCGGTCGGCGAGCTTCTGGATTTCCGGCGGCATGGTCGCCGAGAAGAACAGCGTCTGGCGCGTGAAGGGGATGAGTTTGGCGATACGCTCGATATCGGGGATGAAGCCCATGTCGAGCATGCGATCTGCCTCGTCGATGACGAAGATTTCGACGGCACTCATCAGGAGCTTGCCGCGCTCGAAATGGTCGAGCAGGCGGCCGGGTGTGCAGATGAGGACGTCTGCGCCACGCTCGAGCTTGCGGTCCTGGTCTTCGAAGGATACCCCGCCGATCAGCAGCGCCACGTTCAGGCGATGGTTCTTTCCGTACTTCTCGAAGTTTTCAGCGACCTGCGCGGCGAGTTCGCGCGTCGGCTCGAGGATGAGCGTCCGCGGCATGCGGGCACGGGCACGGCCCTTTTCCAAGAGTGACAACATCGGCAGCACGAAGGATGCCGTCTTGCCCGTACCGGTCTGCGCGATCCCGCAAATGTCACGGCGCTGCAGGGCGAACGGAATTGCTCCTGCCTGGATAGGAGTGGGGATCGTGTAGCCGGCGTCGGTAACGGCGGAAAGCACTTTTTGGCTCAGGCCAAGATCAGCAAATGTCGTCAAGGGGGAAACTATTTCCGTTCAGGTTCGGCCATACTCTGTTGAGTCGGCAGGATTGCATGCCGCAATGCAGCGCGACATAATCCCAAACGGCTTGCAAGTCAAGGAATACGGGCCCTGCGGCGCTCGTATAGGTAAAACTGTCGTTACTGCAGTTGATTATTTGATGTAAGTGGCAAGTTTAAGACCGGCATTCATGAAATACACAGGATCGACCGCGCGGCCGTTCTGGCGTACCTCGTAATGCAGATGCGTACCCGTCGAGCGGCCGGTGCTACCGGCAAGGCCGATCACATCCGACCGGCCGACCGTATCGCCGGCCCTCACCAGGATCTGCGACATATGGCCGTAACGGGTGGAAACGCCGTTGCCGTGATCAATCTCGACCATGTTGCCGTAGCCGCCTGTCCAGCCCGCATTGACGACCGTGCCCGGGGCTGTAGGACGCACTCTCTCACCCGGGGCAAAGCGGAAATCAACGCCGGAATGGAAGGCGAGGCGGCCGAGGAAGGGATCGCGCCGATTGCCGAAGGGGCTGGTGATTTCCTTGCCGATCGCCGGATTGCGGAACGGGAGGGTTTCGGCCGTGCTGCGAACGGCTTCAAGGCGCGTCAAGGCGGCATCGAGCTGCGCGAGGGAATTGTTGAAATCGTCGCCGTTTTCCGGCTCGACATACGGGCCGCCTACGGCGCTGTCATCCGCGGACTTGACGGCAGCCTGTTCCGGCACAGCAATCCTGAAGCGGGTCAGGACTTTCTCGATACTGTTGGCGGCATTGCCTGCATCCGCCGTCAATTGTTCGAGACGGGCGCGCTGATCTTCTTCCACGCCTTTCAGCGAAAGCGTGACCTTCGAGAACAGTCGGTCGGCACGATCGCCGATGGTTTCGGGTGCTGGTACATAGGCGAGTGCGGAATTGCCGGGCGCCGCGCCGGCCGGTTCGCCGGTGCCTGCCAGCAGCTTGCCTATGGCCTCGGCACCCCCTGAAAGGGATGCACGTTTATCCCTCGTCGCGGGTTCGAAGGATTGGACCGGCACCACGGTCTCATCCTTCCCCGTCAGCCCGGAATTTTCGGCACGGTCGAGGAGGGAGCCGAGCTTGCCATGGCGCGAGGTCAGCGCCATCTGCTGCTCCATGAGCTTGTCAACCTTGTCCTCCACCAGCTGCTGGTCGAGCAGCTGACGCGAGGTGACCCGGTCGACCTGCGCACGCAGAGCCGCGATGCGATCTTCATAATCATGCTGCATGCGGGCCTGGCGCGCCATGGTGGCGCCGATCAGGTCGTCGCGAAGGACGAGGTAGGAGGTTGCAAGCAGATAGCCGATCACCAAGACGCCGGTAAAGCAGAAGGCAAGCGCTGCCATCCACGGCTTTATGGTTACGTGCCGGACTTTGTCGCCGCTGGCGAGAATGAGGATATGTTCCTGCGAACGCTTGCCGAATACGCGATTATGCTGTGCGTGCGTCACGGAGAATCTCCCAATTGATGCGCCCGTGCTTCGATCAGGAGTGATTACACATCGTTATGGTTAACAAATACCCAAGCTGGCTCGTTAATGCATGTATAGGTTACAAATTGCTAGTTGAAGTCAACGAACGATAGAAAGAAGGCGTGAGCCCGGCTTCCGCGCGCGCCAGATCGTTGAACGGCGGCTTCAGCGGCCCCCGGAAGTTTGCGCGCACCAGGTCCTTAAAGGTCTGCGCTGGGTCGCGGCGTCCGCGGGCGCAGAGGAAGCGGAACCACTTGGCGCCAACTGCCACATGGCCCTTTTCATCGTTGTAGATGACATCGAGCACCGCTGCACTTGCGAGATCGCCGGTTTCGCGCATCTTCGCCTGCAAGGACGGCGTGACGTCCAGGCCGCGGGCTTCGAGAATCAGTGGGACGACGGCAAGCCGTGCCGTGAGGTCGTTCCTTGTCGCGTGCGCGGCCTGCCATAGGCCGTCATGGGCGGGCATGTCGCCATAGTCGGCGCCGAGATCCCGCAGGCGCTCGCGGACGAGGCGAAAGTGCTTCGCTTCCTCGAAGGCAACCTGCATCCATCCGTCGAAGAACGAATTCGGAACCGCTTCGGTTGCAAAACGCGCAACGATATCGAGCGCTAAATCGACGGCATTGAGCTCGATATGCGCGATCGCGTGAAGCAGCGCGATACGGCCGTTGACGGTGTGCAGCGAGCGTCTCTCGACCTGTGTCGGGGGCACCAATGCCGGCTTTTCCGGCCGGCCGGGCCTCTCCGGCAGCGGCGCATCACGCGGCGAACGCAGGGAAACCCTTCGTGCGAACCAGCGGGTCGCCGCTTCCTGTGCGAGGGCTGTCTTGCGATCGAGATCGGCGGAGCAGATGGCGTCGATCGCGCCGCCACGCAGCGATGTCATCGAAAGCGCGTTCATGCGCTGAGGTTCCTGACGGCCTTCAGAACGTCTTCAGCATGGCCGGGCACCTTGACCTTCTGCCAGATCATCGCGACCGTGCCATCAGTGCGGATCAGGAAGGTCGTGCGCTCGACGCCCATGAAATTGCGGCCGTACATGCTCTTTTCCTTCCAGACGCCGTAGGCCTGCAGGGTCGTCTTCTCTTCGTCCGACGCGAGCGCGACCGAAAGGCTGTGCTTCTTGATGAAGCGTTCGTGGCATTTGACCGAATCGGGTGACATGCCGATGACCGCCGCCCCGGCGGCGTCGAAGTCGTCGGCCAGAGCGGTGAAGGCCAGCGATTCCGCCGTGCAGCCGGTCGTATCGTCCTTCGGATAGAAGAACAGAACCAGCGACTTTCCGCGGAAATCGGAAAGCGATACCCGTCCGCCGCCGTCGCGGGGAAGATTGAAATCCGGGGCCGTGGCGCCGATGCCGAGAACCGCCATGTGTGGTAACCTTTCTTTCGCCGAGTTTATGGATGACACTGTGATCGGCGGATATATATTGAAGCTCAATTCGTCCAGCCAGACCGGGGCGGTCAGATTCTAACTCAGGGGTTATCCAAAGCGCATGGCGGCGATTCGCGGCGAAAAAATTACGTTTTGCAAGAAAGATATCGTCGCACTGCATGAGCTTCCCTCCGCACAGGCCGAAGACCCGATCATCGTGCATTGCCCGCCGCCGCCGCGCTCACGCGTCCGGCGTGCGGCAAATGTGACGGCTGGTTGCGTTGCCGCTATCCTCTTTGTTCTGGCGGCGATCATTTTCACTATCGAAAGCGGCATGTTCGACACGACGCTGTCGCGCCAGGCGCAGACCGCGTTGAATTCGGCGATAGGTCCCCGCTATCGGGCAGAGGTAGGGTCGACCGTCATCCGTTTCACATCCGGTGCGCAGCTCGCGCTTGAAGCCCGTAACGTCAATATCATCGATCAGCAAAGCGGGCAGCATCTGTCGACGACCGGCGCGATGCGCATGGCGCTCGATCCGTTTGCGCTCTTTCGTGGACGTGTGGCCGTGACGGCGATCGAAGCCGAGGATATTGCGCTCGACACGGCGCTTCTGTCATCCGGTGGCTCGGTGGACTTAAGCAAGCTTCGCATCGACGCAATTCCGCAGGCGATGGAAGCGGCGTTTTCCCATCTCGATATCCTGGACGACTTTGTCGAACGTGGGGGAACGGATACTGTCCGTCTCTCCGGCATCGACATCAAGCTCGCAGACACCGTCAACGGTCCGCTTTCGATGGTGGTCGACAATCTGGTCTTCGCGCATTCGGGGCCGTCTTCGATGCATTTGACGGGCGAGGTGGCGATCAATGGCGAAGTGGCGATGCTGGACGTGCTTGCTGAAAAGAGCGCCGGGAAAGCCTCACGATTTACGGCGAAGCTCACCCATGCCGATCTGACGCCATTTACTCTGAAGCGAAACGTGCTTGGGGAAATCCGGCAGGGCGTGAACAGTTTTGCGGACGTTGGCGTTTCCGCCGTACGCGGCGCTGGCGATGTCGCGCCGTCCCTCGCTGCCAGGGCAGATATTGCGCCGGGGTTGATCTATCTCGATGGAGACGAGCAGCAGCTGAACGGCGGCCGCATCAATCTCGGCTACGACTTCACGAAACAGACGCTTGAGATCGCAAGATCGCAAGCGCAATTCGGCAACACCTCCGTTCCGTTCAACGGCGCCATCATCGACCTCGACAAGCTCGATCCGGCGGCTGGTAAGGGCTTTGGCATCGATCTCCTGATCAGCGGCGGCACGGCTGCTCCAGTGGGGTCGGGCGAACAGCCGCTGGCTTTCGATCTCCAGGCGATGGGCCGCTATCTCGTCGCCCCGCGGGAGCTGCAGTTCACGGGCATGACGGTTTCCAGTCCTCTGGGGCAGCTGTTCGGATCGCTTCATGTCAATTTTGGCGACAAATCACCGGAAATCAGTTTCGCCGGACAATCGCAGCAGCTTCAGACGGCTGCGATCAAGCAGCTCTGGCCGTTCTGGATGGCGCCCAGGGCGCGCGATTGGGTACTTGGAAATCTCTTCGGCGGTACGGTCGCCAATGCGTCGATTTCCGTATTCATCCCGTCCGGCAAACTGGATGAGGCCGTCGGCAAGGGGCTGAGGCTCGGCGACGAGCAGATCCGTATCAATTTCGATATCGCTAATGCACGCATGAACGTGGCGGGTGATATTCCGCCGATTCGCGATACATCCGCCCATTTCGACCTGACCGGCCAGCGGGCGGTCATTTCGATCAAGAGCGGCACCTCCTATTTCGCGTCAGGCCGTTCTGTCAGCCTCGGAGAGGGCACCTTCGTGCTGCCCTCAACTTACGAAAAACCGCTGATGGCGGAGATGAAGCTCGCGATCTCCGGCGATGCCGATGCGGTGGGCGAACTCCTGACTTATAAACCGGTCCAGGTCCTGCAGCGCGCCGGCCTCATGGCCGGGGACCTCAAGGGCAAGATCACCGCCGACGTCGAGGCGCGGCTCGGCCTTCTGAGATCGCAGAATCCTCCGCCGCCGGAATGGAAGGCGGCGATGCAGCTCAGTGGTGTCGATATCGGCAAGCCGGTGTCGGGCCGGATGATCAATAATCTGAACGGCACGCTCGACGCCGATCCACGGCAGGTGACGCTCGATGCTGAAGGCCAGATCGACGGCGTAGTCGCCGAAATCGAACTCGTCGAACCGACGGACAAATCGTCCGGTATCAAGCCGCAGCGCATCATCACGGCGACGCTGAACAACGCTCAGCGCGCAAAGGTGCTTCCTGGCCTATCCGGGATCATCGACGGCAGCCTGACAATGCAGCTGACGAAAATCGATGAGGAACGCCAGAACGTTCGGATCGATCTCGACAAGGCGTCGCTGCAGCTGCCCTGGATCGGCTGGGCGAAGGGAAGCGGGATCGGCGCAACGGCGGAATTCGAAGTATCGGGGCCGCCCGAGAACACGCAAATCAGGAGTTTCCGCCTGGAGGGCGACGGCTTCGGTGCCAGCGGCTCGCTTGTCCTCAACAAGGGCGATCTGGCATCCGCCGATTTCGACCGCGTGCGACTTTCGTCGCTTGACGACTTCGCGTTATCGATCAGGCGTAACAGGGGCAATTTCGACGTTTCGCTATCGGGGGACACGGCTGATGTGCGCCCGATTCTTGCGAGATTGAAGAACGGGCAGGGCAATAGCGACGAAGACGGCGGCAGCTCCAACGTCTCCGTTCGTGCGAAGCTCAGCAGCGTCGTCGGCTTCAACGATGAAAAGATCCGCAATCTGGAGGCCACTTACATCTCGCGCGGTGACCGGCTGCAGGCACTGAATTTCTCCGGCGTCACCGGCAGCGGTGAGGCGGTTGTCAGCCAGACTAGAGAAGGCCGTGTCCTGAACATCACCAGCGGCGACGCCGGTGCCGTCTCGCGCTTTGCAGATTTCTACCAACACATGCAGGGCGGCTTGCTCAACATGTCGGTCAGGCTTGGGAACGGCGGTGATTGGGATGGCTCCGTCGACATACGCCGCTTCGCCATCATCAACGAACAACGCCTGCACTCGATCGTTTCAACGCCGGTCGGCGAGGATCAGCGCAGTCTCAATTCCGCCGTCAAACGCAACATCGACACGTCGGCGCAGCGCTTCCAGCGCGGCTTCGCGCGCATCGTCTCGCGCGGCGGCGTGATCGGTGTCGAAAACGGCGTGGTGCGCGGCGATCAGATCGGGGCCACGTTCCAGGGCGTGATCCGCGATCAGCGCGGCAACATGGATATGACCGGCACCTTCATGCCGGCCTATGGCTTGAATCGGCTGTTTGCGGAACTGCCGGTCATCGGCATCATTCTCGGGAACGGTTCGGACCGCGGCCTGATCGGCATCACATTCAAGCTGACGGGCAAATTCGACCATCCGGCCATGCAGATCAATCCGCTGTCGATTATCGCGCCAGGCGTTTTCCGTAACATCTTCGAGTTCCAATAAAAAAGCCGGCGCGGGGGCCGGCTTCCTTTAGGTTCGATAGCGTGCCGGTCAGGCGGCGCGGCGGACCAGGATGTGCTTCTTCTTACCGAGCGAGAGCTTGATGACGCCATCGGCGGTGATCTCGCCGCTGCCGATCAGCCGGCGCTCGTCGCTGACCGCCTGGTCGTTGATGCGCACCGCACCGCCTTGCACATGACGGCGGGCTTCGCCGTTGGAGGCGGCAAGGCCGGCGCGGACCATCAGCGAAAGCAAGCCGATGCCGGCGTCGAGTTCGGAGGCGGGAACATCTACGGAAGGAAGGTTCTCGGCAACGCGACCTTCCTCGAAGGTCGTACGTGCGGTTTGGGCTGCGCTCTCTGCATTCTCGCGTCCGTGGACGATCGCGGTCGCCTCGGTCGCAAGTATCTTCTTCGCTTCATTGATTTCCGATCCGCCGAGGGTCTCCAGTTTGGCGATTTCGGAAAGCGGCAGACGTGTGAAGATCTTCAGGAAGCGGCCGACGTCGGCATCTTCCGTGTTGCGCCAGTACTGCCAAAAGTCGTAGGGGCTGAAGACATCCTCGTTGAGCCAGACGGCACCGGAGGCAGACTTGCCCATTTTTGCGCCGGAACTCGTCGTCAGCAGCGGTGTTGTCAAAGCGTATAGCTGCGGCGTCCCCATGCGGTGACCGAGGTCCACGCCGTTGATGATATTGCCCCACTGATCCGATCCGCCCATCTGCAGGCGGCAGCCATAGCGGCGGCTGAGCTCGACGAAGTCGTAGCCCTGCATGATCATGTAGTTGAATTCGAGGAAAGAGAGCGACTGCTCGCGGTCGAGACGCAGCTTTACGCTGTCGAAGGAGAGCATGCGATTGACCGAAAAGTGGCGGCCGACATCGCGCAGGAACTCGACATAGTTCAGCTTCATCAGCCAATCGGCATTGTTGACCATCGTCGCATCAGTCTTGCCTTCGCCGAAACGCAGGATACGCGAGAAGATTTTCTTAATGCCTTCGATGTTGGTCGCGATCGCCTCGGGCGTAAGGAGCTTGCGTTGCTCGTCGCGGAACGAGGGGTCGCCGACCATCGAGGTGCCGCCACCCATCAGTGCAATCGGCCGATGGCCGGTTTCCTGCAGCCAGTAGAGCATGGTCGCGGAGATCAAGTTGCCGATGTGAAGGCTGGTCGCCGTAGCGTCGTAGCCCACATAGGCCGTCACGGTTTCCTTGGCGAACAATTCGTCGAGGCCCGATTCATCGGAGATCTGATGAATGAAGCCGCGCTCTTTTAATGTGCGCAGGAAATCGGATTTGAACTCGGACATGACTTCGTCTCTTCGGGGTGTCGGATTGATACTTGTTGAAGTGCCGCGGCGCGTTTAGCACTGTTTTGCCGAAAGTGCACTATTCCGTTCGGAATGTTTTGGAGGATGGATGGGAAAAATAAGAACCGCGATCGGCCTGATGAGCGGTACGTCGATGGACGGGATCGATGTCGCCCTGGTTCGCACGGACGGTGAAGCCCACGTGGAACGCGGGCTGTTCCTGGGTATGCCTTACGATCCGGCCTTTCGCGACAGGCTGAAGCTTGCGCTCGAACAGGCAAAATCCATCCGCAGGCGCGAAGAGCGCCCCGGCGAGCTTGCGGCGATCGAGCGCGAACTGACGATACGTCATGCATCTGCCGTTGCGGAATTTCTCAATCGTCACGGTCTGGATCGCAGCTCGATCGACGTCGTAGGGTTCCACGGCCAGACCGTGCTGCACCGGCCGGACGAAGCGTTGACCGTCCAGCTCGGCGACGGGCCACTGCTTGCGAGGGAAACCGGCATTGCGGTCGTCTACGACATGCGCGCCAACGACATGTTGCACGGCGGTCAGGGCGCGCCGCTCGTGCCGGCCTATCACGCAGCGCTGGCGGGGACTGTTCGAGGCACCAAACTGCCGGTCTGCTTCGTCAATATTGGCGGCATTTCGAACCTGACCTATATCGGCGCCGAAAGCGCAATCGCCGCCTACGACAGCGGGCCGGGAAACAGCTTGATCGATCAATGGGTCGAGACCCACGCCGGAATACCGTTCGATCAGGGCGGCATGATCGCGTCGGAAGGCAAGATCGTCGCCAAACTAGCCGACCGATACCTGAACAGTCCGTTCTTTACGGCCGGGAAACGTCGGTCGCTCGACCGCAACGACTTTCTGCCGCCGAACGGCAAGGACGCCGAACTTGCCGACGGTGCCCGCACGCTTGCTTATGTCGCTGCGGCCTCGATCATCAAATCGACCGGTCACCTACCGGTGACACCGGCCCTTTATGTCATCTGCGGCGGCGGGCGGCTGAACCACACAATCATGCGGGACCTTGCCGATCTCGCTGCGCAGCAGAAATCCACGGTGATCTCCGCCGAGGACGCTGGCTTCAACGGCGATGCCATGGAGGCCGAAGCTTGGGCCTATCTCGCGGTGCGGTCGCTGGAGGCACTGCCGCTCACCTTTCCCGGCACGACCGGCGTTCGACAGCCCGTCAGCGGCGGCATTCTTGCGAGGTCACGATGACGGAAGAGATCATTCTGGAAACACCGCGGCTGCGGCTGGTAATGTGGGACGCAGCGGATGCAGGGCTTATCATGGCGCTGCATTCAACGGTAGGCACGACGCGCTATATGTCAGGCGGCGCACCCTGGGATATGGAAAAGTGTGAGGAACGGCTTGCGAACTGGATCAAGGAACAAGCGCGGGACGGTACGACGAAATACAAGCTGCTGAGCAGAGGTGACAGACGCTTCATCGGCCGCGCCGGAATTTCAATGCATGATCGCGACGAGAACGAATTCGAACTTGGCTATGCGCTTCGCGAGGAGGAATGGGGAAAGGGCTATGCGACGGAGGTAGCGAGCGCGCTTGCCAAGTGGTTCTTCGCCGAGGGGTTCGCCGGGCGCTTCATCGCTTTCACGCATCCGGAAAACTTCGCCTCGCAGCACGTGCTGAAGAAGATCGGAATGCGACAGATAGCGCCCCGGCTGATCGACGGTTTCGTGGCGCCGACATTCGAGCTCGGCGCCACTGATATTTGATTGTCAGCGAATGCGCTTCGCAGCTGGCTCCGGCACCAGTTCGCCGTTGAGGCGCCGGTCGAGGTAATCCTCGCATTCGGCCATCAGCGTGTCGACCTGGCCGTTGAAGAAGTGATTGGCATTCGGCACCGTGCGGTGGGTGATCAGAATACCTTTCTGCGTCTTCAGCTTCTCGACCAGACCGTTAACATCCTTCTCGGGTGCGACCTTGTCGGCTTCGCCGTTGATGATCAGGCCGGAGGACGGGCAGGGCGCCAGGAACGAGAAGTCGTAGGTGTTCGGCTGCGGCGCGATCGACATGAAGCCTTCGATTTCCGGACGGCGCATGAGGAGCTGCATGCCGATCCAGGCGCCGAAGGAATAGCCTGCCACCCAGCAGGTCTTCGAATCGGGATGCAGGCTCTGAACCCAGTCGAGTGCTGAAGCGGCATCCGAAAGCTCGCCGGCGCCGTGGTCGAATTCGCCCTGGCTGCGGCCGATGCTGCGGAAATTGAAGCGCAATGTCGTGAACCCGCGCTTCTGGAACATGTAGAAGAGCTGGTAGACGATCTGATTGTTCATCGTGCCGCCGAACTGCGGGTGCGGATGCAGGATAAGGGCGATCGGCGCGCTTTTTTCCTTGGAGGGCTGGTAGCGGCCTTCAAGACGGCCGGCTGGGCCGTTGAAAATGACTTCGGGCATCGGTACTCCGGGTTTTTATTTTCGCGTTCCTGGCGCTTAGACTTGACGAACGTTGTCAGCTTTTCTAAAACGCAGTTTAGAACAATTCGAAACTTGTATGCGATCCACGCATCGTGGAAGTGTCATAAGGCAAGCTCGGCGGACATTTCAAGAAAAATGAACCGTAGCAGCCTAACTGGAATCAAGCGCAGGACAAAAGAGCATGGCGCCGCCCCGCCTTTATCTTGATTGGAACGCGACATCGCCGCTGCATCGCGCAGCGCGCGAGGCGATTCTGAGCGCGTTCGATCTCTTTGGAAATCCGAATTCGGTCCACGGAGAAGGTCGCGCCGTGCGCGCTGCAATCGAGGCCGCGCGCCGCCAGGTTGCGGCACTGACTGGAGCCGAGCCGGCACATGTGGTTTTTACGAGCGGCGCGACGGAAGCGGTCAATACGGTGCTGACGCCGGATTTCCGCATGGGACGCACGCCACTTGCGATCGGCCATCTCTATTATTCGGCGATCGAGCATCCGGCGGTGCGTGAAGGCGGTCGCTTTTCGGCTGAAAAGACGACCGAAATTCCGGTCACGTCTGCGGGTGTCGTGGATCTGGAAGCGCTGGAGAGATTGCTTGCGGCCCACGACAAGGCCTCAGGCCCGCCGATGGTGGCGATCATGCTCGTCAACAACGAGACCGGTATCGTCCAGCCGGTTCGCGAAGCCGCCAAGATCGTACAGACGTACGGCGGACTTCTCATCGTCGATGCGGTGCAGGCAGCAGGACGCTTGAAGCTCGGCATCAACGAGCTCGGCGCCGATTTCCTGATCGTGTCTTCACACAAGCTCGGCGGGCCGAAGGGTGCCGGTGCGCTTGTTTCGCGCGGCGAGGTTCTGATGCCGCGGCCTCTGATCCGCGGTGGAGGCCAGGAAAAAGGTCACCGGTCGGGGACTGAAAATTCGTCCGCCATCATTGGCTTTGGTGCCGCCGCAGCCGCGGCGCTTGATGAATTCGACGACCGCAATAGCAGATTTGAAAGGCTTCGCGATCGTCTTGAGGACGGTATGCGGCGTGCGGCGCCCCATGTGCTTATTTATGGCGCGGACGCGCCGCGGGTATCGAATACGAGTTTCTTCACGCTTCCGGGCCTGAAGGCCGAGACCGGCCAGATCGCCTTCGATCTCGAGGGCATCGCGCTTTCGGCGGGCTCCGCCTGCTCGTCCGGCAAGGTCGGCGAGAGCCATGTTCTTGTGGCCATGGGCTGCGACCCGAAAATGGGGGCGCTGCGCATTTCACTCGGCTTTGCGACGACGGAAGCAGAAATCGACAGGGCGGTCGCCGCCTTTGCGAAGATAGCCGGGCGGTGCAGGCCGGCCGGGGAAGCGGCCTGACCGCCTCACTAAATTGCGGAAACGCAAATTTCCGCTTGCCAATCGGGCTGAAAAACCCCTTTTGGCCACCTACATACGGGGTAAGGAAAACTGCCCCAAGACAAGCTGCCGGACCTTTACCCGGCGAGATTGGAGAACGATATGCCCGCCGTCCAAGAAACGGTTGAACGCGTCCGCCAGATCGATGTGGACCAGTACAAATATGGCTTCGAAACCATCATCGAGATGGACAAGGCACCCAAGGGCCTGTCCGAGGAGATCATTGGCTTCATCTCCGCCAAGAAGCGTGAGCCGGAATGGATGCTCGAATGGCGCCTTGAGGCCTACAAGCGCTGGCTGACGATGGACGAGCCCACCTGGGCGCGCGTCGACTATCCGAAGATTGATTTCAACGATATCCACTACTACGCCGCGCCGAAGAGCACCTCCGGCCCGTCGTCGCTGGACGAGGTCGATCCGGAGCTGCTGAAGGTTTACGAAAAGCTCGGCATCCCGCTGCGCGAGCAGGAAATCCTCGCCGGCGTCGAGAAGTCGCGGATCGCCGTCGATGCCGTCTTCGATTCCGTTTCGGTGGTGACGACCTTCAAGGAAGAGCTGAAGAAGGCCGGCGTGATCTTCATGTCGATCTCGGAAGCGATCCGCGAGCATCCGGAGCTGGTGAAGAAATATCTCGGCACGGTCGTTCCGCAGACCGACAATTACTATGCGACGCTGAACTCCGCTGTTTTCACCGACGGCTCCTTCGTCTTCGTGCCGAAGGGCGTCCGCTGCCCGATGGAGCTTTCCACATATTTCCGTATTAACGAGAAGAATACTGGACAGTTCGAGCGCACGCTGATTATCGCTGAGGAAGGCGCCTATGTGTCCTACCTCGAAGGCTGCACGGCGCCGCAGCGTGATGAAAACCAGCTGCATGCCGCCGTTGTCGAACTGATCGCTCTCGATGATGCCGAAATCAAGTATTCCACCGTCCAGAACTGGTATCCGGGCGATGCGCAGGGCAAGGGCGGCATCTACAACTTCGTCACCAAGCGCGGCGATTGCCGCGGCGACCGCTCGAAGATTTCGTGGACGCAGGTCGAGACCGGCTCCGCGATCACCTGGAAATATCCGTCCTGCATCCTGCGCGGCGACGACAGCCGCGGGGAGTTCTATTCGATCGCCGTGTCCAACGGACATCAGCAGGTCGACAGCGGCACCAAGATGATCCATCTCGGCAAGAACACGTCGAGCCGCATCATTTCCAAGGGCATCGCCGCAGGCGTGTCGCAGAACACTTATCGCGGTCAGGTTTCGGCTCACCGCAGGGCGTCGAACGCGCGCAACTTCACGCAGTGCGACTCGCTCTTGATCGGCGACAGGTGTGGCGCCCATACCGTGCCTTACATCGAGGCGAAGAATTCGACGGCACATTTCGAGCACGAGGCGACCACCTCAAAGATCTCCGAAGACCAGCTCTTCTACTGCCTGCAGCGCGGCATTCCGGCGGAAGCGGCGATCGCGCTGATCGTCAACGGTTTCGTCAAGGAAGTCCTGCAGGAGTTGCCGATGGAATTCGCCGTCGAGGCGCAGAAGCTAATCAGCATCTCGCTCGAAGGCAGCGTCGGCTGACGCCAACCGAAATCACTACGCGATGGCGCGCCCGGCGCGCCTTTACCCGATTGCTTTTTATGGGACATGACCATGCTTGAAATCAGAAACCTGCACGCCCGCATCGCCGAAGACGGCACCGAGATCATCCGCGGCCTGGACCTTACAGTGAAGGCCGGCGAAGTCGCTGCCATCATGGGCCCGAACGGCTCCGGCAAGTCGACGCTCTCCTACATTCTTGCGGGTCGCGAAGACTATGAAGTGACCGAAGGCGACATCCTTTACAACGGCGAGAGCATTCTCGAGCTCGACGCCGCCGAGCGCGCCGCCAAAGGTATTTTTCTGGCTTTCCAGTATCCGGTCGAAATCCCGGGCGTCGCGACCATGCAGTTCCTGAAGGTGGCGATGAACGAGCAGCGCAAGGCGCGCGGCGAAGAAGAGCTGAAGACGCCGGATTTCATGCGTCTCGTCAAGGACGCAGCCGGCAAGCTGCAGATCAATACCGAGATGTTGAAGCGGCCGCTGAACGTCGGCTTTTCCGGCGGTGAGAAGAAGCGCGCCGAGATCCTGCAGATGGCGCTGCTCCAGCCGCAGCTTTGCGTGCTCGACGAAACCGATTCCGGCCTCGATATCGACGCGCTGAAGATCGTTGCCGATGGCGTCAACGCGCTGCGTTCGCCCGACCGCGCTGTGGTCGTCATCACCCACTACCAGCGCCTGCTTGATTACATCATTCCGGACACCGTTCACGTCCTCTACAAGGGCCAGGTGATCAAATCCGGCGACAAGACGCTGGCGCACGAGCTGGAAGCTAACGGCTACGCCGACATCATCGGAGCGGCAGCCTGATTCAGGCGGAAAGGACGAGTCTCATGAACATGCAGACGACGAGCCGCCTGACTGCCGCGGAAGCGGCGCTCATCGAGGCTTTCAACAATCAATTCGGCGAACTGCCCGGTGACGGCGCGGTGACGGCGACCCGCGACCGGCTGCTGGACGACCTGAAGAAGGGCGGCCTGCCGACACGGCGGATCGAGGCCTGGCATTATACCGACCTCAAGAACCTACTTCGCGCCGTTCCGGCCGTTGCCGGGGACGCCGCATCGAAAGAGATCGAACCGCTGATCGAAGGTTCTTCGGTTCTCTCGATCGTGCAGGGCCATGTCGACCCAAGTGCGACTGCGGGCGAGCTTGAGATCTCCAGTTACGCGCAGCACCTGATCGACGGCTCGGCCGTGGCGGGGCTCGGCGCGCTTGGTGCGGATGATGCCGTCGGCCGCATCAACGGCAGCTTCGTGCGCGACGGCTATGTCGTTTATGTTCCGGCGGGTACCGAATTGGAAAGGCCGCTGGAGATCGATCTCGTCCATGCCGGCGGCCAGATCCATACGCGCCTGCCCGTATCGTTTGGCGCAAACGTCAAGGCGATCGTGATCGAACGTCACCTGTCGGTGACAGGCGATGAGGCACTCGTGTCCCATGTCAGTGACATCACGATCGGCGAAGGCACGGAACTCACCTGGATCATCCTGCAACAGCAAGGTGGCGAGGATACGCATCTTGGCCAGATCCGCATCGATCTTGGCGCCAATGCCAAGCTGAAGCTGTTCGTCATCAACGCGGGCGGCAAGCTGGTGCGACAGGAGTTGCACATCAAGGTGACAGGCGAGGGTGCGGACCTGACGCTCCGGGGCATCAACCTGCTCGGCGGCGATACGCATACCGACGTGACGATGGTGCTCGGCCACAACGTTCCGCACACCGGTTCGACGGAGATCATCCGCAACGTCGTCTTCGACCGCGCCAAGGGCGTCTTCCAGGGCATGATCCGGGTTGCGCCCGATGCGCAGAAGACCGACGCGAAAATGTCGTGCAACACGCTGCTAATGTCGGACGATGCCGACTTCTCGACGAAGCCGGAGCTCGAGATCTTTGCCGACGACGTCCAGTGCGGCCACGGCGCGACCGTTGCGGATATCGATGACAATCATCTCTTCTACATGATGGCGCGCGGCGTTCCGGAGAACAAGGCGCGGGCGATGCTCGTCAAGGCCTTCGTCGCCGAGATCGTCGAGGAATTGGAAGACGAAGCCCTGGTCGAGGCGCTGGAAGGCGTCATCTCGGCCTGGCTCGAAAAGCACGCCTGATCGGATACCGCCATGGACAAGTTAGCACCGGCAGCCACCTACGACGTCGAAGCCATCCGCAAGGATTTTCCGATCCTTGCACGGGAGGTCTATGGCAAGCCGCTGGTCTATCTCGACAACGGCGCCTCCGCCCAGAAGCCGCAAATGGTTATCGATGCCATCTCGCGGACCTATTCGACCGAATATGCGAACGTGCACCGCGGCCTGCATTTCCTGTCCAATGCGGCAACCGAAGCCTATGAGGGCGCGCGCGAAAAGGTTCGGCGCTTCCTGAACGCGCCGTCCGTCGACGACATCGTCTTCACGAAATCCTCGACGGAGGCGATCAACACGGTCGCGCACGGCTGGGGCATGCCGAAGATCGGCGAGGGCGACGAGATCGTCGTCTCGATCATGGAGCACCACTCCAATATCGTGCCTTGGCATTTCATCCGCGAGCGGCAGGGCGCCAAGCTGGTCTGGGTGCCGGTGGACGACGAAGGTGCCTTCCATATCGAGGACTTCGAGAAAAGCCTGACAGAACGCACTAAGCTCGTTGCGATCACGCATATGTCGAACGCGTTGGGCACCATCGTTCCGGTCAAGGAAGTCTGCCGCATCGCCCATGAGCGCGGCATTCCGGTCTTGATCGACGGCTCGCAGGGTGCCGTGCATCTGCCGGTCGATGTCCAGGATATCGACTGCGACTGGTACGTGATGACCGGCCACAAGCTCTACGGTCCCTCGGGAATCGGCGTGCTCTACGGCAAAAAGGAGCGGCTTCGCGAGATGCGGCCGTTCCAGGGCGGCGGCGAGATGATTTTCGAGGTGACGGAAGATGCCGTGACCTACAACGATCCGCCGCATCGCTTCGAAGCCGGCACGCCGCCAATCGTTCAGGCGATCGGCCTTGGTTATGCGCTGGATTACATGGACAAGGTCGGACGCGAGGCGATTTCACGCCATGAAGCCGATCTGACGGCCTATGCCGCCGAGCGGCTGCGGTCGATCAATTCGCTGCGCATCTTCGGAACGGCGCTGGGCAAGGGCAGCATCTTCGCCTTCGAACTCGCCGGCCTGCATCCTCATGATGTCTCGATGGTGATCGACCGGCAGGGCGTTGCGGTCCGCGCAGGCACCCATTGCGCCATGCCGCTCTTGAAACGCTTCGGCGTCACCGCCACATGCCGTGCATCCTTCGGCATGTACAACACACGTGCCGAGGTTGATGCCTTGGCCGACGCGCTGGAATATGCGCGCAAGTTCTTTGCTTGAGGAGTGTCCGTATGAGCCTGGACGAAAGCGAACAGAAGACCGACGTGCGCGAGGGTATCGTGCATTCGAGCATTCCTGCCGATGAGTTGGCGCGCCTTAGCGACGACGTCATCGGCGCGCTGAAAACCGTCTACGATCCGGAAATTCCCGCCGACATTTTCGAACTCGGGCTGATCTACAAGATCGACATCGAGGACGACCGCATGGTGAAGATCGTCATGACGCTGACGGCCCCGGGCTGCCCGGTTGCTGGCGAAATGCCGGGCTGGGTAGAGAATGCCGTCGGCGCGGTTGAAGGCGTATCCGGCGTCGAGGTCGCGATGACCTTCGATCCGCCGTGGACTCCAGATCGCATGTCGGAAGAGGCGCAGGTTGCCGTTGGCTGGTACTAGCATGATCCCGAAAAGCTGCAGTCGGCAGGCTGGTATTGAAGCCTTAAGCTGCGCGCTTTACATTAAGACTCGAAGCACCCGAACTTAACCCGGGTTGTGGAAGGAGAATGAGCCGATGGGCTTTGCAGTGATGAGCATGACCGGCACCGCCGCGGCGCGGGTGAAGGCGATCGTCGAAAATTCCGGACCGGAGGCCAAGGGCATCCGCGTCGGCATCAAGAAGGGCGGTTGCGCCGGGATGGAATATACCATCGACCTGGTGACCGAACCCAATGCCAAGGACGACCTGATCGAACGCGACGGCGCCAAGGTCTGGGTCGAGCCATCTGCTGTCCTCTATCTGCTCGGCACGGAACTGGACTTCGAGACGACGACGCTGCGCTCGGGCTTCACCTTCACCAACCCGAACCAGACATCGGCCTGCGGCTGCGGAGAATCCGTGGAACTGAAGCCCGCCGATCTCGCAGCGCTTGCCGCGCGCGGCGACGCGGTAGTGCCTGCCGCGCACTGAATTCTTCAAGGCCGCAATCGAAGCCGCCAGCGATGGCGGCTTTGTTATTTTGATTTGTCCCTTTCAGGCAGCGAAACAGTTTCTACCGTATGATCATCGAAACGCTGCTTCTACTCTTTGCCAAAGGCGCTCTTCTTGGTCTCATCGTCACCGCGCCGCCGGGGCCGATCGCGACGCTCTGCATCAACCGCAGCCTTCATCGTGGTTTCCGATCGGGTGCAGCCATCGGTATTGGGGCGGCGCTTGGCGATGCGTGCTACGCACTGGTGGCGGCCGCCGGTCTCGCAATGGTCTCGCACACCGTCGACGATTATTCACTGCCGATTGCGGCAGCCGGCGGTGCGCTTCTCATCTTTCTCGGCATCCGCGATCTTGTGACCCCGCCTGCCGGTGCCGTGGAGGTCGGCGCCCGCGATCTCTTCGGCAAGATCGCCTCGACCTTCCTGCTGGCGATTTCGAACCCCGGCGCGCTTCTTTCGTTCGGAGGCCTCTTTGCGGGGCTTGGTCTGGTCGACGGCAATACGGTGACGGAAGTCGCGGCGATCGTCATCGGCGTGTTTTTCGGTGCAATGGCCTGGTGGACGGCGTTGAGCGCGGCGGTCAATCTCGCCCGCGACAGGATTTCAAGCGATCTCACGCTGCTAATCCGCCGCATTTCTGGCGGGCTGATCATCGCCTTCGGGACCGTCGTTCTCGGCTTTGCAGCGCGGCTGCTGCTTGCATAGAGAGTTGCGCGGGTAAGTCAGTCGCGCTTGATGCTCATCAGCAATTCCCACATGTCGGCGCCGGCCTCGAAAACGACGGCGTTCGCCTTGAAGCTTTGCTCGGCCTGGATCAGGCTCGTCAGTTCCATGAGCGGATCGACACTTTGGCCTTCATTGGCAGTCAGCGTATCGGGATCGACGCGGCTATCGCCGGGCGTGCTGATGTTCGCCACGTTGCTGGCAATCGCGCTGACCTTGCTGGTCTGGGTGCGCATGCCCGAAAGAGCGGTGTTCATGACGCTCGATACATTCATCAGCCGTTTCCTCACGTCTCCATAGAAGCCGCTATACAGAAGAGATTTTAGGGAAAACTGAACGCGTTTCGTTAACAGTAAGCGCAGCAAGGCGAGCAGGGCGTCCGGAAATGGCACGGAAGCTGAAAAACGGTGGTCGCCTCAGTTCAAGCGCGCGATCTGAGCCTGGAACGCCGTTCGATACTGGGAGGCCTCTTCAGGCGGCAGATCGGCCTGGCGAGGCTCCAGCCGGACCAACCGGCCGAGGACATGGAGAAGGTTCGTCAGATCGGCTGTATATTCGCAAAGCCAGTGATCGGGTTGAATAGCGTCCAGCGGCGAGGGCAGGCGGCGGTCGCCTATCATGGGCAGCAAGCGATCGAGCCTGCGATATGGTTCGATTGACAACGCTTTATTCGACGATGTCGCTCATTCAAACTTTCTGCTGAGGCTGCACGTTTGGACAGAACCGTAGCGCAATGGAACAATAAAAGGGGCTGAAACTAAAAGACGAAACCTCGGATGGTCAGCCGTGGTCCGATCTTGGCTACAGATATCGAAATCCAGACGGCTGCGGCTATCGATGCCCTGCTTGTTCAACGGATCGGAATCCTCCCGAGGGAGCCCGGCGATCAGATCCATCCTTTCGCCATAGGGCGGCTGGGCGGCCCGATGGCCTGAGGTCGTTCGCAAAGCGTCGCTTGGGAGGCCCGCCGCGGTAAGCAAAATCTGGTAGCGTCGATCAGCCTTGAATGTCGATGCCAGCCTCGATCGCGGCATCGATGAAGGCCTTCCGCGCCTCTTCGTTGGTGCGCTTGCCCTTTATGACGTCGGCGCAGATCAGCAGAGCACGATCGAGGGCGGGGCCGTCTTCGATTGGCCAGTCCTCGATCAGCGCCCAGGAGGCGGCCTGCGTGGTCGATATGGTCATGTATTGACCTGGTTCTTCGAGGGCGAGCAGCACCGGTTTCGACCAGGGCGCTTGCATTCTGGCTTCGCTCTGGTCTTTCGGCATCGGGCGTGACCTTTTTTCATCGTCGGGTTGGGAGAGTGAGGCGGAAAACCCTCCCCACGAGGGGGAGGGGCCGTGAGGGCGTGTTATTCCGCCGCCTCCGCATAGCTCTCCACCGGCGGGCAGGTGCAGATCAGGTTCCTGTCCCCATACACATTGTCGACGCGGTTGACCGGGGACCAGTATTTGTCAACGCGGAAGGCGCCCGGGGGGAAGCAGGCCTGTTCGCGAGAGTAGGGGCGGTCCCATTCGCCGACGAGGTCTTCCACCGTGTGCGGGGCGTTCTTCAGCGGATTGTTGAGCTTGTCCATGCGGCCTTCCTCGATGGCGCGGGCCTCCTCGCGGATGGCCAGCATCGCCTCGCAGAAGCGGTCGAGTTCGGCCTTGGTTTCGGACTCGGTCGGTTCTATCATCAGCGTGCCGGCGACCGGCCAGCTCATGGTCGGTGCATGGAAGCCGCAATCGATCAGGCGCTTGGCAACGTCATCGACGGTGACGCCGGCGCTATCGGCCAGCGGACGCGTGTCGATGATGCATTCATGCGCGACGCGGCCGCTCTCGGACTTGTAGAGCACGCCGTAGGCGTCCTTCAGGCGGGCGGCGATATAGTTGGCATTGAGTATCGCGACCTTGGTTGCCTGCGTCAGGCCTTCGCCCCCCATCATCAGGCAGTAGCTCCACGAGATCGGCAGGATTGAGGCCGACCCAAAGGCCGCAGCGGAAACCGCGCCGGAGCGGCCGTCGGTTTCCGGATGGCCGGGCAGGTGAGGCGCCAGATGCGACTTGACGCCGATTGGGCCCATGCCCGGACCGCCGCCGCCATGAGGGATGCAGAAGGTCTTGTGCAGGTTAAGGTGCGACACGTCGGAGCCAATGTCGCCGGGGCGGGATAGGCCGACCATTGCGTTCATGTTGGCGCCGTCGAGATAGACTTGGCCGCCGTGCTTGTGCACGAGATCGCAGATCTCTTTTACCGTCTCCTCGAACACGCCATGCGTCGACGGGTAGGTGATCATGCAGCAGGAGAGGTTTGCCGAATGCTCTTCCGCTTTGGCGCGGAAGTCGTCCATGTCGATGTCGCCGTTTCCGCGAACCTTGACGACGACTACCTTCATGCCGGCCATCTGCGCCGAGGCGGGGTTCGTGCCGTGCGCCGAGGTCGGGATCAGGCAGACGTCGCGATGGCCGTTGCCGTTGGCGATGTGGTAGTTGCGGATCGTAAGCAAGCCGGCATATTCGCCCTGTGCGCCGGAATTCGGCTGCATGGAAAAGGCGTCGTAACCGGTGACCGCACAAAGTTTTTCCGTCAGGTCGTCAATCATTTCGCGGTAGCCGAGCGCCTGATCGGCCGGCACGTAAGGATGGATGTCCGAAAATTCCGGCCAGGTGATCGGCAGCATTTCCGCCGTGGCGTTCAGCTTCATGGTGCAGGAGCCGAGCGGGATCATCGCGCGGTCGAGCGCAAGGTCACGATCCGAGAGCCGGCGGATGTAGCGGGTCATTTCGCTTTCCGCGCGGTTCATGTGGAAGATCGGATGCGTCAAATAATCGCTGGTGCGCAGCAGATCCTTCGGCAGGCGATAACCGGGCTCGAAGTCACCAACGGCGAAGTTGCCGCCGAAGGCGCGCCAGACGGCTTCAAGCGTCGCCGGACGGGTGCGCTCGTCGAGGCTAATGCCGATCTTCGTCGTGCCGACCTTGCGCAGGTTGACGCCTTCGGCGACAGCGGCGCCCAGGATGAGGCCCTGCATGTGGCCGACATCGACGGTGACCGTGTCGAAGAAGGTTTCCGGCTCTATCTTGTAACCAAGCTTCTCAAGGCCCTTGGCCATCAGCACGGCCTTCTGGTGAACCTGCTGGGCGATCGCCTTGATGCCCTTCGGACCGTGGAAGACCGCATACATCGACGCCATGACGGCGAGCAGCACCTGCGCGGTGCAGATGTTCGACGTCGCTTTTTCGCGGCGGATATGCTGTTCGCGGGTCTGCAGTGACAGGCGGTAGGCGCGGTTGCCGCGGGCATCGACGGACACGCCGACGAGGCGGCCGGGCATCGAACGCTTGTGCGCATCCTTGACCGACATATAGGCCGCATGCGGGCCGCCGTAGCCGACCGGGACACCGAAGCGTTGCGACGAGCCGATCGCGATGTCCGCACCCATTTCGCCCGGCGACTTCAGAAGCGTCAGCGCGAGGATATCGGCGGCGACGATGGCAATCGCGCCAGTCTGATGCAGGCGGGAGATCAGGCCGGTGAAATCATGCACATGGCCGTGCGTGCCGGGATACTGGAAGATCGCGCCGAAGACGTCCACTGGATCGAGATCCTTGAAGGGATCGCCGACGATGACGGTCCAGCCGAGCGGCTCGGCGCGGGTCTGGATGAGCGCGATCGTTTGCGGGTGGCAGGCGGCGTCGACGAAGAAGGCCTTGGCCTTCGACTTCGAGACGCGCTCGGCCATGGCCATGCCTTCGGCGGCAGCGGTCGCTTCGTCGAGAAGCGAAGCGTTGGCGACGTCGAGGCCGGTCAGGTCGCAGATCATCGTCTGGTAGTTCAGCAGCGCTTCCAGGCGGCCCTGGCTGATTTCCGGCTGGTAGGGCGTGTAGGCGGTGTACCAGGCGGGATTCTCCAGGATGGTGCGCTGGATGACCGGCGGCGTGATCGTGCCGTAGTAGCCCTGGCCGATCAGCGAAACGAGCACCTTGTTCTTGTTGGCTGTTTCGCGGAGTTTGTCGAGCGCCTCGCGCTCTGTCATCGGCGCACCCCAGACGAGCGGCGCCTTCTGGCGGATCGCGGGCGGTACGGTTGCGTCGATCAGGCTGTCGAGGCTGTTGTAGCCGACGACCTTCAGCATCTCCTCCATCTCGGCCGGCGAGGGGCCGATATGGCGGCGGTTGGCGAAGTCGTAGGGCTGGTAGTCGGTAAACTGGAATTCTGTCGGCGTCGTCATTACGCGGTGAGCTCCTTGTAGGCCGCTTCGTCAAGCAGGCCATCGGCATCGGCCGGGTTCTTGAGCTTCAACTTGAAGAACCAGCCGGCGCCCTGCGGGTCCGAATTGACCAGCGACGGGTCGGCGGTGATTGCTTCGTTGACTTCGGTGATCTCGCCATCGAGCGGACAATAGACTTCCGAGGCAGCCTTCACGGACTCGACGGTGGCGGCATCGTCATTCTTGGAAAAGCTCGCGCCCACTTCCGGCAACTCGACGAAAACGAGGTCGCCGAGCTGCTCGACGGCGTAATTCGTGATGCCAACCGTCGCCACGCCGCCTTCGATCTTCAGCCACTCATGTTCTTCGGTAAATTTCAGCATGGTTTGTTCCTCTCTGGAAAAGTCTTAGCGTTTGTAGGTCGGCGTGATGAAGGGCATGGCGCTGACTGTCACAGGCAGGTACTTGCCGCGCACCTCAGCGTAGATTTGGGTTCCAACGGAAGCATGGGAGACAGGCACGTAGCCGATGGCAACCGGGCCATCGACGCTCGGGCCGAAGCCGCCCGACGTAACCTCGCCGATCTCGGTCCTGCCTTCGGCATCAGCATAGAGCTTGGAATGGCCGCGCACCGGCGCCTTGCCTTCCGGCTTCAGGCCGACGCGGCGGCGCGTGGCGCCGTTGTCGAGCTCGCGGAGGATGCGTTCCGCGCCGGGGAAGCCTCCGGCACGCGCTCCGCCCGTCCTGCGAGTCTTCTGCATGGCCCATTCGAGCGCCGCCTCGACCGGCGTCGTGGTGGTGTCGATGTCGTTGCCGTAGAGGCAGAGGCCCGCCTCCAGGCGAAGCGAATCGCGGGCGCCGAGGCCGATCGGTTGCGCATCGGGATGTTCGAGCAACCGCTTGGCGACGTCCTCCGCCTTGTCGGCCGGAATGGAGATTTCGTAACCGTCCTCGCCGCTATAACCCGAGCGGGAGACGAGACAGGAGACGTCGTGCAAGCGGCAGTGACGCACGTCCATGAATTTCATCGCCGCGACGTCGGCCCAGAGTTCGGCCAGCACGTCGACGGCGCGAGGACCTTGCAGCGCGACCAGCGCGCGGTCGAGCAGGGTGATGTCACAGCGGTCACCGATATGCTTCTGCATATGCGCGACATCGGCTTCCTTGCAGGCGGCGTTGACGACGACGAAGAGATGGTCGTCGAGATGGGCGATCATCAGGTCATCGAGGATGCCGCCGTTCTCATCGGTAAAGAAGCCGTAGCGCTGGCGTCCTTCGGCGAGACCGAGGATATCGACCGGGACGAGGCTTTCGAGCGCAAGGGCCACATCCTCATACTTGCCCGACTTCGCCTTCACGATGACCTGGCCCATATGGGAAACGTCGAACAGGCCGGCGGCGGCGCGCGTCTGCAGGTGTTCCTTCAGGACGCCGGCCGGATATTGCACGGGCATATCGTAGCCTGCGAAGGGCACCATGCGAGCGCCGAGCAAAAGATGCAGCGCGTGTAGCGGAGTATTCTTGAGGGCAGCAGTATCGTCCAACGACGCCTCCGGGGTTTGCGCGTGGAATCCCATGCGCGGGCTCAATCTGAAGGCGCAGCTACGCCTTCCTTCCGAGCCCCCTCTGTCCGTTTGCCTGAGATTGTTATCCCTTCGGCGAGCGTTTCGAGAACGCTTCTCTCCAGAGTTCCGTCTGCCCCTTGCTGGTCCTTTGGCCTGAGAGTTTCCGGGGCGGTTGCTCCTTCGGCACCGGTCGTCCGCAGACCGGATTCTCCCAACAAGGTTGCGGCAATTATCCGGCGGAGCAGGCACTTGGCAAGGGGGAATGTCGCCGCCGAACAAATTTTTGTCGCGCCGTCCTTCGGCAAAGTGTGATCTGCGTCAAATGAGCTTTTGCTTTTCCCGGATAAAGTGCTTAATCGCGAAATCCGCTAAAGAGGATCCAGATGATGAAGACAGGCCGAAACGCTGGCATGCTGACGCGCATTCTCTGCGCGCTGAGCTTGCTTATGCTTGGCCTTGCGCATCAGGCGCCGCAGGCGGCCGCGGCTGACGCGGACTATAACAGCGCCGCATACGTCCTGCCGGATGGCACCTACGCCTCGCTTTGCGTGAACGTTACGGACAGCGGCGACAGGACGGTCCCGCAGAAGCCGGGTTGCGAAGTCTGCCGGCTCTCCGCCTCCGTTATCCTGCCGGTGCCGGATGCCGGCTCCTGGCTGCATCTTGAATTCGCCACGCTGCACAACCCGCCGGTTCATGCGGACACCCCCATCGGGGTGCAAGCCGTCGAACGTCCGAAATCCAGGGCGCCTCCGGTTTTGGCCTGATCTCCAGCCACACCGAAAACGACACTATGATGCCGGTGCGCCAGCCATTGCGAGCGCAACCGACGAGGAGATACCCGATGAAGACCATCAAGACACTCAGCGCTGCAGCTCTGGTTTCCGCAGCCGCATTCACGGCAACGCAGGCGCATGTCACCTTTCTTGATCCCGAAGCCCCACAGGAAAAGACGATCCTCGCAACACTGCAGCTACCGCATGGCTGCGACGGCAAGCCGACCAACGAAGTGCAGGTGAGGCTGCCGGAGGGCTTCGTCTTTGCCAAGCCGCAGCCGAAGGCCGGCTGGGAGTTGGAGGTGATCAAGGGCGACTATCAGAAGACCTACGACAATCACGGCTCCAATGTGAAATCCGGCGCGATCGAGATCCGCTGGAAAGGCGGCAATCTCTCCGACGACTTCTACGACACCTTCGTGATCCAGGGTAAGGTCTCGGGCGTGGAAGCAGGAACGTCGCTGGCCTTTCCCGTGAAGCAGCTTTGCGGCGATGCAGTCGAGGCATGGGACCAGGTCGCAACCGGCGGCGGCGATCACCATAAGCTCAAGAGCCCGGCGCCGGTGCTGACGGTCGTTGCCGGCGGCGGCAACGGTCACGACCATGGCGACATGGCCGGGATGGACATGAATGCCGCAGCAGCTGAAACCGCAACGCTCGGCGATCTCGAAGTCTCCGGCGCCTTTGCGAAAGCAATGCTGCCTGGCCAGCCGGTCGGTGGCGGTTTTCTTACCATCAAGAATAACGGCAAGACCGACGACAAGCTCGTCGCCGTTTCCTCGCCGGCTGCGGGCGAAGTTCAGATGCATGAAATGGGGATGCAGGACAACGTGATGAAGATGCGAGAGCTGAAGGATGGGATTGCCGTGCCGGCAGGCGGGACGGTGAAGCTAGCGCCTGGCGGCCTGCATCTGATGTTCCAGAAAGTGAAAGCGCCTTTCAAGCAGGGTGAGAGCGTGCCGGCGACGCTAACCTTTGAGAAGGCGGGCAAGATCAATGTGACCTTGAAGGTCCTCTCGGCACAAGGCAAATAATTTGGCAATAGGCTCGCGGCGGTCGTCGCGGGCCTTTTACTTTCCAGAGGTGGGAAGTTCAAAAATCCTCGTAGGATTTCAATGCCTGCTGCAATCCTGCCTGCGGCTGCTTGTTGCCTTTGGTCATCAGGTCGAGCGCCACTTCGGTAGACTGGATGATGCTTGCCGTTTCGTTCAGCTCCTGGCCGCTTCGACCCTTTAGCTGACGATCGGCGATCCGGCGCGCATCCTTTGCCACCATGCTCGCCGGGACGCGGGGAGCAATCCTCAGCGTTTCGAAAGCGGTGGCGGCCGTGCTCGCGGATATGGTAACGACCTGTGTCATAAGACGCTTGGTACAGGCCGCCGGTTTGTAACCGGCTAAGGAAATCATTCGTGTTTTACTGAATGGTAAGATTTTTAGCCATCCGATTGGAATTCGTCAGGTAGGCCAAACTATGATCCAAGCTCTTCTTGTCGGCGCCGGTGGCGCTATTGGTTCGCTTCTGAGATATTACGTAGGCCAATGGTCGCTGCGGCTCATGGGGCCGAGCTTCCCTTGGGGCACGCTGATCGTCAATGTCGTTGGCTGTTTCGCCATTGGCGTTTTTGCCGAAATGATCGCACGCCGGTTCAACGCCTCCGTGGAGATGCGCCTTCTGCTCATCACCGGTTTCCTCGGCGGCTTTACGACCTTTTCCGCTTTTTCACTGGATGCGATCTCCCTCTTCGAGCGGGGCGAGACAGTGGCCGGCGGGCTTTATGTCGCCGCAAGCGTCGGGCTTTCGATGGCCTCTGTCATGGTCGGCCTCGCCGTCGTGCGCGCTTTGATCTGAAAGGCAGTTTCCGCGCAGAGAAAAATGCTCTAAAGCCACCGGCAACAGCCGCGCGTGGCGCGCTCACGATTTTCCGAAAGAACAAGAATGGCCGGAATAGAACATATCAAGGTGGAAGCCGATGAGGCGGGCATGCGGCTCGATCGGTGGTTCAAGGTCCACTATCCGGGCCTCGGCTTCGGTCCTCTGCAGAAGCTGTTGCGCTCGGGCCAGGTCCGTGTCGACGGTGGACGCGTGAAGACCGATGCGCGCGTGCAGCCGGGCCAAACGGTTCGCGTACCGCCGCTCGATGTCGATGCGAAGGTCAAGAGCGGTCCGATCGCCGGGAAGGACTTGAAGCATTCCAGCGACTACGAACTTCTTCAGCGAATGGTGCTGCACGAGGACGACAAGGTGATCGTGCTCAACAAGCCTGCCGGACTTGCCGTGCAGGGCGGTTCCGGCCTGACCCGGCATATCGACCAGATGCTGGATGCCTGGACAAGCCCCAAGGGCGAGAAGCCGCGGCTCGTGCACCGGCTGGACCGCGATACGTCGGGCGTGCTCGTTATCGCCCGCACCCGTGGTGCGGCGCAGAAGTTGACGGCTGCCTTTCGCGAGCGCGACACCAAGAAGACATATTGGTCGCTGGTGAGGGGCGTGCCGCGCAAGCACGAAGACAAAATCTCCACCTGGCTCGTCAAGGAAGCGACCGCCGACGGCGACCGCATGCGCATTGCCAAGCATGGCGAGGAGGGTGCGGATCACGCCGTATCCTACTACCGTGTGATTGAGACTGCTGCGCAGAACCTAGCCTGGCTCGAGATGGAGCCATACACCGGCCGGACCCATCAGCTGCGCGTTCATGCGCTGCATATCGGTCATCCAATCATCGGCGATCCGAAGTACTTCATCGACGATCCCAACTGGGATTTTCCCGGCGGTATCCAGAAGCGGCTGCACCTGCATGCCCGTCATATCGATATTCCGCACCCCTCCGGGGGACGTCTGCGCATCACTGCTCCGCTGCCACCGCATATGGTGCAGACGTGGAACCTTCTCGGCCTTGATCTTGCCGGCGCGGAGAGGGATGACGAATGAAGCTTATTCTCTTCGATTGCGACGGTACGTTGGTCGATAGTGCCGCCCTGATCCATGAGGTGATGGCTAGAACTTTCGTTCAATTCGGTCATCGGCGGCCGGATGTTTCCAGCACCAAATCGATCATCGGCCTGACGCTCGATATCGCGATTGCCCGCATGCAGGGCAAACCGCATGTCGATGACGAGGCGATCGCGATGACGGCGCACTACAAGTCGATCTACATGGACGTCAGGCAAGAGGCAGGCATGGATGTGCCGCTTTTCGCCGGCATAAAACCAATGATCGACACATTGGTCGCACGGGATGACATCCTGATCGGCGCCGTTACCGGAAAGTCGCGCCGCGGGCTCGTCAATGTCCTTGAGACACACGGGTTGACGCCGCATTTCATAGTCTCGCGCACGGCTGACGATTGCCCGTCCAAGCCGCATCCGGCGATGGTGAGGGAATGCTGCGACGAAGCGGGCATGAATGCTGCTGATGCCATTGTCATCGGCGATGCGATCTACGATATGCAGATGGCAAAGGCTGCAGGTGCAAGGGCAATTGGTGTATCCTGGGGTTATGCCAGCGTTGACGACCTGATCGCGGCCGGCGCCGATACCATCGCCCACCATCCGAACGACGTGCTTGATCATTTTTGAGGTGACGCCATGCGCGACCTGCTAAACGACCATTCAGAAGGTCTGAGCCATCCCGACCCGATCCGCCGCGCGCAGATCCAGATGAAGAAGCCGCTGCCGAAGCGCTTTTACAAAAATGTGTCGGTGGCCGAGCGGGACGAAGGCTTCGCGATCGAGCTCGATGGCAAGGTCGTGCGCACGCCCGCCAAACAGGTTCTGGCAGTGCCGGGACGGGCTGTGGCTGACCTCGTTGCCGCCGAGTGGGATGCACAGGCGGAAATCATCGACCCGGCAACCATGCCCGTGACGCGTCTCGTCAATACCGCGCTCGATGGCGTCGCGACCGACACGCAGGCCGTCTTCGAAGACATCCTGCGGTTTTCCTCGAGCGATCTTCTTTGCTATCGCGCCGAGGGACCAGAACTCTTGGTGCAGCGCCAGACCGCGCGGTGGGATCCGGTTCTCGATTGGGTGGCGAATGATCTCGGCGCGCGCTTCATCCTGATCGAAGGCGTGATGCATCATGAGCAGCCGCGCGAAGCGGTCGCAGCCTTCGGCGTCACTTTGCGGAGACACGACAGTGCGCTGGCACTTGCCTCTCTTCACACCATAACGACGCTAACCGGGTCGGCCCTTCTGGCGCTTGCGTTCGCCGAACGTCATCTAACCATGGACGAGGTTTGGTCGCTTGCTCATCTCGACGAGGACTGGACGATCGAGCATTGGGGCAGCGACGAGGAGGCTGAACTGCGCCGTGCCAAACGCTTTGAGGAGTTCAAGGCCGCGGCGGAGGTTTTTTTGGCGCTAAAGGCCTGAAACATATTGCTTTGACAGCCATTATGACGAACTCTGCGACTCCGAGCGGGAGAGGTGCGGATTTCAGTATGAATTGGTTCAGGTCGCTTTTTTGTCAGCTGGCGCTGGTCTCCACCCTGCTGACATCCTGCATGGGCCTGACCTCCGATGAGCCCGCCGCTCCCACCTACGATGTCCGCAGTGCCGTCGTTCTCGGCGGCCCAAATACGCCGCCTGAGCTGCTTTCGGGAATCGGCGACCGGATCAATGCCGCCATCAATGCAACGGTTCGCACCGAGGTCTATCCGCGCGTCGTGCTGACGATTCGCATCGCTTCCCTTCAGAAGGCCACTGGCTTCGACAAGAAGCGGAATATCGCCAAGATTAATATCGATGCGGCTTCCGTCGACGATGGTTCGGTCATCGCCGTCAGTTCGTTGGTGGTGACCAGCACTGCCAACGAACAGGCCATGGCGGACCAGATCCTGGCGGAAGATATCGCCGCGCGCATCCGTTCGGCCTTCAAGCTCAACGCCGGCCGCGGCTGAGAAATCATGCCGCGACCACGCGGCGAAGGGAGATTTCATGAAGGAAGTTCTCGATGAGCTGGAGCGCCGCCGCGAGATCGCCCGGCAGGGCGGCGGCCATACGCGTATCGAAGCGCAGCACAAGCGCGGCAAGCTGACGGCGCGGGAACGGATCGACCTCTTCCTCGATGAAGGTTCCTTTGAGGAGTTCGACATGTTCGTGGAGCATCGCTCGACGGATTTCGGCATGGACAAGTCCCGTATCGCCGGCGACGGCGTCGTCACGGGTTGGGGAACGGTGAACGGTCGGACTGTCTTCGTCTTCGCCAAGGACTTCACGGTGTTCGGCGGCTCGCTTTCGGAGGCGCATGCAGAGAAGATCATGAAGGTGCAGGATATGGCGCTGAAGAATCGCGCGCCGATCGTCGGCATCTACGATGCCGGCGGCGCACGCATCCAGGAAGGGGTTGCTGCGCTCGGCGGCTATGCCGAGGTCTTCCAGCGCAATGTGCTCGCCTCCGGTGTCATTCCGCAGATTTCGGTGATCATGGGTCCATGTGCCGGCGGCGACGTGTATTCGCCTGCGATGACCGATTTCATCTTCATGGTGCGCGACACGTCTTACATGTTCGTCACGGGTCCGGATGTGGTGAAGACCGTCACCAACGAAACGGTGACCTCCGAGGAACTCGGCGGCGCCTTTGTTCACACGACGCGCTCCTCGATCGCCGACGGCGCCTATGACAACGATGTCGATACATTGCTGCAGGTCCGCCGCCTCATCGATTTCCTGCCGCTTTCCAATACCTCGCCGGTGCCGGAGATCGAATGCTACCAGTCGGTGACGGATGGGGATAAATCGCTGGACACACTGATCCCGGCCAATACCAACAAGCCGTATGACATCAAGGAACTGATCCACAAGGTTGCGGACGAAGGCGACTTCTTCGAGATCCAGGCAAGCTTCGCCAAGAACATCGTCTGCGGTTTCGGCCGCATCGAAGGCTCGACGGTCGGCTTTGTGGCGAACCAGCCGATGGTTCTTGCCGGCGTGCTTGACAGCGACGCATCACGCAAGGCTGCGCGTTTCGTGCGCTTCTGCGATTGCTTCAATATTCCGATCGTCACCTTCGTCGATGTTCCGGGCTTTCTGCCGGGCACGGCGCAGGAATATGGCGGGCTTATCAAGCATGGGGCAAAGCTGCTTTTTGCTTATGCAGAGGCGACCGTGCCGAAGCTGACGGTCATCACCCGCAAGGCGTTCGGCGGGGCTTACGACGTGATGGCCTCCAAGCATCTGCGCGGCGATCTCAACTATGCCTGGCCGACGGCGCAGATCGCCGTGATGGGTGCGAAAGGGGCAGTCGAGATCATCTTCCGCAAGGATATCGCCGATCCGGAAAAGATCGCGGCACACACAAAGATGTACGAAGACCGCTTCCTATCACCCTTCGTCGCGGCCGAGCGCGGCTATATCGATGAGGTGATCATGCCGCATTCGACGCGCCGCCGCCTGGCGCGCGGTCTGAAGATGCTGCGCAACAAGGATCTCTCGAACCCCTGGAAGAAGCACGACAATATTCCACTCTGAGGCGCAGGAATGGTGAAAAACAAGCGAAATCAACAGGAAGTGATCGGTTGTCAGCGATCCGTGTATTCATTCCAATCGTTCAGGACATTAACGCTCCACTGTCTTATCTCAAAGGAGAGTCTTAATGTCCGCTTCCGAACGCCTCAGCGCCTATCAACCCTATGCGCTGGCTGCTCTTAGGATCATCACCGCGCTTCTCTTCATCGAGCACGGCACGATGAAGCTGTTTGAATTCCCGATTCCGCAAGGAGAGGGCGGCCCACTTCCGCCGCTCATGCTCGTGGCGGCACTTCTTGAATTCGTCGGCGGCCTGGCCATTCTGGTCGGTTTCCTGACGCGTCCGGTCGCGCTCATCCTGAGCGGCGAGATGGCGGTTGCCTATTTCATGGCGCATGCACCGCTGGGTTTCTACCCGTCCGTCAACCAGGGCGAATCGGCGATCCTATATTGCTTCGTCTTCCTGTTCCTGGTTTTCGCCGGTGCCGGCACATTTTCGGTCGACAAGCGCAACGCCTGAGAAAAATGCCGCGGGTTCGTCCCGCGGCATCCATTGTCATGCAGTGAATTTCAGCCCGGCAATGCCGGCCACGATAAGCGCGATGCAGCCGAGGCGGCTTGCTGTGACGGGGTCGCTGAGCAGCCAGATACCGAGCAGCACTGTTCCGACGGTGCCAATGCCGGTCCAGACCGCATAGGCGGTGCCGATCGGCAGCGATTTGACCGCCAGACCGAGCAGCACGATGCTGATCACCATGGAAATGACTGTCAGAACGGTCGGCATGGGTCGGGTGAAGCCATCGGTATATTTCAGACCGATTGCCCAACCGCATTCGAAAAGACCTGCAAGGAACAGCAGGAACCAGGCCATCTTACTCTCCTTTTTCAAGAGCGAGGCCGTCCCCGCGACTTTCGCGTCCGAGAGGATCGGGCGCCGCAGTCGTCTGCGTTGACCTTCATATGCGCGGTTCGGCGGCCGGTTTCAAGGCCGGAATTGGCATGGCTGCCATGCCAACCGCCTCCTGCGTCGTCATCCTAGCCGCTCGGCGTGCCACTTCAGGTGACCATCCATGAAGGTGGAGATGAAATAGTAAGAGTGGTCGTAGCGCTGATGCAGCCGGAGCGTGAGCTTGATATCCGTGCCCTTGACCGCCTCTTCGAAAAGCCACGGCCTCAGGCCGTTTTCTAGGAAGCCGTCCGCCTCACCCTGATCGATGAGAAATTCCGGGAACCGTGCACCGTCGCTTACCAAGGCAACTGCGTCGTACTTGCGCCAGGCCGCGCGATCCGACCCAAGATATTTTTCAAACGCCGGTGCCGACCAATCGGCAGTCGACGGCTCGACGATCGGCGCGAAGGCCGAGCAGCTCTTGAAGCGGTCCGGGTTCCTCAACGCGATCGTCAGCGCGCCGTGACCGCCCATAGAATGGCCAAAGATGCCCTGGCGGCTCATATCCGCGCGGAACTGCTTGCCGATCAGTGCAGGGAGCTCTTCGGTGATATAAGTATACATCTGGTAATTCTCGGCCCATGGCTCTTCGGTGGCGTCGAGATAGAAGCCAGCACCTTTGCCCATCTGCCAGTTTGTCAACTCATCCGGCACGTCGTTTCCGCGCGGGCTCGTGTCCGGGCAGACGATGATGAGGCCGAGTTCGGCCGCCATGCGGCGGTACTCGCCCTTCTCCATGACATTGGCATGGGTGCAGGTGAGGCCGGAAAGATACCAGAGAACCGGGCAGGGCTCCGTGATGGCCTTCGGCGGCACAAAGACCGCGAAGGTCATCTCGCATTTGCAGGCTTCGGATCCATCCGAGAACACGCCCTGCATGCCGCCGAAGGCAGTCGCCTGGGAAATGATGTTCATTTTTGATCTCCCGTTCCTGGGGTTGCCGCCTTGGCGCGACGGCAGAGCCGGTCGAAGGTTTCGAGGAACCGCGAGCGGTCCTTCGGGCTGAAGGCGGCATTGTAACCCTTGCTTTCGCCGGTCTCCCGGAGGTGCGCGCCGAGATCGCGCATGGCGCTCGCCATGCCGATGTTCGTATCGTCGAAAACGCGCCCGGTAGGACCGCTGACCAAGGCGCCCGTCGCGACGCAACGCACGGCAAGCGGCACGTCTGCGGTTACCACGACGTCGCCTGCGCCGGCATGTTCGGCGATCCAGTTGTCGGCGGCATCAAAGGCGCTAGAGACGATAACGTTGTGGATCGTCGGTTCACGTGAGGGCCGGAGCCCTGAATTGGCAACGAAGGTCACTTCGAGGCCGTGGCGTTCGGCAACCTTCAGGATTTCCGACTTCACGGGGCAGGCGTCGGCATCGACGTAGATCATGACGCAGTTCCTCCTGGCTGCAAAGGTCGGATCATGTCGATGTGAGGAATACCGTCTTCCAGATATTCCTCTGACGTCGCCGCAAATCCGAAGGACTCATAGAAGCGGCGAAGGTGGCCTTGAGCGGAAAGCGCGATCGGATTGGCCGGGAGCAGCCGCTCACAGGCAAGGACAGCTTCCTTCACTAGCGCTTCGCCGAGTCGTTTGCCCCGATGAGACGGCGAAACGACGACGCGGCCGATCTGTGTCGCATCCTCCGGACGATGTGGTTTCAGGATGCGCGCTGATGCCAGCAACTGTGCACCGTCCATCAATCTTAAGTGCAGCGCTTCAGCATCCTTGCCATCCAGCTCAGGGTAAGGGCAATTCTGCTCGACGACGAAAACGTCGACGCGCATCTTCAGGAGGTCGTAAAGCTCGTGCGCGGAAAGCTCGTTCATGCCGCGCACGTCGACTCTATAGTTCGCCGCGGGTATCAATATAGCACAACACTCCTGATGCTTTCGCCGGAATGCATGAGCTCAAAGCCCTTGTTGATGTCTTCGAGCGGCATTGTATGGGTGATCATCGGATCGATCTGGATTTTGCCTTCCATGTACCAGTCGACGATCTTCGGCACGTCGGTGCGGCCGCGCGCACCGCCGAAGGCGGTGCCCATCCAGCTGCGGCCGGTAACCAGCTGGAAGGGACGCGTCGAAATCTCCTGGCCGGCGCCGGCAACCCCGATGACCACCGACTTGCCCCAGCCGCGATGGCTGGCTTCCAGCGCCTGGCGCATCACCTTGGTGTTGCCGGTGCAGTCGAAGGTGTAGTCGGCGCCGCCGATCTGGTCGGCGCCGCGCTTTGTCATGTTGATGAGATAGGGCACGATATCGTCGCCGACCTCCTTCGGATTGACGAAATGCGTCATGCCGAAGCGCTCGCCCCATTCCTTCTTGCCGTTGTTCAAATCGACGCCGATGATCATGTCGGCACCGGCGAGCTTCAGCCCCTGGATGACGTTGAGGCCGATGCCGCCGAGACCGAAGACGATGGCCGTTGCACCGATCTCCACCTTGGCGGTGTTGATGACGGCGCCGATGCCGGTGGTCACGCCGCAGCCGATGTAGCAGATCTTGTCAAAGGGGGCGTTAGGATTGACCTTGGCGAGCGCGATCTCCGGCAGCACCGTGTAATTGGCAAAGGTCGAGCAGCCCATGTAGTGATGGATCTTGTCCTTGCCGATCGAAAAGCGCGAGGTGCCGTCCGGCATCAGGCCCTGGCCCTGGGTGGAACGGATCGCGGTGCAGAGATTGGTCTTGCGCGACAGGCAGGACGGGCATTCACGGCATTCCGGTGTATAGAGCGGGATGACGTGGTCACCCTTCTTGACCGAAGTGACGCCCGGGCCGACATCGACGACGATGCCGGCGCCCTCGTGGCCGAGGATTGCCGGAAAGAGACCTTCCGGATCGGCGCCCGACAGGGTGAAATCATCGGTATGGCAGATGCCCGTCGCCTTGACCTCGACCAGCACCTCGCCGGCCTTCGGCCCTTCAAGCTGCACGGTCATAATTTCCAGTGGTTTTCCAGCCTGAACGGCTACGGCGGCGCGAACGTCCATCGTCTGATCTCCTCGTGATTTTCCGGACGAACCTTGGCATGCCGGGCGCGAGCGGCTCAAGCGAAAAAGGCAAGGCGGCGATAACATTATTGCAAAATCAGCTGCTTGCGGCAGCAAGTTTGCTCAAAGCGTCAAAAGAGCTTTTCCGCGGAAAGGACAACGGCATAACCATGTATGGCGATCGCGGCGTAAAGCCCGAAGGCGACGAGCATGCGTTCGCCGGCCCTCATCTCCTCAAGCTTGTGGCGCGGCTTGAGGGAGCCCGCGCCGATCATGCTGAGCAGGATGAAGACCGCGAGGGCAGCCGCCAGGACACCGCTGGAAACGCCGATCTCCCAGCCGATACCTAGAACACAGGCCGTTGCGGCAAAGCTCGCTCCGATCAGCGAGCGGCGCGTCCTGAAGATTTGCCGCAGGACCTGACCACCGTCGAACCTTTGCATCGGCAGAAGATTGAGCAGGTTGAAGGCGCCGAGGATAAGCAGGAAGATCAATAGCGGACCGCGGAATTGCTCCGGCAGCAGGCCATGTGCCGCAAGGTTATCCCCGGCAATCAGGATCGGGACGAAAAAGGCCGAGATGCCAGGCCCCATCAGCGCACAGGTGGCAACCTCGAAATGGCTTCTGTACGGTCTGCCGCCAATTGCAATACCGCCGAGGAACGGCACGAAAATCATGCGTACGGATTCGTGCCCGAACGTCCGGTAGGCGGCAAGATGTCCGAGTTCGTGCAGGGCGATGACGAGCGTGAGAAAGGTCGAGATCATCAGGCCCCCGACCGTCAGACCAAAGAACGGCCAAAGCAGCAGCGTCGATAGAAGCGCCAGGCAGCATTGAACGGCAGGATGTTCGAAATGGCCCTGAGGGACGGACTCTCCGGTCGCCAGCCACCCCTCCAGGGCACGCAGCTCGCGGCGCAGGACGAAGTACCGGAAGAGAAGGAACGCGAGGCCGCGATAACGATCCGTCTGCGAAATTTCGATCTCGGCGCCGTCCGGCGCACGGCGGACGATTCTGCTTTCGCTGAAGTCCTGCCAGAACGTCGCATCGAGCGTACTGTCGTCAGTTACCCGCGCGCGAAAGCCGCGGCCGCCGGCGGTGGGCAACGGCTCCAAAGCGAGCAAGCGGCGCAAAGGCTCGCCGTTGCGGTCCAGATGGCTGTAAAACTGTTCGACGATACCCTTACGGTTTCCAAGCGGCTTGCTGCTGATAACGGAATGGTGCCAGTCGGCGTCGCTGCCGGCGGGATTGATCGCTTTCCACAGCTCTTCCGGCGAACGCCGGAATGCGCGCTTCAAACGAATGGTGCGCAGGCCGAGCGGTATGCGTATGAGCAGCCAGAGAAGGCCAAGATTGATGAAAAGCAGCAGGGCGGCAGATTGTAGTGCCGTCATTCGTTACTCCGGCCCCAGCCACAGGACGAGAACGCTACATCTTAAACTGCAAGACCTTAACAAAAGCGAAGCCGCATTCACCGCGGCGCGGATGGGCTTGTGCCAATCCGGATCAGGCGAATTCCAGGATAACGGCATCGACGGCGAGACTCTCGCCGGGTTTCGCATTGATCTTGCCGACGACCAGATCGCGTTCGGCGCGCAGCACGTTTTCCATCTTCATGGCTTCGACCACGGCAAGTGTCTCGCCGGCCTTTACTTCCTGCCCTTCCGCGACGGCGATCGAGATCACCAGTCCCGGCATGGGGCAAAGCAGCAGCTTCGATGTATCCGGTGGCAGCTTGACGGGCATCAGGCGGTCGAGTTCGGCGTGGCGCGGCGTGAAAACGCCTGCGCGGACGGCGAGACCCTGCCAGTCGATCAGCATGCCATTGAGAACGGGCCGCACCTGTGCCGTCACAGCCTGCCCGCTGACTGCCCCGTTCCAGACCGGATCGCCGGGTCTCCAATCGGTGATAACATGCAGCGTTTCTCCCACTGCTTCCATCTCCATGTCGAACGGGATGGTCACGAGTCCGTCGATCAGCCTTACCGGCACGTAGCTTCCGCCGATCTTCACAACCCATTCCTGGCGGAGATCGCCGTCCGACGCGCGCAGACGGTCGACATGGCGTTCGCGCCGGTTTGCTTCGATCAACGATGCCGAGAGAGCCACGGCAGCCAGCATCGTTTCCTCCCGCTGATCCGGCACCATCGGCGCAAAGCCGTCCGGATATTCCTCGGCAATGAAGCCCGTCGAAAGCCGGCCTTCGCGCCAGCGCGGATGCGTCATCAATGCCGCAAGAAACGGCAGATTATGCGCAATGCCGTCGACCACGAAGCCGTCGAGCGCCTGGCCCATGGCGTCGATCGCCGCCGGACGGTCTGGCGCCCAGGTGCAAAGCTTTGCGATCATCGGGTCGTAATACATCGAGATTTCCGCGCCCTCGAAGACGCCGGTATCGTTGCGGACAATCGTGTTTCCGTGCCTGCCTTCCGCCGGTGGACGGTAACGTGTCAGGCGGCCGATCGAGGGCAGGAAGTTGCGATAGGGATCTTCGGCGTAGAGCCGGCTTTCGATCGCCCAGCCATTCAGCTTTATGTCCTTCTGGCTGAAGGGAAGCGTTTCATCCGCAGCGACGCGGATCATCTGCTCCACAAGATCGATCCCGGTCACCAGTTCCGTCACCGGATGCTCGACCTGCAGCCGCGTATTCATCTCGAGAAAATAGAAATTTCGGTCGCGATCGACGATGAATTCCACCGTGCCTGCGCTTTGGTAGTCGACGGCCTTAGCCAGCGCGACAGACTGCTTGCCCATCGCCTGCCTGGTCTTTTCGTCGAGGAAGGGCGAGGGCGCCTCTTCGACGACCTTCTGGTTCCGCCGCTGGATCGAGCATTCCCGCTCGCCGAGATAGACGGCATTGCCGTGCGCATCGGCCAGCACCTGGATTTCGATATGACGCGGGTCGACGATGTATTTCTCGATGAAGACGCGATCATCGCCGAAGGAACTCCGCGCCTCCGAGCGGGCGCGGTCGAAGCCGTCGCACACCCCCGCCTCGTTCCAGGCGACGCGCATGCCCTTGCCACCGCCGCCGGCCGAAGCCTTGATCATCACCGGATAGCCGATCTCACCGGCGATCTTTTCGGCATGCGCGGCATCTTCTATGACGCCGAGATAGCCCGGCACCGTCGAGACCTTGGCGGCATTGGCAAACTTCTTCGATTCGATCTTGTCGCCCATCGCCCTGATGGCCTTCGGTTTCGGCCCGATGAAGACGATGCCTTCCCTTTCTAGCGCCTCGCAGAAGGAGGCTCGTTCCGAGAGGAAGCCGTAGCCGGGATGGACGGCTTCGGCACCGGTCTCCTTACAGGCGGCGATGATCTTTTCGGCGACGAGATAACTCTCGGCCGCCGCGGCCGGACCGATATGCACGGCCTCATCGGCCATCTCGACGTGGAGGGCATCCCTGTCTGCGTCCGAATAGACCGCGACCGTTGCAATACCCATGCGGCGCGCAGTCTTGATCACGCGGCAAGCGATCTCGCCGCGGTTCGCGATCAGGATTTTCTTGAACATGCAGACTCCACCCGAAAAATGCGTCCAGAAGTTCTACGCAGAAACGTCGAGACGCACAATCGTGCGAAAGTTGACGGTGAGGAGGGGACCTGTCCTAACGGAAGTCACGCGACCGCTTGTTCGTCGTCCACGATCCGCAGCCAGCGGCTGGTGCGCGGTTCGACATATTCGCGGAGTTCGAGAGCCTGCAGGATGTCGCTCCAGCGGGGATGATTGGCGGCAGGCAGCGTTGCCGCTTCGATCCGGTGCAGAACGTTGTAGGTAAGCAGTGAAACCGGAAGCACACCGCCCTCACAGATGTTCCTCAGCACACGCATGACGAAATCGACGTCCTGACGGGTGACGCCCTTGCGATCCACTGCGCGCGACACCTTGTAGCCGCCGACATCGTCGGTGATCGCGACCCGCAGCTGATCGAGCGCAAAGGCGCGCAGATCGTCCGGCACATGGGCGGAAATCTCCATGATATGTAGCACGAGCTCCAGTTCGAGCGCCGAATTGACGACACCGCCAGTCGCGAACATGCGCATGATCCATGCGACATTGATTTCGTCCAGCGAGCCTTGCGGATAACTGTAGTTGACGATGAAACCGGCGAGTTGCTCCACGAAGAAGGAGTTCCATTCCGGGCATTTTTCAGGGCAGGAATTGTTCAGCGCGAGGATGACAACGACGTCGTCCGCCGTCCGGACGCCGTCCGGAAAGCTGTGCCTGCGCAAGAGGCCGATATCGTCGGCGGCCAACCGATGCTTCCCGGCGATCACGCATGCCGGAAAAGCCAATCGGAATTCGCTCATCTTTTATCTCCAGGCTTCATCATGAAGCCGGAAACAGCTCTAGCGCAGCGGAATTGATGAACCATCAACAACAAACGTTAACCGATTATGCAGGCGTCTCCGACGATTTTAGCGATCGTGATTGAACGCGTTCGCGCCAGATGATGAAAAGACCTGATGCGACGATGATGAAAATGCCGATCCATTTGGAAAAATTGGGAAAATCGTCGAACAGCGCGTATCCGAGCACCGTCGCCGAGATGATCTCGAAATATTGGAACGGGGCAAGCAGCGACAGCGGCGCCAGGCGGAATGCCTTGACGACCAGCATATGTGCATATCCGGAAATGGTGCCGAGGATCAGCAGAAGGAAGAGGCCCAGCGTGGAGGAAGGGAGCGACATCTCGAAATCGGGTATCGCAAGCGCATTTCCGCCAAGGAGCGCGGCGCCCATAAAGAGCGTTCCGCCGATTCCGGCCATGGTCTGCATCGTCAATGGCGAATCAGCCTCACCGATCGCGCGGTTAAGGAAAAGATAAAGGGAAAAGAGGAAGGCGCAGCACACCGGCAGCAGCGCCTTCAGGCCGAAGATTTCGTAGCTCGGCTGGATGACGATCATCGCGCCGCCGAATCCGACGACGATCGCCATCCATCGCCGCCAGCCGACTGTGTCCCCGAGAAAAAGCGCCGAAAGCGCCGTCAGCATGAAGGGCTCGACAAAATAGATCGCGAAGACATCGGCGAGCGGCATGTATTTGACCGCGACGAAGAAAAGCAGGCTGGCTGCACCATGCAAGGCGCCGCGCAAAAGGTTCATCCACGGCCGCTTGGCCGAAAGCGCCTTCCAGCGGAAAACGGCAAACAAGATAGGAAGCGTGCAGGCAACCTGAAAGAAGAAGCGGTAGAAAGTCACTTGGCCAGGCGACATCGCCTCGAAGGTCGCCATGTATTTGGCGATCGCATCCATGGCGGGCAGGACGACCATGGCGCCGGCCATGATGCCCATGCCTTGAAGCGGATTTTGCGGAGACTGTTCTTGGGACATCGTGCGGCTTTCGGGAACGAAGCCATCAACCATAGGAATGCATGCCGATCAATACGGCTTAGCGCTCGCCCACCGTTTCGCCGAAGACCGTTCCGAAGGCTTCCCGCAGACGGATATCCACATCCGCCATCATCACCGGCAGGCCAAGATCGACTAGGCTCGTCACGCCATAGGCGGAAATCCCGCACGGCACGATGCCAGTAAAATGATCGAGGTCCGGATCGACATTGAGCGACAGGCCGTGAAACGTCACCCATCGGCGAAGCCGGATGCCGAGTGCGGCAATCTTGTCCTCGCTCATGCTGCCGTCCGGCAGCAGCGGTTTCTCCGGCCGTCTTACCCAGACGCCGACGCGATCCTCGCGCCGCTCGCCGCGCACATTCATCGAATCGAGCGTGCGGATCACCACTTCTTCCAGCGCTGCAACGAAAGCGCGCACATCTTGACGACGGCGCTTGAGATCAAGCATCACATAGGCAACGCGCTGGCCGGGGCCATGATAGGTATATTCGCCGCCGCGGCCGGTCGCAAAGACCGGGAAACGATCCGGCTGCACAAGGTCCTTTGCATTGGCGCTGGTGCCCGCCGTATAAAGGGGCGGATGCTCGACGAGCCAGACAAGCTCGTCGCCGCCTTCGGCGATCATCGCCACCTCGCGCTCCATCGCTCCTACGGCCTCTTCGTAGGCTACGAGACCATCGGCGATGCGCCAGCGCACCGGTTTTGAGCCTTCAAGCGGAAACATGGAGAATTGCAGATCGGTGCGCAGCATGGACTTTCCCTCGCCGCACGGCGATCACAGGCGGCAGACCGCCTATATGGCCCCGTTCGACGTGCAATTCAAATGCTGTGATTTGTTTTGCAAAAATCTGTCATATCGCCCTTGTGCACCCCAAATGCTTTTGCTACATGCTGCCCCGCCGACGCAAATCGGCACCTACCACGATGCGGTCGTGGCGGAATTGGTAGACGCGCAGCGTTGAGGTCGCTGTGGGGCAACCCGTGGAAGTTCGAGTCTTCTCGACCGCACCATTTCTCTTCCAGAGATTAAGACGTCCGATCGCGCGGACAGCATGAAAAATGGGCCGGGTTTCCGGTCCTTTTTCGTTTGCCGGCATGCTAGACGGTTCGTGCCGCCTTGATTGTCAGGGTCTTCAATCCTCGTCCGACAGATGCGAATCGACGCCGATCGTTTCCAGGCGGTTGCGGACACGGTGGACGCCATCGACTGAAAGGGCCCCGAGTTCAACCTTGCGGGCCATGCCGATGGTTTCGACCGCGCCTTCCAACGTTACGGTGTGGCCGTCAGCGTGAACATCGATGCTGTCGAGGTTTAAATCCGGGATGTTTTCCAGGTTCTCCGTCACGCGCGCTTCGAGGTCATCACTTTCGTCGCGGTCGATCGTATTGGCCCTGAGCGAATCCTTGAGCCGGTTTTCGTTACCGTCTTTATCCGTGCCGTCAACGCGAAAGCCGCCGTTTGGATCGCGGTCGAAATTTGCCGGCGTTTCGCCGTAGGCTCGATTTCCCGGCCCGGCCGATCTTGCTCCGTCGGAGTAGGGCCAGCCCTCGTCAAGATTGCGTTCTTCGTAATCGCGATAATCGTCTTCGCGCGAAAAGGTTGTCTTGTCGTTCTTCTTCGGCATCGTCGTTCTCCCTCAGGCGTTACCTTGATCGAAGAACGCTCACGGTCCGGAATGGTTCGCCAAAGTTTCGTGAAATCACCGCGCCGCTTTTTCCCATTTCCGGATCAGTCGGTCGCGCTTCAGCTTCGACAGGCGCTGAAGCCAGAATATGCCGTCAAGTTGGTCCACTTCGTGCTGGATGCAGATTGCCAGGAAGCCATCGGCATCGTCTTCATGCTGGACGCCGTTGATGTCCTGATAGCGAAAACGGATCGCGGCGGGCCTCGCGACATCGTCGGTCACTCCGGGCATTGAGACGCTTCCTTCGGTCTGGCGCGTGAGTTCGTCCGAAACCGACGTGATTTCAGGATTGATATAGATCCGAATGCCGTCTGCCTTGCTGAGCTCGATCACAGCCACCCGCAGGAAGACACCGACATGGGCGGCCGTGATGCCGACGCCGGGTGCCGCGCGCATCGTCTCCAGCAGATCGTCCGCAAGCTCGCGCAGCGCCGAATCGAAGACTGTCACCGGTTCGCAGACTGTCTTCAAGCCGGGATGCGGATAATGAAGAATGGGACGAATGGCCATCGGCGGGCGGTCCTGGTTTCCTAGCGCGCGGAAACTATCGGCAAGACGGCGCATTGTCATCTGCGGGGACGCGCTTGGCGCTAGACGGCGAGGCGTGTTTCGGCTAGCAGGGCTGGAATTCGAGCGGGCCGGGAGGCAGGCGGAATTCGCTTATCCGGTTGTTGACAATGCTCTTTCAGCCGCCATTCTCGAATGCGGCGCGACAGTCGTTAATCTTGGAACGCGAGGACGACAGATGACGGAAACCGGAGAAGACGACCGCATCCGCAGACGTCCGGACGACGAAGGCGCCGACATCTACGACGAGGACGGTAACGTCCGTAGCGACTTTCTGGCGCTTGTCGGCGCTGCCATCGCCGACCGTGACACGATCTTTCTCCGGCAGAACGTCGCGCGCCTTCACGAGTCGGAAATAGGCGACCTGCTGGAATCGATCCAGCCGGATCAGCGCCTGGCGCTTGTCCGCCTCCTCGGCGACGATTTCGACATGACGGCGCTGACGGAGGTCGACGAAGCGATCCGCCGCGAAATTGTTGACCAGATACCGAACGAGCAGATTGCCGCTGCAATTGGCGACCTCGATTCGGACGACGCTGTCTACATTCTCGAGGACCTGGACAAGGAAGACCGGGAAGAAATCCTGGCGCAGCTGCCGTTCACCGAGCGGGTGCGCCTACGCAGGGCGCTGGACTATCCGGAAAGTTCCGCCGGCCGCCGCATGCAGACGGAATTCGTGGCGGTGCCGCCATTCTGGACCGTCGGGCAGACGATCGACTACATGCGCGAGGAGGAGGACCTGCCTTACTCCTTCACGCAGATCTTCGTTATCGACCCGACCTTCAAGCTGCTTGGCGCCGTCGATCTCGACAAGCTTCTCCGCACCAAGCGGCAGACGAAGATCGAGGCGATCATGCGCGAGACGACCCATCCGATTCCGGCCGAGATGGACCAGGAAGAGGCGGCCCAACTCTTCGAGCAATACGACCTTCTCTCAGCCGCCGTCGTAGACGAGAACGATCGCCTTGTCGGTGTTCTTACCATCGATGACGTGGTCGACGTCATCCACGAAGAAGCGGATGAAGACATCAAGCGCCTCGGCGGCGTCGGTGACGAAGAGCTTTCGGACAATGTCATCTCGACCGTCCGCTCGCGCTTCCTCTGGCTGGTGATCAATCTCGGCACGGCGATGCTGTCGGCCAGCGTCATCGGGCTCTTCGATGCATCGATCGAGAAGATGATCGCACTTGCCGTGCTGATGCCGATCGTGGCGTCCATGGGAGGCAATGCCGGCACGCAGACGATGACCGTGACGGTGCGGGCGCTGGCGACCCGCGACCTCGACATTTACAATGCCGGCCGCATCATCCGCAGAGAGGCGGGCGTCGGCATCATGAACGGCATCGTCTTTGCGAGCATCATGGGCACGATTGCCGGCGCGTGGTTCCACGACTATCAGCTCGGCATGGTCATCGGCGCCGCCATGATCATCAATCTGATGGCTGCGGCTCTCGCAGGCATTCTTTGGCCGCTTCTTCTGGACAAGGTCGGCGCGGACCCGGCCATCGCGTCGTCCGTTTTCGTGACGACCGTCACCGATTGCACTGGCTTCTTCGCCTTCCTCGGCATCGCCACCTGGTGGTTCGGAATCTGAGCCGAACCTGCATAAATTGACTATTACGTAAAAGTCAATATTATGGGGCACGAGAGTGGGAAACCAATGCCAGTGAATAAATACTATAGCATAACGGAGCTGACGCGCGAATTCGGTGTGTCGACGCGCACGCTTCGCTTCTACGAAGACGAAGGCCTGATCCATCCGGAACGCCGCGGGCGCACGCGCCTGTTCCGTCCGGCCGACCGGCGCCTGATTCAGGAAATCCTGCGCGGCCGCCGCATCGGCTTCACCATCGCAGAGATTCGCGAGATCATTCAGGTCTACAAGGATCCTCCGGGGGAACTCGGCCAGCTCAAGCTTTTGATGAAGCGCATCGACGAAAAACGGGAAGACCTGCGCAAGAAGCGCAAGGACATCGACGATACGCTGACGGAGCTCGACAATATCGAAGAGGCCTGCCTCGGCCGTCTCGCAGAAATCGGCGTGGGCACCTGAGCGTCAGATCGAACCTCTGGTTCTTCTGCAATAGCCTTCGAAATCGCAGCCGAAGCGGGCCTGCAGGTGCCGTTCTTCCCGCCGACTGCGACCTAGAACCAACTGTTTCCCGTCACGAGGCCGAAGGCGATCGTTGCAAGCGTGTAGCCGAGATAGATCGGATTGCGCGTGCAGCGGAAGGGACCGCGGGTGACGAGACGGGCTGTTGCGCGATTCCGCATGATCGTCGTCCCGCTCTCCAGCAAAGTCTTGATCGCCCATATGGCGGCGATGAGAACTTTCCACCTGAATGGCCGGCATGCGCAACAGCAGGTAGCTTCAGTCGCGACAGGCACGGTCTGCCAGATTAGCTACCCCTTCCTTTATCGCTGCTATGACGGGAGCGCTCGACGCACCTGGACTATGCCTTTCCACGAGGTGCTCCGGGTCGGCGTAGGTGAGTGCTGCACCAATGATCCAGGCAAAGGCGGCATGCATCCGGGGTACCGGAAGCCCGACGATTTCGCCAAGCAGGAAAGCGGAGAGTAAAGCGTGGCCGTATAGAACCGGCGGCCATGGAAAATTTCAGCGGCTTCGAACGATAGGCATTCATCGAACGACCGTCATTGCGCTTCGGTGCTGCACTCCAATGCGATACGCTGTACCCTTTCATCTTTATCCGCCTGGATTGCGCCAGACTGGAGCGGCGTGAACAGGTTTTCGCCCTGCAATCTTTCGAGCGTGCACTGGCAGAAGCTGCGGCAAAGCGCTTCTCCTTCCTGGACGACGCAGGAGGATTGGCACTGCTGCAGGTAGGTCTGCACGGGATCCGGCTTTGCGGGCGGCGCGACAATCGAAAGCGCATAGGCGATCGAGATCAGGACCGGCTGGTGGATCAGGTAGATGGCGAGGCTGTGGCGGCCGGCTTTTGCAAGCAAAGTGGTGCCTGTGCCAAACTTTGCGAGCCATTCTGCCCAGCCCTGCTTCAGCGTTATGCTCGAAACGCCCATACCGATGAGAAAGGGCCCGATCCATGGCAGAACAGGCACATAATCGTTCGATCGCGGCACCGTCTGGGAAAGGCCCACCCACCAAAGCCACGGCGTGTCGAAGAATGAAGAGCGCAGATAGAGCGGGGCGACGACAGCCGCAATGCCGGCGGTGATGATCAAAATCCCAGGCAGGCGCAAGAAGAGCAGGCCGATGACGCTTGCCGCCGCGATACTGTGCAGAATGCCGAAAAAGATCGCGCCCTGCGGCATCGCAATTGCCGTCGCGGCCGTGATGAGAGCCGCGGCCGAAACGATCATGCCAAGCCGCCGGAGATAGGCCTGGCGCCTGATGCTTGGTGTGCCGGCAAACATCAGGCTGACACCGGCGAGGAAGAGGAAGGTCGACGCGATCGCACGGGCATAGATCTTCAGCCACCCAGTCTCCGCCGTCCCGCGCGCCAGATAGCCCATGAACTCCATGTCCCAGGTAAAGTGGTAGGTCGCCATGGCAATCAGCGCTGCGCCGCGTGCCGTATCGAGCAGGCCGATGCGCGGTGGCCGGGCGGACGTACCGTTTTCGCTCGCAGAAATAGTCATCACAATCCCCCGGACAAATCACTTCCGCTATCTTGCGGCGTATCGCGGCGAATAGCAGAAAGGTGGAGATCTGATGGCGGGTTGGCATCCATGATAGCCAGACGCGCCTCCGAGAAGAACTGCCGGCGCGTCAGCACGACGACGATGACCGCGGTCGTCGCCATGAAAACGTAAGCATTCACGAACCAGCCGAGATAACCGATCGACAGGAAGATCGCGCGAAGACCCTCGTTGAAATGTCCGCCGGCAATGACGTTCATGCGAATGACACGTTCAGCGGCGCGCTCGGCAGCGATGATATCGGTCTCGCTGTCGCGCACCATTGGGATCGAGCCGAAGAGTATGCTGCAGTAGTTGAAGAGCCGGTAAGACCAGCCGAACTTGAAGAAGGCGTATGCGAAAAGGGCCGCCAACCCGCCGACCTTGAGTTCGAAACTCGCGGTGCCGCTGCTGAATACATAAGGCAGATCGGCGAAGATGGCACTCACCTTGTCCGTCGCGCCGAGCAGTGCAAAGCAGCTGCCGATCGCAAACATGGAGGTCGATGCAAAAAAGGCCGTGCCGTTCTGCAGACCGGCCATGATCTGCGTATCGATCATCTTCAGGTCGCGGCGCAGCGAATTATAGATCCATTCGCGCCGCCGCTCGGTCATGGCATGGGTCAGGCTCGTGCGGCCGAAGAATGTCCTGCCGCGCAAGAGCCACGAATAACCGAGCCAGAGCATGGCGAAGAAAGCCAGCGCGATATAATCCGCAACCGTCAGCATCAATGTTACAAATCCCGCATTCGACGCCGCCACTCTACAGATGCAATTGCCTGCTGCAATGACTGGCAAGACGTGCCAATTCGTTTTAGTGTCGCGCCAATTAAACGCGATGTCGGTTCGTCGCGAGCGCCGAACTAACCTTTTGGATAGTCTGACGGAAGATTTTCACAGGAAACACACATGTTCCTTTCGGTATTCGACGTTTTCAAGATCGGTGTCGGGCCGTCGAGCTCGCATACGATGGGGCCAATGTCGGCAGCCAACCGCTTCCTCGACCTAATCCTTTCGAACGAGTGGCCGCGTCCATCCTCCGGCGCCCAGGTTGCGGCGATCAAGGTCAGCCTGCACGGTTCGCTTGCCCATACCGGCATCGGCCACGGGACGGGCAGGGCGGTCATTCTCGGCCTGATGGGCGAGAAACCCGATAGCGTCGATCCGGACAAGATGGACGGCATCATCGACCAGGTGGAGCGCTCCGGCCGCATCAACCCGCCCGGCCACCCAGCCTATTTTTTCATGCCGAAGAACGACCTGGTCTTCGACAAGAAGCAGCCGCTGCCGGGCCACGCAAACGGCATGTCCTTCTCCGCCTACGACAAGGACGAACGTCTGCTCCTGAAACGTATCTATTATTCCGTGGGCGGCGGTTTCGTCGTCACCGATACCGAGCTCGAGCAGATGCGCGCCAGGAAGAAGGCCGTCGCGGGTGCGACCAGGGTTCCTTATCCCTTCGCCACCGCCAAGCAGATGCTGGAGATGGCGGAGCGTTCGGGTCTGAGCATTGCGCAGATGAAGCGCGCCAACGAGGAGAGCCAGCGCAGCCGCGAGGAACTTGATGCGGGACTCGACCGTATCTGGGAAGCCATGCGCTCCTGTATCGAGCGCGGCCTCAAGGTCGACGGCGTCATGCCAGGTGGATTGAACGTCCGGCGCCGTGCGCGGAAAATCCATGACAAGCTGCAGGAAGAGTGGAGGAGCAACCGCATCAATCCGTTGCTCGCCAACGACTGGCTGAGCGTCTATGCCATGGCCGTCAACGAGGAGAACGCGGCAGGCGGCCGCGTGGTGACCGCGCCCACCAATGGTGCTGCGGGCGTCATTCCGGCAACGATCCGCTACTACGAGCATTTCCACGAAGACTGGGATCAGAATGGCATTCGCGACTATCTGCTGACGGCTGCTGCCGTCGGCGGCATCATCAAGCACAATGCATCGATTTCCGGCGCCGAAGTGGGCTGTCAGGGCGAAGTGGGTTCTGCTGCAGCGATGGCAGCTGCGGGACTTGCGGCGGTGATGGGCGGCACGCCGGCGCAGATTGAGAATGCCGCGGAAATCGCGCTGGAGCACCATCTCGGCATGACCTGCGATCCGGTTGCCGGACTCGTCCAGGTGCCGTGTATCGAGCGCAATGCGCTCGGTGCCGTCAAGGCCGTTACCGCCGCGTCGCTTGCCGTCAAGGGCGATGGCCAGCATTTCGTGCCGCTCGACGCCTGCATCGAGACGATGCGCCAGACGGGTTACGACATGAGCGAGAAATACAAGGAAACCTCAACCGGCGGGCTGGCGGTCAACGTCGTCGAATGCTGAGCCTGTGGACTTGCGACCGGTAGTCGCTTGACGCTGCCCGTCAAAAGGATTTCAACGGGCGGCATGGCATTGCATCTGATCAAATTATGCGTCGGCGCCGACTCGATCGAGGATCTGCGCGAATGGGTGGCGGAGCGTGTGCTGCGGGCGATTGCGGCCGACCTCGAGCCGCATTCCGTTCACACGACGCGCATGGTTCCGAAACGCGTGGATGAACTGCTTGACGGCGGCTCTCTTTATTGGGTGATCAAGGGCCAGGTGCAGGCGCGCCAGAAGCTCTTGGACATCCAGACGTTCAAGGACGGCGAAGGAATCGGCCGGTGCCACCTGATTCTCGGCCCGGAAGTGATCGAAACCGCCGCACAACCAAAACGCCCCTTCCAGGGCTGGCGCTACTATCCGGAAGAAGACGTGCCGCGGGATATTGCGACACTTGGAGATGGCGTTGCAGAAATGCCCGCGGATTTGCGCCGCGAGCTGTCGGAGCTCGGATTGCTGTAACTTCAGCGCAGCCGCAGCATGACCGGCGATTTACCGTCCGGGCAGGTGACATGCAGATGGATGCTGGCTTCCGGCTGCGAGTAGCGCCAGGCGCGCGCGCCGTGGCAGAGCAGCAGGTTGATGAGATCCTTCGTCTTTGCGGACTTTGCTCTCGGCCGGTGCAGGCCGATCTCCGCAAGTCTGAGCGCAGCCTCGTGCAGCGGATGAAGGCCGAACCGCGCCGGCTTGCCTGAACTGCGGGGCGGAAAACCCGTTACATTTCCATTGGTGGCCATAATCGTCCCCGTACGCATTACAAATCGAGGTTATGAACTGTGGCCGGCGCCGCTAACACCGATTCCGACCGTGAACGGCGCCGTCAGGAGCACTGGCGGCGCCGTATCTCTCATTGGGCAGCTGCCCAGCATTTGACGCCTGCGCGCTTGAGCGCCTTGCAGGCATTGACGGCGTCGCGCTGGTCGTCGAAGCCACCAAAGCGGGCGCGATAGACCTGATCGCCGCCGTTTGCGTAGGCGACCGCGAAGGGTTTCGCAGAACGCAGCGCCTTGCCGCCCTTGCTCTTGGCATTCTCCAGCAGGTCCATCGCCATTTCGCGGCTGGACGATACGCCGATCTGGACGACCCACCCGCTGGGACCCTGCTCGGTAACCGGAGCCGGCTTTGCGGCAGAGGCCGCAGGGCCAACCGAAGCTGTCGTGAGAGCATCGACCGGATTGCCGGCGGGCTCGTCCGGCGGCATGTAGGCCGGGGCGGAAGTGGGGACAGCGACGGAGGCTTGCTTGAAGCTCTTGGTCTTCACCTTGGTCGGAGCAGGGATCTCCGTCTTCTGTCCGGCAAGAAGCGGGTTTTCGGATTTCGCGGCGGGCGCGTCGGTATAGGCGACGGCAGCGGACGCCACCTCATAGCGCGCGTCCGGCGTCGGGCCCTTGCGCGGCAGGTCGACATCGGCGGCCGCAACAGGAATTTCAGCTACAGAAGCGGCAGGCGAGGGAATTGGCGTCGGCGCCGTCTGCGCAATCAGATTGGAGCCGCCGCGCGTGGAAGCCTTCGGAAGATAGGTCGCAATCAGTTTGCGCATCTGTCCATCGCGGGCAGGCGTGGAGGCGCCGCCCATGACGACGCCGACGATCAACTTGCCGTCGGCCTGCACGGAGCTAACGAGGTTGAATCCGGCAGCCCGGGTATAGCCGGTCTTGATGCCATCGACGCCGCGCACGGAACCGACAAGCCGATTGTGGCTGCGGATGACGCGTTTGCCAAACTTGAAGCTGCGCGTGGAGAAATAGCTGTAATACTGCGGAAAATGCTGGCGAAGGGCGATTCCGAGACGGGCCTGATCGCGCGCCGTGGTCATCTGCGCAGTGTTCGGCAGGCCGTTGGCATTGCGATAGGTGGTGCGGGTCATGCCGAGCGCATGCGCCTTTGCCGTCATCATCTGGGCGAACCGGCTTTCGCTGCCGGCAAGCAATTCGCCAAGCGCGGTTGCCGCGTCATTGGCGGAGAGCGTCACAAGACCGAGGATGCCCTGTTCGACGCTGATGGAGCCGCCGGCCTTGACGCCGAGCTTGGTCGGAGCCTGCGCTGAAGCGTAAGCCGAGAACGGGACGCGCGTGTCGAGACGGAGGCGGCCCTGCTCGAGCGCCTCGAAGACCATGTAGAGCGTCATCATTTTTGTCAGTGACGCCGGATACTGCAGGCGGTCGGCATTCTCGCTGTAGAGAACATTGCCGGACTTCGCATCGACGACGATGCCCGCATATTTCGAATTTGCGGCTTCTGCTTCGGCCGTAACCGACCCGACGAGGAGAGCCGTTGTTGCGATCGCGATCGCCGCGAGCATCTTCACCAGGAAACTGCCGGATCGCGGCGATGATACGAAGGATATTGACCTTGACACTATTTCACTCTTCGCTTGCATTTTCAGATGTTTGTATCGGCCGCACATCTCCTCGTCGTCGCGGCCATCGTCTTTTGAAATTAACCGGGCGGGGTTACCAATCCGTTTATGATTAATCGTTTGTTTCGCCGTCCTGACGCATTTTAGCGGGGTGTTGTGGAATGGGTCACAAGACGGGCCTCCACAAAGGTGCGAATAGCGGCATCAATATGGTCCCAGTCCTGCAAATGACGGCTTGAGAAGCGGTAAAGGACGCTGAGGCCTTTCCCGGCCTTGATGTCGCGCTGGCAATCCCCGCTCGTGGCATTGGCCGCGGAAGACGACAGGATGCAGCGCACGGCATAGGCGGCCTGGTTCATTCGCGGTGCCGTCAGCAGAACTTCGCCGCCATAACCTGCCTCGGCTTTCAGATTGTGAAGGGTCAAGCCGTTACCATAGAGAACGGCGGCGTCTTCCATCAGGTGCGAATAAATGGGCTCGAGGCGGCCGGACATGTCCTGCGACATCGTGCTCTGGGTGATTTGAAGGAAGATGAGATTGGCGGACTGCGAGACGTCGTCGAAGCGTCCGCGGTGTTGCTTCGTATAGCCCTGCAGTTCCGGCCAAGTGAGATAGACATCGGCACGCTCGGCAACTCCGTTGCGTCTCTGGCTCGGGAAGCGGATGACGTTCTCGGGCAGATTGAGCGTGTCGCGCCCGATGGTGATCATGACGGCGGCCGTATCGTCGGTATTGCCAGCGAGCGTAATGTGCCGGCCGATCCAGCGGCCGCCGATGCTGATGCCCAGCGTCAGCATTGCAAGCACTGCAACGACTGCGGTCAGCCAGAGGGTGAAGTCATTCGAGAAGCGAGGCGACTCGTCGGATGCGGCGGCGCTGCGGGCGAGGTTGCTCATGGCGGTTCTTCGGTGTCTGACCGCCGCAAACGAAACTGGAGCCGCCGGTGCCTGGATGAATCTTACCGCATCATCGGGTGGATGCAGTTAAAGAAAGATTAACCCTGATTGCCGGGCGTCCCTCAAAAAGGATGAGCCGCTCCCGGGACAGCAGGAGCGGCTCCAGGGCGCCGGTCGGGACGGGGATGCGGGGTGACTGACCGGGCCGAGTGGGACCCGCCGGTATTTCCGGCCGGGCGATTTGCCTTAGCGTACGCTACCAACCGCGACGGCACGGCCGTCCTGCAGCTTCGTCCAACGTGCGGGATCATCTGCGGACTGGCGCTTTAGAAAAGTGTATTCGGTGTCCGCCCAGAGCATCACCTTGTTGCGCATGTTGTCGAGAATGAAGTCGCCGTGGTCGGTGCGGACCGTCAGAACGGCATGGCCCTCGCCGTTCGGCTGCATGACGACCGTTATCAGCGCATCGGATGGAGAGATGCCGGCATCGATCAGCATCTTGCGCTTCAGTAGCACGAAATCCTCGCAATCACCGACAGTGCGCGGGTAGGCCCAGCGTTCTTCCACGCCGAAGATTTCCTTGTCGGTCATCGGCTGGATCTGCGCGTTGACCTCGTAGTTGATCTTAAGAATGGTCTTCCAACGCTCCTGGGTCAGGATCGCGGGGCCGGCGTCGCCACCGTCATAAGCGCATTCGCTCGCGTTTACCTTGCAGAATTCGTAGTGGCCGATCGGCGGGCTTGCGTTGCCTGCAAGGGTCATATTGGCAGGCGCCGCTTGTCCCGAGCCCGTCATTGCCATCATCAGGATACCGGCCAGAAACGTGCCTTTGAGTGCATTGAACATTGTCTTTGTCGTCCCCGTTTTGTGAGGATGACAATGACAGGGACGTTTTTATCCTGCGCAAAATTTCGCAGTAAAATTAATAGCTTAGTTTATTCAAAAGCACGTAAAACCTAATTAAAAACAAAATCAAATACGCATAAAACTCGATGCAGTTTCGAATAAAATTTTACATATCGGCACAAGGTTTACTGATGCTGCAAGCGCTGCGTTTCCGTGATAAAGTTAACGGCAGAGACCGATCGCCGTAAATTCTGTCTCCAGCCGCCAGGCACCCGCGCGCGGCGCGACACACCGAGCGGCACACCAGGACAGCGAGCGAGGCTTATTTTTCGCAGCGGCGCCCAAGAATTATTTTCGGAAAATTTCGCGAAATTCGTCGGTTGCGCCAACGATGGCGGAGGAGATTGTCGCGTTTGACATCGAGTGGGCGGCGTTCTCAATCACGACAAGGCGGCTGCCGGGCCATGCTTCGGCGAGTTCCCAAGCAGTTGTCAGCGGGGCTTCCAGGTCGAGGCGGCCCTGGATCAGGATGCCGGGTATCCCGGCCAGCCGCCCAGCGTTGCGGAGCAGGAAACCATCTTCAAGCCATGCGCCGTTATAGAAGTAGTGCGTGACGATCCGCGCACGGGCGAGCAGATAGTCGGGATCGTGCCAGCGGCGGGGAAATCCATCCGGATCGGCCAGAAGGATCGATGCAGCCTCCCAGCCGTGCCAATCGCGTGCCGCCTTCATGCGGGCTTCCTGATCAGACGCATTCAGCAATTGGTGAAAGGCCGAAAGCGTATCGAGATGGCGGAGGTTTGGCGGTATGGCTTCGCGCAGCCACCGCCATTCCTCGGGAAAGAAGCGTGCCATGCCATGGCAGAGCCAGTCGATTTCGGTGCGGCGGGTGGTCGTTACTCCAGCGATCGCCATGGCTCGTACGCGATCGGGATGGCTCTCAGCATAGGCGAGGGCCAGCGTCGAGCCCCAGGAGTTCGCGAATATCACCCAGCCGTCGACATCGAGGTAAAGCCGAAGCCGCTCTATGTCGTCGACCAAATGCCACGTGGTGTTTGCCGCAAGGTCCGTGCCGAACTCGGCGGCACTCGGCAGGCTGCGGCCGCAATTGCGTTGGTCGAAGAGCACGATGCGATAGGCTGAAGGATCGAAGTAGCGTCGTGCGGTCGTCGAGCAGCCCGAGCCGGGACCGCCATGGAGAACCAGTGCAGGCTGGCCGGCAGGATTGCCGCAGCATTCCCAGTAGATCCGGTTGCCAGCTCCGGCCTCCAGGAATCCTGTGTCATAGGGCTCGAGTTCGGGATAACGCGATGACATGCAAAGACCGCCTGTTTCGGGCTGCCTTCATCAGTCATAGCCGTAACACTGAAATGACAAAGGCCGCTTAGAGGAATTCTCGCAGCGTCTCACGGGACTGCAGCGAGAGGAACTCTAGCGCAACGCCCTCGCTGAAATGTCGAACGACGCGGCCGCGCATGTTGCCGAGGCGAACCGGCGTGCCGATCGCGGGGCGCACCTCCATGTCGACCGCAGCACCCGACAACGACAGGTCCATGATGCGGCAGGTGTAGCGCGTGCCGTCCTCAAGCGTCAGCTCGGTCTTCGTTTCACGCGGGGTCAGACGATCATGACGCCGGTCTTCCGGCAGGCCGAGCTCATGCTTGTTGGCAAGCCAGGTGAGTTGCGCGGCGAGCTTCTCCCGCTTACGCTCGGTGGCGTTGATCGACATCGTGAAGCCGCGCGCATCCACGGTCAGAACGTGACCTTCGACGCGCCCGAGATGATCGATATACGCGACGACGCGCTCATTGGCACGCGGGCGGCCGGCACAGGTGACATACATGTCGCCCGGCGACATATCGATCACCGTACATTCGTATTCCTCGTAATTCGCAAGCATGAGGCGGCCCTGCATATTGATGGGCACACGCTGGAAGACACCCTGCTCAGGGCGCGGCACTGTTGTCCGTGGCGTCTGGGCTTGCTGGAATGAGTGCATGAAAGCGCTTCTTCATAAAATGTTATACCGCAATCATTACCCGCAATCCCTTAACAGAAGGTTGTCCTGAAGGGGTCAAATACAGCCTGAAGCATAGGATAAGGCTGTGCCGGAATGAGACGGTCAGCGCGGCGCGCCGGAAAACAATGAAGACATCATGCGGCCGAGGACAACACCGAAGCCATCCCGACGTTCGGCGGCGGCTGTGAATGGCCAGCTGCTCCCACCGCCGTTCTGCCCGGGTTTGTCGCGGAGCAGGCGGCTGCGGTCGAGTGCCAGGAAATCGAGCGGCACGATTTCCAGCCAGCTTGCCGCGACGGATGGCGCAATGGCGCCGAAAAGCCGCGCGCGGCAGCCGTTCTCGCAGCGCAGCGGCATGACGATGATCTCGAAGGTTGCCTGATGGCCTGCCGTGCTGTAGCCGGTGGCATTGAGCAGCGTCGGGATGACGTGATGCATCGCGCCCAGAAGCGTTGCCTCGATGTCATAGGCATGGCCGTCGCCGAAGAGTTCGGCAAAGCTCTCGTCGCGCAAATCGCGGCCGAAGAGATCGCAGATGCGCGTGCCGGCAAGCCGGAAGGTTACGGCGCCCAGATCGTCGTTCTTTTCGAGAATGAAAAGGCTCGGCAAAAGGTGGCCAAGGGCCGACGGTTCGATCTGCGATTTCAGCGGCGCGTCGCAGGCACCGCGCAGGCGGTTCCAGTAATCGTAAATATCGATGATCGTCTGATGACGCACGGCGCACCAACCTGTTTCATTTCGGTTCAAATTCAAGCCCGAACGGCTCTTCTGATCCTTACCATGCGGATTTCATGCCAACCGCAGGCAGTTAAGGTTAAGGAACGGTTTCAATTGCCGCCGATCACATGCCGTGCAACTGTCGTGTATCGCTTCGGAAACGAAGTTCAGCACGTTCACTGATCGGGCGCGGGGTCATTCTCGGGGACGCTCGGCAAGCCGTCCGGCTCGTCCGGGCGGCTTTTTTTTTGATCCTCGCTCCTGTAAGGCTGGGGCCTCAATCCGGCGAGGACGCATATGGACGATCACAGGACGGAGCCGGAAACGGCTGAGGAAATGCCAGTTGAAAAGACCCGGACGCCGGTTTTCAATTTGCCTGGCATCCTGCTGGGGACGCTCTGTCTGCTCGGTGCGATCTATGCGGTCCAGTCGTTCATCCTCTCCGCAAACGCAGTCGACTGGCTTTTCATCACCTTCGGCTTCATCCCGGTGCGCTACGTGATTCCTTTCTCCGAACAGGGACTGCAATGGCTCTGGTCGCCGGTGACCTATTCGCTGCTGCACGGCAGCGTGGAGCATATACTCTTCAACGGGCTGTGGCTGATGGCGTTCGGCGCGCCGGTCGTACGACGCATCGGTGGCTCGCGCTATGTCATCTTCTGGGTTCTCTCGTCGATCGCCTCCGCAGCGCTTCATGTAGGATTGAACTGGGGCGATCCGACCTTGCTTATCGGCGCTTCCGGCGTGGTTTCCGGGCTGATGGGAGCCGCCTGCCGCTTTGCGTTTCCGCCAGAACGAAGAGTGCCGCGTCCGGCGCACCTCAATCCGCGGCTGTCGGTGATCGAATCCTTCCGCAGCCGCACGGTTATCGTGTTCACGCTCTTCTGGATGATCGGCAATGGACTGATCGCGGTCGGCATTCCGCTGATCGGCGACCCCAACCAGCCGATCGCCTGGGACGCCCATATCGGCGGTTTCATTTTCGGATTCTTTCTCTTCCCGTTCTTCGACAGGAATTTTCCGGCAGAGCCTGAGGTTTCAGAAGAACCGGATATATTGCAATCTTGAGCTTTGGAGTGCACCATCCGAAGTGATCCGCGTTGGGACGAACAGCCCTTCACAGGTGCCTCGGTTCAGTTAAGTGTTTCACTTTCGATATGGGAGGTTTCGAATGTCCAACACCGTAAAAGCCATCCTCGACCTGAAGGGCCGCAACGTCGTCACGGCCGGGCAGAACACGACCGCCGGCGAAGCGGCCAAAGTGCTCAGCAGCCGCAAGATCGGCGCAGTCGTCATCGTCGGCGTGGAGGGCCGTATTGCCGGGATCTTTACCGAGCGCGACCTCGTCAACGCCGTTGCGAAGTTTGGCAAGGACTGCCTCGATCAGCCGGTTGTCTCGCTGATGACATCCAGGGTCTTCCGCTGCCACGAAGACACGACGGTCAACGAGTTGATGGAACTGATGACCAGCCGACGCTTCCGCCACCTACCGGTTGAAACCAATGGAAAGCTCGTCGGAATCGTTTCGATCGGCGACGTTGTGAAGACGCGCATCGCGGAAGTCGAGCGCGAAGCAGAAGAAATCAAGGCCTATATCGCGGGCTGAGGTGTTCGCCGGCCGTCACACCTGGCTGGCGAATGCTTCCTGCATCCGCCGGAGTTCGGGAAGCCGCGCCTTGGCTTCCTCGTATCCGCGATCGATCGCTTCGCCGGCCCGATGGAACTCCGAGAGGCCGATGTCGCTGAGACGCGGATGCAGCGAAATGTCCGGCGGATCGCCGGCAAGGCGCGCCCGCGAAATCCTGTCCTGGATGATATTGAAGGCCTGCACCATCACGCCGGTCATTCCGAGGCGCGCGTAAGGTGCTTCCTCCTGCTTCTGCACTTCCTGAAGCGTCAGGCTCGCATTATGCTTGACGACTGCGGACCGGCCGAAGAGGTCGTAGTTCAAATTGACGGCCACGACGAGCTGCTGTTCGTAGCTGCGGCAGACCGAAACCGGCACCGGATTGACCAGCGCGCCGTCGACCAGGGTGCGACTGTTGCTGCGAACCGGTTCGAAGATGCCGGGCAAGGCATAGGATGCGCGCAGCGCCGTAATTAGCGAGCCGCTGGAAATCCAGACTTCGTGGCCGGTGTTCACCTCCGCAGCGACTGCCACGAAAGGACGGTCGAGGTCTTCGACGTTCAGACCTTCGAGATGCTCCTGCATGCGTTTCGTCAGACGCATGCCGCCGAAAAGTCCGCTGCCGCCGATCGTAAGGTCAAGTAGGCTTGCGATGCGCCGCATCGTCAGTGAACGGGCGAAGGCCTCCAGTTCGTCCAGTTTGCCGGCAAGGTAGCAGCCGCCGACCAGCGCACCGATTGAGGTTCCGGCGATCATGCCGACTTCGATGCTCGCCTCGTCCAGTGCCCGCAGCACCCCTATATGTGCCCAGCCGCGCGCAGCACCGCCGCCAAGCGCCAGCGCAATCTTTGCTCTCTTAGGGGGAAGGGTGGACGTCAGAGGAGCTGTCATATCTGGAACTGTCGAGGCACCGGAACCTGAATCACCTGCTTCAGAGCTCTGACGATGCAAACTCCAGTTCAGCATGGCGTGCCTCCTCCAGGCATAAAATATTGCGGTTTATTATAGTGTCTCCGTTCCTTTCCAAATCGTATACGGCAGCGCTTCCTGTCTCAATAACGAGCAGACAACTGATACGTGCGCTACTTTCCGTAGACGTCTTTCGGGTCGAAATGCCTCTCGTCATCAACGATATCGAGCATTGGTTTCCCGTCGCGAAGCGTCACTGTACGGTAGAAGCAGGAACGGCGACCAGTATGGCACGTCGCGTCGTGCCCGGCGACCTCTACTTTTAGCCAGATTGCATCCTGATCGCAGTCGGTGCGGATTTCCTTCACGGTCTGAACGTTGCCGGATGTCTCGCCCTTCATCCAGAGCTTGCCGCGCGACCGGCTGAAATAATGAGCCTTGCCCGTCTGAATCGTCAGCGCCAGCGCCTGCGCGTTCATATGCGCAACCATCAGGATCTCGCCATCGTGCACATCGGTGACGATCGCGGTGATCAGGCCTCGATCGTCGAAGCGGGGCGTGAAATCGCCGGCATCTTCCAGCTCGGATTTGTCGTCGGACGGCGCATTGAATGCAAACGGCATCATTCGGCTCTCTTAGTGGAGCCGTATTAGCGGCTCCGCACCATGGTCATGAATCGCACCTGTTCGGCGGGCTCGGCTTTGAAGGTCCCGGTAAAGGTTGTCGTCAATGTGGTGGAACCCTGCTTTTGTACACCGCGCATCGCCATGCACATATGTTCGGCTTCGAGCATGACCGCAACGCCGCGCGGAGCCAGCGTATCGTCGATCGCCTTGGCAATCTGCGCGGTCATGGTTTCCTGTGTCTGCAAACGGCGGCCGTAGATCTCGACGACGCGGGCGATCTTCGAAAGCCCTAGGACCTTTCCGTCGGGTATATAGGCGACATGCGCCTTGCCGATGATCGGGACCATGTGATGTTCGCAGTGCGAGTAGAACGGAATGTCCTTCACGAGAACCATATCGTCGTAGCCGGCAACCTCTTCGAAGGTGCGGCCGAGAACGTCTTCCGCGTCCATGTCGTAGCCGGCGAAAAGTTCGCGATAGGCTTTGGCAACACGGTTAGGCGTGTCGATCAAGCCTTCGCGCGACGGATCGTCACCAGCCCAGCGAAGCAGAACGCGAATTGCGTCTTCCGCTTCCTTCTGGCTGGGGCGTTCGGAGTCACGGTTGTTCTGCGGAAAATTCTTTACGATGGCGTCCATACTGCTCAAGTCTCCTGGTCCGCGAGTGTGCAGACCGTCTTTCGGACTCGCCACTGGTATCCCCTGTCAGGAATGTTGCACCTTTGGCAGGCTCCGGGGCTTTCGGGGCGGCTCATAGCCCGTCCGGCACGGTTTCCCAATCAAACTTACCCGAGGCCATTGCATTTTCATGGCCTTCGAACGACATACATATAGGAAGACGGCGTCTTCATGTAAGTATGCTAGCACGACACGGTGTGTTTTTTGTTTATGATACAATGACCGCCGATATGGGCCGATCCGCGGCAATCTGGAGCGGAATTCATCATGGACGACATCTATAACAGCAAAATCCTCGAATTTGCAGGCAATATTCCGCTGACAGGCAGCCTTGCCGATGCTGACGCAAGCGCCCAGGCGCATTCGAAACTCTGCGGCTCCAAGGTGCGGATCTGGCTGAAGATGGATGGCGATACCGTCACGGCTTTTGCCCATGACGTCAAGGCGTGCGCGCTCGGCCAGGCATCGTCCTCGATCATGGCCCGCCACGTGATCGGCGCAACGGGTGGCGAACTTCGCAAGGCCCGTGAAGACATGCTCGCGATGCTGAAGGCGGACGGAGAAGGTCCGGAAGGCCGATTCGAGGACATGCGCTACCTGCGGCCGGTCAAGGACTACAAGGCTCGCCACGCATCCACCATGCTGACTTTCGACGCTGTCGTCGATGCGGTTGGGCAGATCGAAGCGAAGCGCGCGGAAATGGCGGAGGCGTGAGCGGCGTAAGCGATGTGCGAATTCTGCTCGACAAGCCACGATAAGGACGAAGGCGGCGCGGCAGCTTCGCAAAGAAAGCCTTTGCGGTTTTCCCGAAACTATACCGGCCCTTTCCGCAAGACCCCCGATCGCCTGCTCGGCATGGGAATTATCCGGCTTTATCAGCTGACCTTGTCCGGCTTCATCGGCAATTCATGCCGGCATATTCCGACATGCTCCGAATATGGCTACGAGGCGATCGCACGCCACGGCCTCTGGGCCGGCGGCTGGATGACCGTCTTCCGCGTCGGGCGCTGCGGGCCGGGCGGAACGAGCGGTCTTGATCCCGTACCTGAAAGGCTGGAGCAGCGCCTTCATTGGTGGACGCCGTGGCGCTATTTCGCGCTCGGACGGAAAATGGGCTGACGGCACGCCGATGCCACATAAGATCGCCTATGTCGCGCTCCTTCACAGCATTGTGCTCGCGCCCGGACGCAGGGTCGTGATGTCCGATCTTCGCGACATGGCGGCGGCTCTCGGCTACCGCAACCCGCGCACGCTGGTTTCGACCGGCAATATCGTCTTTGAAGCAGACAATGCACCACTCGGCGACATCGAGGCGAAGCTTGAAACTGCCTTCAAATCGAAGTTCGGCAAGCCCGTCGATATCATCGTCCGCAAGGGCGAGGACTGGTTGAGGCTGGCGAACTCCAATCCATTTCCGGATGGCGATGGCAGCCAAGTGATCGTCCGCGTCATGCGCAAGCCGCTCGAACGGCCCGCTCTCGACGCGCTTCAGAAGTACGTCGAGGCCAACCAGCGTTTGGCGCTTACCGATGGCGATCTCTGGATCGATTTCGCCGGCAAACCCAGCGAATGGAAGCTGCTGTCGGCGCTCACCACCAAGCGCATGGGCGCCGGCACGCTGCGCAATTGGAACACGGTGCGTGGCCTTGCCGAAATGATCGGCTGAACAGGGTCTGCCTTTACTCAAACGCCAAATCTCGGTATCAGGCGGCAGCGCGTTCGTGCGGACGAAGCGCTTCATTGCAACCACCCGCATTCGTTGGCGGGACTGGACAAGGAGAATATCGATATGTCCCAATCCGTTTCTCTGACTTTCCCCGATGGCAATCAACGCAACTTCGACACCGGCACGACCGGCCGCGACGTTGCCGAATCCATTTCCAAGTCGCTTGCCAAGAAGGCCGTCGCCATTGCGATCGATGGCACCGTGCGCGACCTTTCCGATCCCGTGACGACGGGCAAGATCGAGATCATCACCCGTAACGACGCGCGCGCGCTGGAACTCATCCGCCACGACGCAGCACACGTCATGGCGGAAGCCGTGCAGGAGCTTTGGCCCGGTACGCAGGTGACGATCGGCCCGGTGATCGAGAACGGCTTCTACTACGACTTCGCCAAGAACGAGCCCTTCACGCTGGACGATCTGCCGAAGATCGAAAAGAAGATGAAGGAGATCATCGCCCGCAACGCGCCCTTCACCAAGCAGGTCTGGTCGCGCGAGAAGGCGAAGGAAGTGTTTGCCGCCAAGGGCGAGCAGTACAAGGTTGAACTCGTCGATGCGATTCCGGAAGGCCAGGATCTGAAGATCTACTATCAGGGCGACTGGTTCGACCTTTGCCGCGGCCCGCACATGGCATCGACCGGTCAGATCGGCTCGGCTTTCAAGCTGTTGAAGGTTGCAGGCGCCTATTGGCGCGGTGACAGCAACAATCCGATGCTCTCCCGTATCTATGGCACGGCCTTTGCCGAGCAGTCCGAACTCGACAACTACCTTCACATGCTTGCTGAAGCCGAGAAGCGCGACCATCGCCGCCTCGGCCGTGAAATGGACCTGTTCCATTTCCAGGAAGAGGGCCCGGGCGTCGTTTTCTGGCATGGCAAGGGCTGGCGCATCTTCCAGGCGCTGGTGGCCTATATGCGCCGGCGTCTGGCCGCTGACTATCAGGAAGTCAACGCGCCGCAGGTTCTCGATACCTCGCTCTGGGAGACCTCTGGGCACTGGGGTTGGTACCAGGAGAACATGTTCGCGGTGAAATCGGCGCATTCGCTGACGCATCCAGATGACAAGGAAGCCGACACCCGCATCTTCGCCCTGAAGCCGATGAACTGCCCGGGTCATGTGCTGATCTTCAAGCATGGCCTGAAGTCCTATCGCGAACTGCCGATCCGTCTTGCGGAATTCGGCACGGTGCATCGCTACGAACCGTCCGGTGCGCTGCACGGCCTCATGCGCGTGCGCGGCTTCACGCAGGACGACGCGCACATCTTCTGCACCGACGAGCAGATGGCCGCTGAGTGCCTGAAGATCAACGACCTGATCCTCTCGGTCTACAAGGACTTTGGCTTCGACGAGATCACCATCAAACTCTCCACGCGCCCGGACAAGCGCGTCGGTTCGGATGAACTCTGGGATCGCGCCGAGAGCGTCATGATGGACGTGCTCACCACGATCCAGCAGCAGTCGAACGACATCAAGACCGGCATTCTGCCGGGTGAGGGCGCGTTCTACGGTCCGAAGTTCGAATATACGCTGAAGGACGCGATCGGCCGCGAATGGCAGTGCGGCACCACGCAGGTCGACTTCAACCTGCCGGAACGCTTCGGGGCCTTCTATATCGACAGCAATTCGGAGAAGACGCAGCCGGTGATGATCCACCGCGCCATCTGCGGTTCTATGGAACGCTTCCTCGGCATCCTGATCGAGAATTTCGCGGGCCATCTGCCGCTCTGGGTTTCGCCACTGCAGGTCGTGGTCGCAACGATCACCTCGGAAGCGGACGGCTATGGCGCGGAAGTTGCCGAAGCGCTACGTGAGGCAGGGCTCAACGTCGAGACCGACTTCCGTAACGAGAAGATCAACTACAAGATCCGCGAACATTCCGTTACGAAAGTTCCCGTGATCATCGTCTGCGGCAGGAAGGAAGCCGAAGAGCGCACCGTCAACATCCGCCGCCTCGGCAGCCAGGAGCAGACCTCGATGCCGCTTGCCGAGGCGATCGAGAGCCTTGCTTGGGAAGCGACGCCGCCGGATATCCGCCGCAAGATCGAAGCCAAGAAGGCGATGGCTGCCTGATTTCTGTCAGACGGCTGTCATCGCTTTGAAATATAGCCGTCCGGTCTTTTACGAGAGGCTGGGCGGCTTTGCGATTCAAACAGCTATCTTATGCGAGCGAAAGCGATTCGCGTCTCAAGCGCTGGCTGATCCGCTCGATCGAGGGGCTCTCCGGGCGCGACCGTTACGTGCGGCTCTACGCTATCTGGCGCAGCGATATCGTTCCAACGCGCGAGCGCGTCTTCGGCAAACTGCTCGATCTCCTTGACGTGCGCCTTGACATCAATGGCGCGTGGCCGCCGGAAACGGCCGCAGACCGGCCGCTCGTCATCGTCGCCAACCATCCGTTCGGTATTGGAGACGGCATTGCCGTGCTGGCTCTTGCCGAACAGCTTGGACGACCATTTCGCGTTCTCATACACAACGAATTGCTCAAGGTTCCGGAAATGGCGGCCTATTCGCTTCCGATATCCTTCGATGAGACGAAAGAGGCCATCGCCCTCAACATGGAGACGCGCCAGGCGGCGGTCCGGCTTCTGAAGGAGGGCGTTGCCGTCATCATCTTCCCAGGCGGCGGCGTCGCCACCGCAAAAAACGGCTTCGGCCGGGCCGAAGATCTGCCCTGGAAGATGTTTCCTGCCAAGCTCGTCCAGGCGGCCGGTGCCAGCGTTCTGCCAATCTATTTCGAAGGCCAGAACGGGCGGCTCTTCCATATCGTCAGCCGCTTCTCGCCGACGCTCCGCCTCTCACTGCTGATCCGCGAATTCCGCCGGCTATCGGGCAAGACGATTGTCGCGCGTGCGGGCCAGGTACTGCCTTATGAAAAACTGCGAAGGAACGACCGCAAGGATCTGCTGGCGGCGCTTTACGATGCAGTCTTTTCGTTGGATTTCGGCACCAAACGAAAGCGCGTCTGAATTCAATCGGCGTCGGCGCCTGCCGTGCCGTTGCCCGGCAGCAGTTGCTCGTAGGAAGGCAACGGCGCCGGTGCGGAATTCTGCGGCTCGCCGGCGGCTGATGGCTGCGGTTCCTGCTGCAGCGTCGTCGCGGCGCTTGCCGGCTCCTGCGGCTGCTCGTTCTTCATCAGCACTTCGACATCGGTATTCTTGCCCGCCTCGACCTTGAAGTCGCGTTGATAGATCTTGTCCTTGTTGCGCGCGACGGCGGAATATTCGCCTTCGGCCAGAACCATCGTCGGAAAAGCGCTGACGCTTTCGCCGACGCTGTCGCCCGCGGCCGTCAGGATCGACCAGGCCGTATCGGCGATCGCTTCGCCACCGGCTTCGGAAACCAGCTTGAAGGTGATCTGCGCCGCGCGGTGCTGGATGGTCGCTTCCGTGAGCCCTCCGGCTTCCACCTGTATATCGGCGCGGATGACGGCGTTGACGTCGCCATATTCGGAAACGATGTGATAGGTGCCGGCATTCAGCCTGACGACGGTGTTCGGCGAGACGTCTGCCGTCACCAATCCGCGCTCGCCGTCATCACGGACTTCCGACGAGTAGATGGAGAAGCGCAGCTGATCCGGGCGGATGCGAACGTCGGAGCCGGAAATCGCGTTGAGCAGCAGACCGCCCGCATCGAGCACCATCACTTGCTTGTCAAGCTTGCCGCTGTCGGGAACATTCACCTTGCGTGTGACGCCGGCGCGGCCGAAGGAGACGTTCACCAGATAGTCGCCCGGCGCCAGCTGGAAAGCCGCCGACCCGCCGCGCGCGCTCGCCACCAGCGGCAGCTTGCCGTCGCCGCCGGCGATCGGGCTGAACACGTACCAGGAGAGGCCGTCTTCCAGCGGCTCGCCGTCGGCCGTCAGCTTCGCCTCGATCTCGACCTCCTGCAACGCGACTCCTTGAGGCGCGCTGCCGGGGGCGATGAACGCGTTGAGCTTCGGCATTTTTGCCGTCGTATCGAGCTGCTTAAACTCCTTGAACGCGTCCTGCGCGCCTGCGCCGAAAGGCAGCGAAGCCGCCAGAACAAGTGCAAAGGCCATACGCGCAAAAGGCAAAATGCCGAGCATGTCTTTCCTGAACAGATTGACTTCTGAAATCACAGAGGCCACTTCAAGACCAACGCGATGGCAAATTCAAGACCCATCCCTACCGCTGTCATGAAAATGAAAGTTTCCCCGCATGAAATCGGATATCAAGTTGATCGATTACCTCGCCGTGCGCCGTTCCATCCCTGCCTTCCAGATGTGCGAACCCGGACCGGAGAAGGCGGAGATCGAGGAAATCCTCCGTCTGGCATCTCGCGTTCCCGACCACGGCAAGCTCGCGCCCTGGCGCTTCATTGTCTATCGCGGTGAAGAGCGTGTTCGCATCGGCAAAGAGCTTCTGAAGCTCGCACTCGAAGCCAAGCCCGATCTTTCCGAGGAAATGATAGAGGTCGAGCGCGCGCGCTTGACGCGCGCGCCGGTCGTCGTTGCCGTGGTCAGCAAGGCCGGTCCGCATCTCAAGATCCCGGAATGGGAACAAATCATGTCGGCCGGTGCCGTTTGCCTCAACATCATCTTCTCGGCGAATGCCCATGGCTGGGTCGCGAACTGGCTGACCGAATGGTTCGCTTACGACGACCGTGCCTATCCGCTGCTTGGGGTCCAGCCCGGCGAAAAGGTTGCCGGCTTCATCCATATCGGCTCGACAGAGTTTCCCGCGGCAGAACGCCCCCGCCCGGAACTCACCGAGACGGTCACCTGGGTCGGCGGGGAAGATTGATGTTCTATCCGACCGACAGCAATATGCACGGCCTCTCGCACGATCCGTTCAAGGCGATCGTCACGCCGCGGCCGATCGGCTGGATCGGCACGAAGGGCAGGGACGGCTCGCTGAACCTTGGGCCCTATTCCTTCTTCAACGCCGTTTCCGACCGGCCGAAGCTGGTGATGTTTTCCTCCAGCGGCCGTAAGCACAGCCAGCGCAACGCTGCGGAAACCGGGGTCTTCACCTGCAATTTCGTAAGCCGCAATCTTGTCGAGCAGATGAACCTCTCGTCGGCAACCATGCCTTACGGCGTCAACGAATTCGAACTAGCGGGACTTACGGCAAAGCAGGGCGAGCTTGTCGATGCGCCCTATGTAGCCGAAGCCTTCGCCGTGCTCGAATGCAAGGTGACCGAGCTGATCGAACCCAAGACCCTTTCCGGCGAACCTTCGGAGAGCGTCATGGTTTTCGGTGAAGTTGTCGGCATCCATATCGATGAATCGATCATCCGCGAGGGACGCCTGGACATGTCGATCGCCCGGCCTGTCGCACGCATGGGGTATATGGATTACAGCGAAGGCAGCGACGTCTTCGAGCTGCTGCGCCCGCAAGTGCCGAACGATCTGATTGCGGCGGGCAAGGGTTAATGAATATGGTGAACCAATCATAAACCATTTGCCGATAGCCTCATTCCAAAGGTAGAGCGCGAAGGAATCGCGTTCGAAGGTTGGGGCGTGATGTGATCGTAGAAGCTTTTCTGCGCTGGGTTGAGACTGCCAAGGCTGGAGACAGGGCCCGCGCCGCAAGCGCACTCGGCCGGGCCTATCTGCAATCCGAAATGCTTCCCGAGGAGCGCCGGGCCGCCGAAATGGCAATGACCTTCCTGCTCGACGATCCGTCGCCGGGCGTGCGCTTGGCGCTGGCGGAGGTGATCGCCTGGTCGAGCGACGCGCCCCGCGGTATCATTCTTGCCTTGGCCGAAGACCAGCCGGAGATCGCCTGCCACGCCGTGACGTGCTCTCCGCTGCTCTCAGACGCCGATCTGGTCGATCTCGCAGCCCGCGGCGGCAGTGTGACTCGCATCCTGATCGCCGCACGTGCTTCGATATCCCGCGCCGTTTCAGCCGCTCTGGCGGAAGTCGGTGATGAAGAGGACATCCTCTGCCTTCTCGAAAACCAGGGTGCCGCGATTGCTCCGGCATCCCTGAAGCGCATTGCGGAACGGCTGGGCGACTGCTGCGATATCCGCAATCTGCTGCTTGATCGCGCCGATCTTCCAGCCGATGCACGTCAACTGCTGACGCAGCATGTCAGCAATGCCTTGGTCGCCCTGCCGCTGGCGCGGGCGGTTATCGGTCTCAATCGTTTGCAGCGCATCAGCCGCGAGGCGACTCAGGCGGCTGTCGTATCGCTCGCCGGCGACATCCAGCCGCGCGAGATCGCCGATCTCGTCGAGCACCTGCGTCTTACTGGTCATCTGACGCCGTGCTTTCTCATGCATGCCCTCTGCTGCGGCAAGGTGGATTTCTTCGCGGGCGCCATCGTCAATCTTACCGGCTGCACCGAAAAGCGCGTTCGCTCGATCCTCGCCACCGGCCGCATGCATGCGGTACGTGCCCTCTACGAGGCGGCCGGACTCAACCGCGAGATCAGCACAGTGTTCGTCGAAGCGACGCTTCTCTGGCGCGAAGCGTCCAAAAAGACCGGACGCACCATGCTTGCCAATGTGTGCGGCAGGTTGCTCGAACGCTTCCGTCACCACGACGGCACCCATAACGCCGTCGGCGAGCTGCTCGATCTGGTCGAGAAGCTTCATATAACCGAGCAACGCCAATCGGCGCGCAGCTACGCTTCGCTGACGGCGCTCGCCGCCGCCTAGTCTTATTTCTTGAAACGCTGAACGGCCCAGGAATAGCCATCCGAAACAAAGTGCACCGGCTTCTCCAGCGTATGCTTGACGCTTTCGCCGGTGGGCAGGCGTGTGCGCACTCGGTCGGCAAAGCGGAGAGCGAAAGCGCGGATGCCGGTCTTTTCGATGTCCTGAACCGTCGGCACCGGGGCAGGGGTGGCGTTGGCAATTTTGGGCGGCTCCGCCGCGACAGCGGGCTTCGGTGCTTCGCAAACAGCGATCACGGTCGGGTAGTTGGCATTGGCAAAGGATTTGAGCCGCTTTTCCGACTCGGCGTCGCACATCGCCACCGTTTCCCAGCGCTTATCGATCGTTGCGACATAATTACATTGCGTGACCGAGTCATTGCAGCCGAGGATGGTCATGGCGACGAAGACCGCTTGCATAATCGAACCCTTTGATTATTGAAATTCCTTGCCTTAGACGAGGCAATTCCAACCGAAAGATGGCGGCCACATTAACCTTTTGTCATGCGCCGCCGCCGCAGAACCTGAGAACACCATGTCTGTCACCGTCGCTCTTGAATCGCCGCGCCAACCGGAAATCATCCGCCTTCTCGACCTTTCGGATGCCTATGCGCAGTCGCTCTATCCTGCCGAAAGCAATCACCTCGTCGGTCTCTCGACCCTGGAGAAGCCTGCCGTAAGTTTCTTCGTTGCGCGGAATGCAGGAGCAATCGTCGGCTGTGCGGCACTCGTGGAAGCAGGCGACGGCACGGCGGAGATCAAGCGCATGTTCGTCGATCTGGAGGCGAGGGGATTGAAAGTCGCAAGCCGCCTGATGGACCGGCTCGAGGAACGTGCCCGGGAACTCGGCCTCGATGCGCTCCGGCTCGAGACCGGCATCTACCAGCCGGAGGCGATCGGCCTTTACCGCAAATACGGCTATGCCGACATCGAGCCCTTCGGCTCTTACCTGCCGGACCCGCTCAGCCTCTTCATGGAGAAGCGGCTGAAATGATCAGCCGTCTGCAGCGCGCTGCACCGGCGGTGCGTGCTCGTCGATCATGACCTCGGGGCCAAGGCCCGCGGTCTGGTCGCTGGTCTTCACTTCATGCATCCATTCGCGCCAGATCGCGACGAGCAGCGCCATCAGGACCGGGCCGATGAAGAGGCCGAGGAAGCCCATGGTCTTCACGCCGCCAACGAGCCCGAAGAAAGTCGGCAGGAAGGGAAGCTTGATCGGGCCGCCAACGAGCTTCGGACGCAGCGTCTTGTCGACGATGAAGAGCTCGACCGTGCCCCAGGTGAAGAGCGCAACGCCGGCAACATGCGATCCGCTGGCAACGAGATAGATCGAGACCAAGGTGAAAGAGAGCGGCGCGCCGCCCGGGATCAGGGCCATGATGCCGGTGAGGACGCCAAGTGTCACGGGCGAGGGGACGCCTGCGATCCAGTAGGCGACGCCGAGCACGATACCTTCGCCGATCGCGATCAGCGTCATACCCATGACGGTCGAGCTGATTGTTGCCGGAACGACGCGCGAAATCCGCTCCCAGCGATTAGGCAGGATGCGCTCGCCGAGCATGTCGATCTGACGCGAGAAGGACGCGCCGTCGCGATAGACGAAGAACAGCGCGATCAGCATGAAGAGCAGCGTCAGAAGCAGGTGGAACGACGCACCGCCGGCTGCGAGAACCGCGCGGTAGATATTGCCGATATTGGCGCCGCTGACGGCCTGTATGACCTCGCCCACGGAGCCGGGGCTGCCGATATATTTCCCCCACAGATCGTCGAGATAGGGCCCTGCAAAGGGCAAAGCGAGGATCCACTGCGGCGTCGGCGCGCCTTGCCGGTTGGCGTGAATGATCCAGGTGACCCATTCGCGCACCTCACCTGTCGTATAGGTGATCGCAAGTCCGATCGGAATAACGAGGAAAGTGACGATCAGAAGGATCGCGATCGTGGCAGCGATCGTCGTATTGCCGCCGACGCGCGCGAGAAGCCTGCGATAGAGCGGCCAGCTCGCGAAACCGATGACGAGTGCGGCCAGCACCGGAACGACGAAACCGTAGAAGAAATAGACGCCTGCCGCGACGATGAGGATCAGCAGCCAGCGGGCAGCAGAAATCGAGGGAATGAGCGGCGTACGTGTAGACGCGGACGGCCCAAGCCACCGCGGCTCGCCAGGCAGTTTCTTGTTGTTCGAGAGGCTCACGTCGCTTTTTATTCCTTCTTCTCAATCACGGATATGCGCCATACGGAGCCCGGACGCAAGCATATCGATCGTCTAAGGGCCGGCCTCGTCCAATCGAAAGGTGCGCCAAGCCGTCAGGCAGCGACATATCTTAAACCTCTATACGGAATGTGACGGAATTTCCTCTGAACCTTGATAGCCGGTGAAAATGGCGGCAGGTTGGGCATCAGGATTCATAAGGATCGTTCGAACGATGACGACATTTTCAGCAGAAGTATCATGGCAGCGCGGCGAGGGCAGTTTCACGGACGGCAAGTACAGCCGCGGCCATGTGTGGAATTTCGACGGCGGCCTTTCGGTGCCTGCCTCGGCATCGCCGCACAACGTGCCGCTTCCATACGCGGTCGCCGAGAACGTCGATCCCGAGGAGGCTTATGTTGCGGCGCTCTCAAGCTGCCATATGCTGTTTTATCTGTGGCTCGCCTCCAAGAAGGGCATGGTCGTCGACAGCTATGTCGATGCGGCGACCGGGATCATGGAGAAGATCGACGGAAAAATGCTCGTCAGCCGCGTCGAGCTGAAGCCGGCGGTGGTCTATGCTGGCGAAGCGCCGAGCCGCGAGATGGAAAAACAGCTCCATCACGAGGCCCATGATCTCTGCTTCCTCGCCAACTCGGTGAAGACGAAGATCGACGTCCGTCTCGACTAGAGTTCAAATATCGAGGTTTTCGGCAAAGGCGGCACGCTCCTGAATGAAGCGGAAGCGCGCGTCCGGTTTCGTGCCCATCAGGTCGTCCACCGCCGTGCGTGTTCCCTCGAAATCAACCTCGTCTATCACCACGCGTAGCAGAGTCCGCTTGCTGGGGTCCATGGTGGTTTCCTTGAGCTGCGCCGGAAGCATTTCGCCGAGACCTTTGAAGCGGCTGACCTCTATCTTCCCCTTGCCCCTGAATTCCGTTTCCATCAGCTCCTGCCTGTGGGCGTCGTCGCGCGCGTAGGCGGACTTGGCACCCTGGGTGATCTTGTAGAGCGGCGGCACGGCCAGGAACAGGTGGCCGCCGCGCACAAGCTCGGGCATCTCCTGGTAGAAGAAGGTGATCAGCAACGACGCGATGTGAGCGCCGTCGACGTCGGCATCAGTCATCACGACGATGCGCTCGTAACGCAGGTCTTCCTCTCGATATTTGGAACGTGTGCCGCAGCCGAGCGCCTGTACGAGATCCGCCAATTGCTGGTTGGCGCCGAGCTTTTCGCGGCCGGCGCTCGCTACGTTCAGGATCTTGCCGCGCAGAGGCAGGATCGCCTGATTGGCGCGGTTGCGCGCCTGCTTGGCGGAGCCGCCTGCCGAGTCGCCTTCGACGATGAAGAGTTCGGCACCCTGCGCCGTGTTCTGTGAGCAATCGGCCAGTTTGCCGGGCAGGCGCAATTTGCGCACGGCCGTCTTGCGGTTGACTTCCTTTTCCTTGCGGCGACGCAGACGCTCTTCGGCGCGCTCGATGACCCAGTCGAGTAACTTTTCGGCCTCGTTGGGATTGTCCGCCAGATAGTGATCGAAGGGATCGCGAAGCGCGTTTTCGACGATGCGCTGCGCCTCGACGGTCGCGAGCCTGTCCTTGGTCTGGCCGACGAATTCCGGCTCGCGGATAAAAACGGAGAGCATGCCGACTGCCGAAATCATCACGTCATCCGTGGTGATCTGCGCGGCGCGCTTGTTCTGCGTCAGGTCGGCATGGGCCTTCAGGCCCTTGGTCAACGCGATGCGCAGACCCGCTTCATGCGTGCCGCCCTCGGGCGTCGGAATGGTGTTGCAGTAGGAATGGATCTGCTGGTCGCCGCCGTACCAGGTGATGGCCCATTCGAGCGAGCCATGGCCGCTCGCCTTCTCCGTCTTGCCGGCGAAGATTTCGCGGGTGACGGTGAATTCCTTGCCCATCGTAGCCTGCAGGTAGTCCTTCAGGCCGCCGGGGAAGTGGAAGACTGCCTTGTCCGGGATTTCGGAGCCTTCCGGCAGGACGCCTTCGTCGCAGCTCCAGCGGATTTCGACGCCGCCAAAAAGATAAGCCTTCGACCGCGCCATGCGGAAGACGCGCCCGGCATCGAACTTCGCATGGTCGCCGAAAATCTGCGGATCGGGATGGAAGCGCACGCGGGTGCCGCGGCGGTTATGCACATCGCCGAGCTCCTCGAGGCCACCTTGTGGCAGACCGCGCGAAAAGCGCTGACGGTAAAGCTTGCGGTTGCGCGCTACTTCGACCTCGAGATCGTCGGACAGCGCGTTGACGACCGAAACCCCGACGCCGTGCAGGCCGCCGGAGGTCTCGTACGCCTTGCCGTCGAACTTGCCGCCGGCATGAAGCTTGGTCATGATGACTTCGAGCGTCGATTTGCCGGGAACCTGTGGATGGTTCTCGACCGGGATGCCGCGGCCATTATCGCTGACCGTCAGGTAGCCCTGGATATCGAGATGCACCTCGATGAAGTTCGCATGGCCGGCGACCGCCTCGTCCATTGAGTTGTCGATGACTTCGGCAAAGAGATGGTGCAGCGCCTTTTCGTCCGTGCCGCCGATATACATGCCGGGGCGCATGCGCACCGGTTCCAGCCCCTCCAGAACGCGGATGGAGGATGCGCCGTAGTCGTCCGAGCCCGCAGTGGACGGGGCAGGGCGCGGAGCAGACGCCGCAGGCCTTTCGGGGGGCGCGGCGGGCTTTGCAGCCGCCTCCTGCTTGGGCGTCAGGGGTATTCCGGAGAAGAGGTCGTTGCTGTCATCCATGGAGTCGTTCAGATCTTCAATCCTGTTTTGGGCTGGAACCTCCGAGTGAGGACACGACCCAAAATCACCGCGTTTGATGTCACGTTAGCGAATCAGGCAGATTCTGCCAGAAAGCGCCTCGTTACGCGACGCCGCCCGATTTGGCGGAATTCTGTGGAATTGGTTTGCGTTGCCGGGCCCAAAATGGCAAGCGGCCTGATGTGTTAGGAAACCGCCCGCATGAGAATGTCCACAAGTCATTGCACGATTATCGCCGCAATTGCGGCCTTTTTCCTGTCCGCCGATATCGGCACCGCTGCAGCCGATGCTTTACCGCCCTACAAGGACGAACTTTTCTCTAGACAGAACGTGCTGCAGACCGCCGACGGCGGCGCCTTCGAAGCCATCGAATACGACGAGATGCGCGACATCAACGGCCGCGACCAGATCCCCGAAAAGCGCGCGCAGCAGAAATACGTGTCGCTCGGCGTGCGCAAGCAGCAGCAGGACGAAACATTGTCACTCAATGGCCGCAGGGTGGATGTCACCAGGGTGGGACCGGGAGACAATGCGGCGTTCACCGCCATCTTCATCCACGGGCGTGGCGGTGACCGTCGGCTCGGCGCCAACGACTACAGCTTCGGCGGTAATTTCAATCGCCTCAAGAACCTCGCGGTAGCCAATGGCGGCGTCTATTATTCACCGACCGTGCGCACGTTCGACGGCGAAGGCGTAGCAGACATCGCCGAACTGATCCGTTATGCGAGCGAGAAATCCGGCCACCCCCCGGTGATCCTTTCGTGCGCCTCCATGGGCAGCCAGATTTGCTGGGGCATTGCGCGCGACCCAGGCAGCGTCAAACGGCTGAAAGGCATGATCGTCCTGAGCGGCGTCACGGATCCGGATTTCGCAAGGAGCGCGTTCTACAAGGCGAGGCTACCGCTTTGGTTCGTCCATGGCAGCCGCGATCCGGTCTATGCGGCTGCCGGCCAGCAGGCGTTCTTCAAAAGGCTTCGTGAGACGAAATACCCTGCCCATTTCACGCTCTTTCAAAACGGCAACCACGGCACGCCGATCCGGATGATCGATTGGCGAAGAGTTTTGAACTGGTTCCTCGCCTCTTAGGCAAAGCGTCGGGCAGATTTTACGCATTTTGCGCGTCAAATCTTCTTATTTCCCTTACGTAAGCGGCGGATCGCTTTCCTTTCCGTGATGCTTTTGCTAAGGCGCAGGCTTACGAGAAAAGTTGGAAGGCTGGCATGACACCTGACGTGCGCCCGCTCGTGGCGGGAAACTGGAAAATGAACGGCACGCGCGCCTCTCTCGATCAGATCAAGGCGATTGCGGAAGGCGTGAATTCGCCGCTCGCCAAGAACGTCGAGGCGCTCATCTGCCCGCCCGCGACGCTGCTCTATGTCGCGACCGCGCTTTGCACCGACAGCCCGCTCGCGATCGGCGCGCAGGATTGCCATCAAAACCCGTCGGGTGCTCATACCGGCGATATCTCAGCCGAGATGATCGCCGATTGCTTCGGAACCTACGTGATCGTTGGCCATTCCGAGCGCCGGACGGACCACGCCGAGACCGACCATCTCGTCCGCGCCAAGGCCGAGGCTGCCTTTGCCGCCGATCTCACCGCCATCATCTGCATCGGCGAGACGGCCGACCAGCGCAAGGCAGGGCAGACGCTCGACATTCTCAAGCGGCAGCTTTCGGCCTCTGTACCGGATAGCGCGACACCCGAAAACACCGTGATTGCCTACGAACCCGTCTGGGCGATCGGCACCGGCCTCACGCCGACGGTGCGGGACGTCGAGAAGGCGCACGCCTTCATGCGCTCGGAACTTGTCGCCCGCTTCGGCGCGAATGGCAGTAAAATCCGCATCCTCTATGGCGGCTCCGTCAAGCCCGGCAATGCCGGGGAACTGATGGGCGTTACCAATGTCGACGGCGCGTTGATTGGCGGCGCGAGCTTGAAAGCATCCGATTTCCTCGCCATCTTCGGCGCATACGAAGCGCTGCTCGCGTGATGACGTGTATATTCTGGGCCTAAGGGCTTGGAATAGCGGATCACCTCATGTAAACAGCGCCAGATTTTATTCGATGCCCGCCGCATGCGGGCAGGACTGGACCCATGCAGACAGTATTGATTGTCATCCACCTCATGATCGTGCTGGCGCTTGTCGGCGTCGTGCTCATCCAGCGTTCGGAAGGCGGCGGCCTCGGCATCGGCGGCGGCTCCGGCTTCATGTCGGCGCGCGGCACGGCTAATGCGCTGACACGTACCACCGCCATCCTTGCCGCGCTGTTCTTCGTCACTTCGCTCGGCCTCGGCATCCTGACACGTTATCAGGGCAGCCCAACCGACATTCTCGACCGCATCCCGGCAACGAGCGGGCAGGGCAACGGCATTCTCGATTCGCTTGGCGGCGGCACTCCGCAGCAGCCCGCGAACCAGCCTGCCGGCAATGGCGTTCCGAATGGCGGCACAGCAGCTCCCGCTGGACAGGCACCGGCAGCCAACGCTCCTGCGACGCAGACCGCACCGGCGGCACCGGCGGCTCCGGCCCAACCGGGCGGCGTCCCGACCGGGCAGTAAGCCGGTCGACGAAATAAACCGCCGGCAGGCCCCAGGGTCTGCCGGTTTTCTTTTGTTCAGATTCCATCCCGGCGCCAAAAGTTCTGGAAAAGAATTTTTGGGCTGGTGGAATCGTTTTTGAAAAGGTATCCGGTGACTCCCATGGCGCGATACGTATTCATCACTGGCGGCGTGGTTTCCTCTCTCGGTAAAGGAATTGCGGCTGCGGCTCTCGGAGCGTTGTTGCAGGCCCGTGGTTATCGGGTGCGGCTTCGCAAACTCGACCCCTATTTGAACGTGGATCCGGGCACCATGAGCCCGACCCAGCACGGCGAAGTCTTCGTCACCGACGACGGCGCGGAAACCGACCTCGATCTTGGCCACTACGAGCGCTTCACCGGGCGTTCGGCAACCAAGACCGACAACATCACCACCGGCCGTATCTACAAGAACATCATCGACAAGGAACGCCGCGGCGACTATCTCGGCGCCACCGTCCAGGTCATTCCGCACGTCACCAACGAGATCAAGGATTTCGTAGTCGAGGGAAATGACGATTACGATTTCGTCATCTGCGAGATCGGCGGCACGGTCGGCGATATCGAGGCGATGCCCTTCATGGAAGCGATCCGGCAGCTCGGCAACGACCTGCCGCGCGGCACCGCGATCTACGTCCACCTGACGCTGATGCCCTACATTCCGGCCGCCGGCGAGCTGAAGACCAAGCCGACGCAGCATTCCGTCAAGGAACTGCAGGCGCTCGGCATTCATCCCGATATCCTGCTGGTGCGCGCCGACCGCGAAATTCCGGAAGCCGAGCGCCGCAAGCTCTCGCTCTTCTGCAACGTCCGTCCGTCCGCCGTCATCCAGGCGCTCGACGTCGCCAACATCTACGACGTGCCGATGGCCTATCACAAAGAGGGCCTCGACGGAGAAGTGCTTGCCGCCTTCGGCATCGAGCCAGCGCCGAAGCCGCGCCTTGAGCCGTGGGAAGAGGTCTGCAATCGCATCCGCACGCCGGAAGGCGAAGTCACGATCGCGATCGTCGGCAAGTACACCGGTCTTAAGGACGCCTACAAGTCGCTGATCGAAGCGCTGCATCACGGCGGCATCGCCAACCGCGTCAAAGTCAATCTCGAATGGATCGAGTCGGAGATATTCGAAAAGGAAGATCCCGCGCCGTACCTCGAAAAGGTCCACGGCATTCTCGTTCCTGGCGGCTTCGGCGAACGCGGTTCGGAAGGCAAAATTCATGCGGCCCGGTTTGCCCGCGAGCGCAAGGTGCCGTATTTCGGCATCTGCTTCGGCATGCAGATGGCGGTCATCGAAGCAGCACGCAATCTCGCTGACGTCGAGAATGCCTCCTCCACAGAATTCGGCCCTACCAAGGAACCGGTCGTCGGCCTGATGACAGAGTGGATCAAGGGCAATGCGCTGGAGAAGCGTACAGCAGCCGGCGACCTCGGCGGCACCATGCGCCTCGGCGCCTACAAGGCGGCGCTGAAGAAAGGCACGAAGATCTCCGAAATCTACGGATCGACCGATATTTCCGAGCGCCATCGCCACCGCTACGAAGTCAACGTGGATTACAAGGACCGCCTGGAAAACTGCGGCCTCGTCTTCTCCGGCATGTCGCCGGACGGCGTGCTTCCGGAAACGATCGAGTATCCGGATCATCCGTGGTTCATCGGTGTCCAGTATCACCCGGAACTGAAGTCCCGGCCGCTCGACCCGCATCCGCTCTTTGCAAGCTTCATTGAAGCCGCCACCGAGCAGAGCCGGTTGGTCTGAGCAACAAAAGGCCGCTTCGCGACATTTGCGGGAGCGGCCTTTAAAACAGGTGCCCCTCTGCTATCTTGCGCCGCATGAGCGCAAACCGCTGCACTACCGTCTCCCGCATCATCTACGCGCCGCCGTGTGCGATATATGCTGCCTTCCTCGATCCGGAAGCGGTTGCCACCTGGCTTCCACCTGGTGATATGCGCGGCATCGTCCATGAATTCGAGGGCAGGGAAGGCGGTGCCTTCAACATGTCGCTGGTCTATCCGGATGACGAGACGGAGATGACCGGCAAGACCTCGGAAAAGACCGATACCTTCCGCGGACGAACCGCCCAGCTCATTCCGGATGCCCTCGTCGTCTGGAAGACGGTGTTCGATTCACCGGATCCGGCCTTCGCCGGAGAGATGACCGTCCGCACCCATCTCGTCCCTGCGGCGGGTGGCACCCAAGTCACGATGGTAACCGAGGATATTCCGGAAGGAATTCGCCTGGAAGATAACGAAACCGGCTGCCTTCAGACGCTGGAGCAGCTTGCCGCCTATGTCCGCGGCTGGGCCGGAAAAGCTTGGCCCGGCGGCAGGCCTGAACCTACCGCCGGAAACCCTGTTCATGCAGCGAGCGGCAAGAGCCCGACATAGACCGATTTCGGCCTGATCAATCGGCCTTCGAGCAGCTGTTCGCGCGCATGCGCAATCCAGCCGACGGTGCGGCCGATCGCAAAGACGCCGGTGAAGGCCTCGCGCGGGAAGCCGAGCGATTCCAGAAGCAGCGCCGTATAGAATTCGACATTGACGTCCAGCGGGCGATCCGGCTTGCGTTCCTTGAGGATGGCGAGCGCCGCCTTTTCGATCGCCTCCGCCAGCGCGATCCGTTGCCGGTCGACCTGGCCGGTTGCGACAAGCGGCTTCAGCGCATTTTTCAAGGCGTCGGCACGCGGGTCGCGGACGCGATAGATGCGATGGCCGAAACCCATCAGCCGCTCGCCGCGATCAAGGGCAGCGGCGAGCCATGTTTTCGCATGGTTCTCCGTTCCGATCGCATCCAGCATATCGAGGACCGGTCCCGGCGCGCCGCCATGCAACGGTCCCTTGAGTGCGCTGAGCGCCGCAAGCACCGAAGAGGTGAGGCCGGCATGCGTCGAGGCGATTACGCGCGATGCGAAAGTCGAGGCGTTCAACCCGTGATCGGAAATCGTCACGAGATAACCGTCCAGCGCAGCCGTCTGTTCGGCGCTCGGAATCCTGCCCGTCATCATGTGCAGAATGTCCGCGGCTTGCGAAACCGAGGCGTCCGGCGGAACGGGCTTCTCTTCGCGTTGCATGCGCAACACCGCCGGCAGGAACACCGCGGGTGCAGCGAGGAGCCTCAATACCGTTTCGAAATCCTCGCCGTCTGGCAACCGAGCAATCAGCGCCCGCATCGCATCGACCGGCGGCAGCTTCAAAAGCGCTTCATCCATGGCCCGGACATGCGTGAAAACTTCCGTACGCATACGGCCGAGGCGGGTTTTCAAGTCGCCGGCGGCAGCGGGGACCTCCAGCAGGTCATCGAGCAACAGGGCTGCCGTATCCTCATAGGTCGCGCGCTCCACGAGGCGATCCAGCGACACCCCACGAATAATCAGGCGGCCGAGTTCTCCATCCACATCCGATAATCGGGTTTCTGCGGCAATGACGTCTTCAAGTCCGTTCTTCATGGGTGCTTCTCCTTTACGAGGAGGATGATCGGGCCTAGTCTTATTGACGTCAATCTTGATGCAATCGATCAATATGAACACGCTCTGGATCACCACCGAAGAGGCGCTTGCCCGCCTCGGTACAAAGCCACAGACGCTTTACGCCAATGTTAGCCGCGGACGGATCCGCGCCAAACCGGATCCCGCCGACCCGCGTCGCAGCCTCTACCAGGCCGACGATGTCGGGCGACTGGCAGAGCGCCACGCAGGCCGACGGCAGTCGGCAGCGGTGGCAGCCGAAGCGATCCGCTGGGGTGAACCCGTTTTGCCGACGGCGATCTCGACGATTTCCGATGGAAGGCTGTTCTATCGCGGCCGCGAGGCGGTCGCGCTTTCCGAGCATGCGACTCTGGAAGAGGTCGCGGCACTCCTGTGGGGCGGCGGAAATATTGCGTTCGAAACGGGCGAAGGCGGTGAGGGCGACGCATCCCGCATGGCGAATGCCTTCACGCTTCTTGCAGCGCGCGTCACCACCGACCTGCCGGCCCTCGGTCGGAAACCGGCAGTTCTTCGAGCAGAGGCAGCGGACGTGCTATTAACCGTGGCCGGCGGACTCGCCCCCTGGCATGGCGAGCCAATGCCTCTGCATCAACGTCTTGCGCGTGGCTGGCAGCGACCCGAGGCGGCCGATCCGATCCGCCGGGCTCTGGTGCTCGCCGCCGAACATGAACTCAACGTCTCGGCTTTTGCGGCGCGCGTCACCGCATCTTCCGGTGCGGCCCTTTCGGCGGCGACGCTCTCGGGTCTAGCGGCGCTCACGGGCCCCCGCCACGGCGGGGCGTGGCTGAGTGTCACGCTGCTTACCGAACAGGCCGCTTCCGTTGGGGTGCGAGAGGCAATCCGTGGAGCGCTATCATCCGAAGGAGTTGTCCGAGCTTTCGGCCATCGGCTTTACCCACAGGGCGATCCTCGCGCGAAGGCGCTAATGGCAAGCTTCGAAGCGCCACGGCTTTTTGTTTCTCTGGCGGAAGCAGGCGAGGAATTGCTCGGCGAGCCAGTCAATGTCGACTTCGCGATCGCCGCCCTGACAGCCACCTTCACGCTTCCCGAAGATGCGCCGCTTATCATCTTCGCTCTTGCTCGCACCTGTGGCTGGCTCGCGCATGCCATGGAGCAGGTCGAAGATGGCCATCTTATCCGTCCAAGAGCACGCTACACAGGACCCCATGATTGAAACTTCTGGTGGGTAACACTCGTCAACCTTGCCAGCTTGCGCTTTTCTGCATACGAAAATCCGGTTTTGTTTTATGATGATAGGGCCGGGGCAAGCAGGTGACCGCATGGCGAATACCATGCCGGATCATGACGTTTGTGCGATGTGGGGGCGGATCATGAGCATAATCTCAGCATTCCTTCGCGGTTTTGCCGCAGCCGCCCTTGCGGCACTTCTCCTGCCGGCGGGCGCCGCACTTGCTCAAACGGGCGGGTGCACTGTCGAGAATGCAGCGGGCGGGCGTGAAATCCTCCGCTGCCCGAACGGCGTAACGGTGACGGCCGAGGCCGGTGCTTCCTTTAGGCTGAATGACCGCAACCGCGACGGCAGCCCCGATGTTGTGTCGCTGCGCGGCAAGGCAATCCTGGTCGATGTCGACGACGCTCGCCACACAGGCAGCTTTCAGGTGGTGACGCCTCAGGCGATCGCTGCCGTACGCGGCACGCAATGGGCAGTCGACGTTGCAGGCGGCCGGACGTCCGTGCTCGTGGTGCAAGGCTCCGTTGCCGTGCGCCGTCCTGCGGGTAATCCGGTCGTACTCGGTCCCGGCGAGGGAGTCGATGTCACAAGCGGCGCAGGCGCGCTTGAAGTGCGCCGCTGGCCGGCCGCCCGTGCCGCCGCGTTGCTTGCCCGCCTCGGTCAGTAGAGCTCATGCCCGACAAGAGATTTTCGATCACTGCTGCCCTTCTCCTGTCTGCACTTTGGGGAGGCTTTCTTGGCTCCCTGCATCTCACGGGCAGCGCCGGGTTCCTCGACCGGATGGAAGCTTCGCTGACGGATTTCCGGAGCGTGCTGATCGGCCGCAAGATGCCGCCGCAAATGGTCGCGATCGTTGCGATCGACGACCGCACGGCCGCATCACACGGCTATCCTGTCGACCGGGCAACGCTTGCCCGCGCGGTCACTACGGTTGCCGCCCTAAGGCCGAAGACGATCGCTCTCGATCTGCTCTTCATCGACCCGAGCACCGAGCAAGGTGATTCGGCGCTCGTATCCGCGCTCCGGCTCGTGCCGTCAGTTATTGCCGCCGCGGCCGTCTTTCCGCAAAGTACCCAGACGGTGGCAAGCGACCCGAACGACCCGCTTGCTGGGATCCCCTTCGCCGACAGCCTGCTCCTGCCGCTCAAGCGTTTTTCCGATGTCGCCGCCACCGGCGTCGTCAATGTCGCAACGGACGAGACAGGCGTCCCCCGTTTCATGCCCCTGATCTCGCGCAGCGACGGACGCGTCGATCCATCATTCGCGTTGCGGACCGCATCGCTGGCGCTCGATCGCGATCCTGCATTCCAGCCGGGCAGCATCTCCTTTGCCGACCGGCATATTCCGACCGATACCGGTCAGCGTCTGCCGCTCACCTTCTATGGCCCACGCGGCACCATCCCGACATTCAGCCTGGCAGACGCGCTCGACGGCAAGGTACCTCCCGACGCAATTGAGAACCGCGTCGTCATCTTCGGTTCAACGGTCACGGCCGGCGGCGACGTTTTTCCGACGCCTTTCGATCCGGTGTTACCCGGAGTCGAGGTCATTTCGACAGCCATAGCGCATCTGATCGCAGGCGACAGCATCGTGCGCGATCACAATATCCGCCGGCTGGATGCCACTGTCGCGGTGCTTCTGCCGCTGGCGCTTGTCGGCCTGATTGCCTGGCGGCGCAGCATTGTCGGTTTTGCGCTGATCGTGCTGGTTCTCGTGACCTGGGCAACCGTCAATCTCGCCATGTTCAGGGCGGGCTATTGGCTCAGCGCATCGCTGCCGATCGCTGCCGCTCTGCCTCCCGTTCTCGCTTTCGGTGCAGCGCAGCTCCTTCTCGGCCGCCGTCAGGCCCGTCTTTTCGCCGCCCAGAGCGAGCTCCTGCAACGGGTCGAAGCCCCAGGCCTCGGCGAGTGGCTTGCCCGAGACCCGTCCTTCCTCGCCGTACCGGTAAGGCAGAACGCGGCGGTGGTGTTCATCGATCTGTCGGGTTTTACGGGTCTCAGCGAGGCGGTCGGCGCGGTGACCGTGCGCGAGATCCTGAGCGGCTTCTTCGAGATCGTCGATGAGGAGGCGAGGGCGCATGGCGGCGCGATCACCAGCTTCATGGGCGACGGCGCGATGATCCTGTTCGGACTGCCGCATCCGGCGGATGACGATGCCTCACGTGCCGCCGCCTGCGCGCTGGCGCTCGCAGACCGGATGCGCACCTGGCTCAATTCTCACGCGGACCTGCAAGGGGAGCGCAGGATCGGCTTCAAGATCGGCGCCCATTGCGGCCCGGTCGTCGCCTCGCGCCTCGGTACCGGTGACCGCCAGCAGATCACCGCGACCGGCGACACCGTCAATGTCGCCAGCCGCTTGATGGAAGTCGCGGCAAGCCGCGGCGCAGAGGTCGCCTTCAGCGCAGCTCTCGTCCGCGTCGCGTCCAGCGACGGCGGCCCGTTGCCCGCCGGTCCGCTGGAGGGTCCGCTCGAGACGCATATCCGCGGCCGTTCCGGCAGCATCGGCGTCTGGCTCTGGCGCCCAGCCACCTGATTTGCCGCTTTGACATTTGCCGTCTTAGCGGGTAGGAACGCGCCAACCGTTCTGCCGGCAGGTTCCGGCCACGGCGCTTCTGCGCCCGATATTCCGAAAGACAGACAGATGACAGATCTCAACAGCGTCGTTCCGGCGATCGCCAAGGCGTTGGCGAAGCGCGGCTATGCAGCCCTGACCCCAGTTCAGAAGGCCATGCTGGATCCGGCGCTTGCCGCCTCGGATGCGCTGGTTTCGGCGCAAACCGGCTCGGGCAAGACCGTCGCCTTCGGGCTTGCGCTTGCGCCGACGCTGCTCGAAGGTGAAGAGCGATTTGCGCCCGCCGCCGAACCGCTCGCGCTGGTAATCGCGCCGACGCGCGAGCTTGCTCTGCAGGTGAAGCGCGAGCTCGAATGGCTCTACGAGATGACCGGTGCGCTGATCGTCAGTTGCGTCGGCGGTATGGATATCCGCAGCGAGCGCCGCTCGCTGGAACGCGGCGCCCATATCGTTGTCGGCACGCCCGGCCGTCTCTGCGACCATATCCGCCGCAAGGCGCTTGATATGTCAGCATTGAAGGCTGTCGTGCTCGACGAGGCGGACGAGATGCTGGACCTCGGCTTCCGCGAGGATCTGGAGTTCATCCTCGATGCCGCACCCGGCGACCGCAGGACGCTGATGTTCTCGGCAACGGTTTCGTCCGCCATCGCCAAGCTCGCCAAGAGTTACCAGCGCGACGCGGTGCGCATTTCGACTCAGACCGAAGAGAAGCAGCATGTCGATATCGAATACCGCGCGCTCGCGGTTGCGCCCGCCGATCGCGAAAACGCGATCATCAACGTGCTGCGCTACTACGAGGCGACCAATGCCATCGTCTTCTGCTCGACCCGCGCTGCCGTCAATCATCTGACGGCCCGCTTCAACAACCGCAATTTCTCGGTCGTGGCGCTCTCCGGCGAACTGACGCAGAACGAGCGGACGCACGCGCTGCAGGCGATGCGCGACGGCCGCGCCCGCGTTTGCATCGCAACGGATGTGGCTGCGCGCGGCATCGACCTCCCCGGCCTCGATCTCGTCATCCATGCCGACCTGCCGACCAATCCGGAAACGCTGCTGCATCGCAGCGGCCGTACTGGCCGGGCAGGGCGCAAGGGCGTAAGCGCGCTGATCGTGCCGCTCAATGCCCGCCGCAAGGCCGAGCGCATTCTCGATGCCGCCGGGATCGCCGCCGCCTGGGCTCTGCCGCCGTCGGCCGAAGACGTGATGCGCCGCGACGACGAGCGCCTGCTTGCCGACCCAATCCTCAGCGAGGCCGGGCGCGAAGAGGATCAAGTGCTGGTCAGCCGGCTCATTGCAAATCACGGCGCGGAAAAGCTCGCCGCGGCCTTCGTGCGCCTCTATCGCTCCAATCAGTCGGCGCCGGAGGATCTGATCGAGGTCTCGATCGAGGGCGACCGCAAGCGTCAGCGCCGCGATGATGCCTTCGAGCCGCGCGAACCGAGCCAGAAGGGCCCGCGCGACGATTTCGGACCGAGCGTCTGGTTTTCGGTTTCCGTCGGCCGCAAGCAGAATGCCGAACCGCGCTGGCTGATCCCGATGCTCTGCCGCAACGGTAATCTGACGAAACGCGAAATCGGCGCGATCAAGATGCAGCCGGAAGAAACCTATGTGGAAATCTCTGCCGATAGCGCCGAAGCCTTTCTGCAAGCAGTCGGGCCGAACAAGACGATGGAGCGCGGCATCCGCGTGACACGTCTGAACGGCACGCCGGATTTCGGCCGCCCGGCCGCCGCGAAGCCTTACGGCGGCAAGAAGCCGTTCGGCGAGCGCCGCGACGAGACGTCCCATGATGAGCGCCCTAAGGGGAAGTTCAAGAAGGATTTCAAAGGCAAAGCCACTCCGGCGAATGGCGAGCGCAGCGAAAAGCCCTGGGGCACCGCAGCCGGTAAGCCAAAATTCGAGGGCAAGGGCGGCTTCGCGCCGAAGGGCAAATTCGCTAAGAAGAAGCAAGGCTGAGGAGAGAAGGACTGACAATTGGTGCCTTCCGTATATGCCCACTTGAGAGGCAACCGTGACAGAGACAGCGATTTTATCCGTTCCGCTCTTCAGCACCTTGTGCAACGAAGCTTTCAAGCTGCGTCGCGCCGTCTTCATCGGCGAGCAGAATGTGCCCGCCGACGAGGAATTCGATGAAGCCGATCTCAGCGCCGAGCACATCGTCGCCATCCATGCCGGCGAAGTCGCGGGCACGCTTCGGGTCGTCTATCTCGACGATCACGTGAAGATCGGCCGCGTGGCCGTCGGAGCGCAATGGCGCGGCCATGGCATCGCAAGCACGATGATCCGCTTTGCGATGGAGGCGCATCGCGCGGCACGCGGCAATCGCTTTTACTTGACGGCTCAAAGCGACAAGATCGCGCTCTATGAGAAGTTCGGCTTCACTGCGTTCGGTGACAAATTTCTCGACGGGGGCATGCCCCACCTCGCCATGAAGAACTACTAATTCCGTGGGCGCGATGGATATAGGCGCGCCGATGACAGGTAAAGACCGCCCGGAATATCTTGCGGCAGCAGATTTCATTCGCGAAAACCTCCGCCTTCAGCGGGTACCGGCAATTCCGGAGATAGTGCTCCATCGCGCGCATTCGGGAAGCGGGCTTGGGCGATTGACAAGTCTGGATGGCGCGGCACCCTACTGGGCCTATCATTGGGCTGGCGGAACCGTGCTCGCCCGCCATATCCTCTCGCAGCCTCAGACCGTTAACGGCCGCCGTGTCCTTGATCTCGGCTCAGGCTCGGGCCTTGTCGCTATTGCCGCTGTGAAGGCAGGTGCTATGCATGTCACCGCCGTGGATGTCGATGCCCGTGCCATCGCCGCAACAGACCTCAACGCCGCTGCCAACGGCGTTGCGATCGAAACCCTGCAAGCCGATATCCTCGGCGCGTTGCCGCCCATTTGCGACGTCATCCTGGGAGGCGACGTGTTCTACGATGCAAGGCTTGCAAGCCGCGTTCTGCCATTCCTTGCCCGCTGCCGCGCCGCAAGCATCGATATCCTGATCGGCGATCCCGGCAGGGCATCTTTCCCGCGCGAGCAGTTCCGCCTCGTCGGAACACATGCTGTCACAGATTTTGGAGATGCAGGTGCGGACAAGGTCAGTGGGGTTTATTCGCTTTAATACGGCGAAGGTCCGACGGATCGCACTAAACGTCAGCCGAGAAGCTCAGGCCGGAGCAGCATCACCGGGCAGGGGGTTCCTGCCGGAAGCTGCGGTGCATGGGGCGGGCGGACGATCAGGCAGTCGGCATGGGCGAAGACCTTCATCATCGACGAATCCTGCTTGCCGAACGGCTCTACCAACCAGTTGCCGGAGGAGGATTTGGCGAGCTTCGCCCGCACATAGTCCTGGCGCTGATCGTTGGCGGCAAGGGTGACCGCCGCCTCGACCGTTGAGTCGCGCTTCACAGGCGGCAGGGAGGCAAGCTTGCGGATCAGCGGCTCGAGGAACAGCAAGGCGCAAACGAGGCTCGACACGGGATTGCCCGGCAGGCCGAGCACATGCGTGCTTCCGAGGCTGCCAACCATCAGCGGCTTGCCAGGCCGCATGGCGATCTTCCAGAAATCGAGCGTCATGCCCGCTGCAACCAGTGTGGCCTGCACGAGGTCATGGTCGCCGACGGAGGCGCCACCGAGCGTCACGACAACGTCGGCCCCGGCAGCCTGCGCCCTGCGGACCGCTGAAGTGATCGCCGTCTTGTCGTCAGCTACAATGCCGAGGTCCAGCACGTCGCCGCCGGCCTTGCGCACCAGTGCCGCGATACCGAACGTGTTCGACGCAATGATCTGCGAAGGACCCAGATCACTTCCGGGCGCCAGCAGCTCGTCGCCGGTCGCAAGGATTGCCACAAGCGGCTTGCGCAGCACGTCGAACGAGGCATGGTTCATCGCGGCCACCACCGTCAGCCGCGTGAAATCCATCACGGTGCCGGCCGCGAGCACCGCCTCGCCCTCGGCAAAGTCCTGACCACGGGGACGGATATGCTGGCCTTGGCGAACGGGAAATTTCGTGCGGATGCCGCCGTCGATCTTCTCCGCGTCCTCCTGCAGCAAGACGCTGTCGGCGCCTAAGGGAACCGGTGCGCCGGTAAAGATACGAACTGTCTCGCCTTTGCCCACCGTGCCGTCGAAAGCGTGTCCGGCAGCGGATGTGCCGATAAGCTTGAGCTGAGCGCCGGGTTCCGGTGCATCCTCGCGGCGCAACGCATAGCCGTCCATCGCAGACGCGTTGAAGGGCGGCTGCGTCAGCCGCGCCGTCAAGCCGTTCGCGAGGACGCGTCCATCGCCGTTGGCAAGCGAAACGGTCTCGACATCGGAAATCGGATTGGCGCTGCCAAGCAGCCTGCCTTGCGCCTCTGCGACCGGAAGCAGGCTCATCGGCGAGCCTCCGGATGGCGGAAGTCGCCCGATTTGCCGCCGGATTTTTCGAGCAGCCTGATGCCGCCGATCTCCATCGCCTTGTCGGCGGCCTTCGCCATGTCGTAGATCGTCAGGCAGGCGACGGACACGGCCGTCAATGCCTCCATCTCGACACCGGTCTTGCCGGTGAGCTTGGCGGTCGCGGTGACGCGCAGGCCGGGCAGGGCGGCGTCCTCATCGATCTCGACGCTCACCTTCGTCAGCATCAAAGGGTGACAGAGCGGAATAAGGCTGGACGTCTGCTTGGCCGCCATGATGCCGGCAAGTCGCGCGGTGCCGATGACGTCGCCCTTCTTCGCATTCCCGTCACGGATCAATCGCAACGTCGCTGCCGCCATTTTCACATGGCCCTCTGCGGTCGCAATGCGAACCGTATCGGCTTTGTTTCCGACATCGACCATGTGGGCCTCGCCCGAGGCACCTATATGGGTCAGGCTTGGCTTTTCGCCGCTCATGTCATTCCGCCGCGATTGCCGCTTCGCCGAAGAGCAGAGCGCGGGTCGCAGCCGTCACGTCGTCCTTGCGCATCAGGCTTTCGCCGACGAGGAAGGTGTCGATGCCGGCCGCCTGCAGCCGCTTGCAGTCGGCATGGGTAAAGATTCCGCTTTCGCCGACCAGCAGCCGGTCATCCGGAACCATCGCCGAAAGCTCCTCGCTGACGGTCAGGCTGACTTCAAAGGTGCGGAGGCTGCGATTGTTGATGCCGACGAGCGGCGAGGAGAGTTTCAGCGCCCGCTCCATTTCCGGTGCATCGTGCACTTCGACCAGCACATCCATGCCGAGCGCAAAGGCTTCATCCTGCAGCTGCTCTGCCTCGTCATCGGAAAGCGAGGCCATGATCAGCAAAATGCAATCCGCGCCCCAGGCGCGCGCTTCGTGCACCTGATATGTCTCGAACATGAAATCCTTGCGCAGCGCCGGAAGGGCGCAGGCGTCGCGGGCCGCCGTCAGGAACTTCGGCGCGCCTTGAAAGCTTGGCGTGTCGGTCAAGACCGACAAGCAGGCGGCACCACCGGCTTCATAGGCTTTGGCGAGCACCGGCGGATCGAAATCCGGGCGGATAAGGCCCTTGGAGGGGCTTGCCTTCTTGATCTCGGCGATCAGGCCGTACAGTCCGGCAGCGCGCTTGGCGGCGAGAGCCTTGTGGAAGCCGCGCGGCGCGGTTTGCCCTGCCTGCATCGCCTTCAGGTCCGCAAGCGAGACCTTCGCCTTGGCGGCGGCGATTTCCTCGCGCTTGTATGCCTCGATCTTTCGCAGGATATCGGTCATCAGGCAATCCTAGTCGATATCGTTCGAAACGGCGATCAGTTTATCGAGTGCTGCAGCGGTCGCGCCGCTGTCCAGCGATTCGGTCGCGAGTTTCATGCCCTCGGTGATCGTCTCCGCCTTACCGGCAATGACGAGCGAGGCAGCCGCGTTGGCAAGGGCGATATCGCGATAGGCGTTCCTCGCGCCGCTCAGCACTTCGCGAAGGGCCGCGGCATTGGCGACGCCATCGCCGCCTTTGATCGCGGCAAGCGCACAAGACGAAACACCGAAATCGGCCGGCGAAAGCTCAAAGGTGCGGATTTTGCCGTTTTCGAGTGCGGCGACATTGGTCTTGCCGGTCGTAGTGATCTCGTCGAGGCCATCGCCATGCACGACCCAGACGCTCTCCGATCCCAGATCGCGCATCACTTCGGCAATCGGCACGACCCATTGCGGCGCAAAGACGCCGAGCAATTGGCGGCGCACCCCGGCCGGGTTCGTCAGCGGGCCGAGCAGGTTGAAGATCGTCCGGGTGCCGAGCTCGACGCGCGACGGGCCGACATGCCGCATCGCCGAATGGTGCAGCTGGGCAAACATGAAGCCGACGCCTGCCTCGCTGATGCAGCGGGTGATCACTTCAGGTGCGATCTCGAGTTTGACTCCGAGTGCGGCAAGGCTATCGGAGGCGCCGGATTTCGAACTCAGGGCGCGGTTGCCGTGCTTGGCGACCGGAACACCGGCGCCGGCGACGATCAGCGCCGCCAGCGTCGAGATATTGTAGGTGCCGCTGCCGTCACCCCCGGTGCCGACGATATCGATCGCATCGGCAGGCGCTTCCACCCGCAGCATCTTCGATCGCATCGTCGTCGCGGCTCCGACTATTTCGTCGACCGTCTCGCCGCGGACGCGCAGCGCCATCAGGAAACCGCCGATCTGCGAGGGAGTCGCCTGACCGGACATGAGAATTTCGAAGGCCTCGCGGGCCTCGTCACGGGTCAGCGGCTCGCGGCTCGCAGCCTTGGCCAGAAGCGGCTTCAGATCGGTCATGCGCTACAGCTCCTAGCGAACGGCTGCCTGATCGGCGAGCGTCTGGTTGATCGACGCACCGTAGTGCGTTTGCAGCAGGTTCACCATCTGGTCGAGAATATCGTCGCCGGCAGCATTGGCCATGGCGGTGATCTGCGCATCCTGATTGTTCAGCACATCGCCGGTCGGTTCCGTGTTCACGCTGGTGACCTTGAGCAGGATCTGTGTGCCGGGATCGCCGCCGACGGCGCTTGCAACGGTATCAACCGGGCCGGTGAAGGCAGCGGTCACGCCGGCACGGCCGAGAACGGCATCGTCGGTGCCGCGCGTGATGCCGCTCTTGCTTTCGACCGCGATGCCGAGTGGAGCCGCGATGTCGGCAAGCGTCTTGCCCTTCTGGGCTTCCTGCTTGAGCTCGCCGGCCTTCTTGGCAAGTTCGAGCTTCTGCTGTTCGGCGGTCCAATCCTGAACGACCTTGTCGCGCACTTCGGCGAGCGGGCGATCGCGTTCCGGCGTGATTTCGCGCACGTCGAACCAGGCATAACCGTCATTGCCGAGCGGCAGAGCCGGCGCCTGAACGCCGGATTCGGTTTTGAAGGCTTCGCCGATCAGTTGCGGCTTCGCGGGAATGTCCTTGACCTCGTTGCCGTCCTTGTCCAACCCGCTAGGATCGACGGCGTCGATCACGATGGCCTTCAGCTTCAGTTGTTCGGCGATCTGCTCGAGCGTCTGGCCGGAGCCGCGCAGATCCTCGATACGGTCGTGGACGTTGATAACCTCCTGCGACGCATTGACTAGCGCAAGCTGCTTGCGGATGTCTTCCTTCACCGCGTCGAAGCTCTTGACACTCTCCGGCTTGATGTTGGTGATGCGCAGGATGACCGGGCCGAAGGAACCTTCGACGACAGGCGTCGTGCCGCCGTCCTTGGCGACTGCGAAAGCAGCATCGGCGACGGTCTGGTCCGGAACCTTGTCCTTGGTGAAATCGCCGAGCAGCACGTCGCTTGCCGTCTTGCCCTGGTCGGTCACGAGCTGGTCGAAGCTGGTACCGCTCTTCAGCGCCGTTTCGGCAGCCGTCGCCAGATCCTTGCTGGCAAAGGTCAGCTGCTCGATCGTGCGCGTTTCCGGCGTCCGGTAGTTATCCTTGCGCTTGTCGAAGTCTTCGCGGATCTGGTCGTCCGTGACAGTCGCGGCATCCGCGATGTCGGCAGGCTCGAGCTTCAGATAGGCGATCCTCCGGTATTGCGGTGCGCGGTAGCGACTCTTGACGCCCTCGAACCACTTCGAAAGCATATCCTCGGCCGGTGCCTTGATGGGCTCGATATTCGCGTTCGTCAGCAGCAGGTAGTCGATGTCGCGGCTCTCCTGGCGGTAGAGCTTGAGCGCGTCGACGAGCGTCTTCGGAGGCGTGAAGCCGTTCGAAACCGCATCGACGATCTGGCTGCGCACGGCGACCTTGCTGCGCTCGCTGATATAGTCCGCCTCGCGGATGCCGGCGTTGCGCAGGCGCGACGTAAAGAGCGTGCGGTCGAACTGGCCGTTGACGGCCTTGAATGCCGGATCGTCAGCGATCAGCTGGGCCAGGCGATCTTCGGAAAGGCCGAGATTCATGTCGGCAGCAAGCTGGTCGAGCGAAGCGCCGGCGACGAGCTGGGCGATCACCTGCTGCTCGACGCCGAAAGCCTTGGCCTGCTCAGGCGTCAGACGCATGCCGAACTGCTGGCTGAGACTTGCGACCTGCCGCTGGTAGGCGAGGCGGAATTCGGTGGCGTCCACCTGCTGGTCGCCGACGGTGACGACAGCCGTGCTGCTGCTGCCGGTGAGCAGCGAACTGGAGATGCCCCAGATGCCGAATGAAGCGACCAGGAGAAGCATCAGGAGCTTGGCGACCCATGTCCGGGCGGCTCTTCTCAGGAAATGGAACATCGAAACGCAAACCTCGCATTATTTTCGCCGTTTCACGGGCAAAGCTTTTGACGTTCCTTAGAACAAACGCGTCAGGAAATGAAGCGCCCGCGCGCGAAAACATGGCAGGTGGTGGAGAGAGTCCTGGAAGGCGATCGCATTTAAGAAATGAAGCGGTGCAGGGAACCTTTCGGCCCTCACTTCGTTGAAGCCGCATCCGCAAAAAGAGGAGCAGACAATGGCCGAACTCAAGACCGCCTCCGGACAAACGACGGGCGCACGCGTGAAGGCGGAAATCGCAGCAGACGATCTTTCCGCTCAGGTCGCTGCATTGCGTGAGGATTTGGCACGGCTGTCCGAGAGCGTCGTCGCCTTGGGGCAGGGCGCAAAGACCGCCGTTGCCGACGAGGCTTCTGTCATGACCGAGCGCGTGCGCGAGAAAGTGCGTGAAGAGCCAATCTTCGCACTCGCCGTAACCGCCGGCATTGCCTACGTCTTCGGCCTGATGAGCCGCCGCTGAAACGGCGCGGCAATATGCAAACGTGCAACAAAAAAGCCGGGAGCTGTGGTCCCGGCTTTTGCGCGATTGAAATCAGCGTCGTACGAGGCGTCCGAGCGCAATAAGAATGCAGGCGCCGACGAAGCCGGTGATCAGGTATCCGAGCCAGCCTACGAGCGGCTGGATATTCAAAACGCCGAGAATGAAATTGGCAACGATCGCGCCTACGATGCCAAGAACGATATTCATGAGCACGCCCATATTGCTGCGCATGAATTTTTCCGCGAACCAGCCGGCGATACCGCCGATGATGATGGCCGCAATCCAACCTACGCCTTCGCCTTCCATTGTGATCTCCCTCCTAGAGAAGCAATAAATAAACGCAAACCTGCAAAAACGTTCCTTGCCGGGTCAGGGTAGCAATGTTACCGGCATATGAAGCTCGTAAGCTAACCAATTGAAAAATCAGGCCGGAGCGCGCACCCGGCTTCACGCTCAAACTCTTGTCTCACGCTTCTACTCAACCCCGTGAGTCGAAAAGATAAATCATTCGCCTTGCGGAGCAAGCCAAATATTAACAGGCGGTTAGGCGTGGAATTTAGATTGAAGGCAGCTTTCTTCCGCATGGACGGCCGAAAAGCGCCGCCGCGCTCGGGGATTTCCGCGTTGTCGCCGATCGATAAAAGTGCGTCGGCTCAGCGGAAGGTGAAGCTGCGCCAGTTCGACAGGCGGGCCTTGACGAGCACGATCTGCGCCTCTCGCACAAGAAAGAGGGCGCCGAAGATCGCTGCGATCGTAATGAAGTCCCAAAACATTGGCGCGCTCCGTTGCGAGAAGAAAGAGCGGGTCGAAGCTTGCGCCCCCGCCGACGCTACGACCCGCTCCAAACCCGAGCGCCCGACAGGCGCTCAAGGACATACAACCCTTATAGGGCGCCAATGAGACCGGATATCGTAAGATATAGGGATGCGGGGATTATGATAACCATATGATGTTCGAGAAAATCATAAAATATATAACAAAATCATGTATCTACCGGCGCGGCGAGAACGGCGGAAACGGAGAACTACGTCTACGCTATGGCGCTCCATGACACTTCTGCGATCGCTCGCATGCCGAAGCGGCGGCAGCGATCGCCAAAATCTCGCAAAATCTCGACGGTCATGCAAATTGCTTGCCTTGTATACTTACTGAGCCGAAGCCACCAAAACACTACTACTCCGGCTGGTGGGCAGCACTTGTCCCCAAGGCGTGAACGAGCGCCTGGCGTCCGCTCCCGGCAAGCCAAGTTCGGAAAGAGAGGATTTCTGGATTGATCTCCCGCATGGCGTTTAGATCGACACGTTCTGCCAGCGGGCCATCTTCCAAGCTCTTAGCCATGTGTGCGAGGTCCGCATTGGCTGCGAAAACGTCATCCGGAAGGCGCGCGTAAGCTATCGGGCGACCGGCGACTTCAGTAAAGGCGGCTTCGAGCTCAAGACCTGTAACCATGTCGCTTGCGATCTTCAAAGTCACCCCACCGAACCGAGGCTTATCGGCGAACATGGCTGCAATGAACTTTCCGATATCGTCCACGGCAGTGAGCTGGATCGAATGATCTGGTCTGATAAGGGAGAGCAACCGCCCTTCGTCCAATCCGAACCCGGGTCGCACAAGCATCTCCATGAAGATCATTGGCCTGACGATGGTTGCCGTGATGGGCAACTTGCGGATATGCGCCTCTATGCGAGGCTTGGCATCGAACCGCGCCACACCTGTCAGCTTATCTCCGACGCTGGCACCCGAGGAATAAACCAGATGAGCGACGCCCCTTTCGGCGGCCAGGTCCGCGATCGAGGTGCCGTAGCGTACTTCTTCCTCTGCCGCCAGATTCGCCGGCAGCACGCTGAAAACACCATGAGTGTCTTTCACCGCCGCCCGGATGACATCCGTGTCCTCAAAAGATCCGGGCACCAGTTCGACGCCTGCGTCTCGTAGGGCAATCGAGGCCGGTTTCAGGGGATCCAGTACAAGTGCGCGAACAGGCCACCCTGCCTTCAGCAAGGCTTTAGCGACCGATCCGCCCTGTCGGCCGCTGGCGCCGAAAACCAAAATTGGACGTATGTCATTGGTCATTGAGAACCCTCGCGTTGAACAAGGGGCATCCATATATACGAATGGAAGGCCATCGGAAGACGGCACATTTTTCAGCATCAGGCACAGGGATGATACGCATGGACAATTCCGTTCATGCCCGCTCACATCAAGCGCCAGAGGGCAATCGGGAGTTCAAACCAATCCCATCAAACGGGATCTGCACGCGGCTCGGCGATAAATGGACTGTCCAAGTCCTGTGGCGTCTCTCCCTCGCAGATAAGCGACGGCTCCGCTTTTCAGCGCTCAAGAAAGAAATCGACGGGATTACCCAGCGAATGCTGACGCTGACACTGCGCAATCTAGAGCGCGACGGGCTTGTCGTGCGACACTATTTTCCCGAAGTGCCACCGCGGGTCGAATACGAATTGACCGACATGGGAACCGGCGTTTTGGACGCCCTTGAAGGATTCAACTTTTGGATTCGAGAAAACCTGCCTACCATTGAAGAACATCGTCACGCCTACGACAAAGCTGAGCAGTAACTTCTAGGACCCGCCGCAGCTTCGACCCGCTTCTAAACCGAGTTTTCTGCTCAGATGTGGTGTGCACCATGTGTTGTATGCACAAGATGGCAGCTTTCGGCAGGCACCAATCCAACCCTGAATGGCCACTTTGGTGGCGAATGCTGCCGCTATTGTGCTGAACCAGCTTGTAATCCCGAGCCGGACGTGCAAACGCCGGCGAAGATCAACTTGAGCCAGATCCTCGCCGACCAGACGTCGGAATCAAACGGGTCGAAGGCCATATATGGCTCGCCAGCTTCAGCACTGTGATCTGGGATATTTTCGACCTGGAGCAGAGGACCTTGCAAACCAACGACAACCCGCTCGGCACGAGGTTGTCACCCATGTGTTAGGTACGTTTTGTTACCGATGTCTTCTCTATTCGGCGTGTTGGCGTCAAGCACTTACGAGCGTCTCCACCTCTTTGGGGCATGACATCTTCCGCAGGTCCTCGCTTCTCTTCGGGATCGGCGTTTCGCCCTCCCAGCATGGGGTTAGGAGAATGGGGCGGTTCAATCTCCGGGACGTGATTACCGCGTGATGCGATCGGCACAGACATAGGTTCGAACTTGCCTCATCCATCGTCCTGCGAAGGACGTCCTTCCGCCAACTGGCGGAACTATGTGTCTTTCTCCTTCTGACCTCTTGTCAGCTCGCTGATGTCATGGCTTCCCGCGTCCAGCGGAATTCAGTGCCGTCGAGCCACATGCGATGCATGACGACCGCTAGGCGACGAGCGAGTGCGACTTTCGCTTTCGCCATGCCGCGCCGCTTGGCGATCTTCATCGCCCAAGCCTTCAGCCACGACCATTTCCCCACGCGCGTCAGCAGCAGCTGGGCAGCCTCATAGAGCAAAGTGCGCATCGTGCCGTCCCCGCATAGCGATATGCAGCCGACGCGCTTGCTTTCCCCGGACTCGTGGAGCTTCGGCGTTAGTCCCAGGATCGATCCCACCGCCTTGGAGTTTCTGAAGCGCTGCGGAATGTCTATTGTCGCGGTATAGGCGAGCGCCACCACGGGGCCGACACCCGGGATCGTCATCAGGCGCCGGCAGGTGGCATCATCCTTCACCACCGCAAGGGCTTGTCTGTGCAGGCGCGCAAATTCGGTACGCAGCTTCCCTCGGGCGGCAAGCAATGGCTCCATGATCGCCGCGAGGTCGGGCATGCCTTCGGTGAGCTCCCGAATGCGCTCTTCGAACTTTGCCGTTCCCACGGCGCCAACCTTCAGCCCGAAATTGCGCAGAAGGCCGCGGATGTCGTTCTCGATGGCGATCGCCTTTTCCTGCAGCAGCTTGCGGGCCGCTAAGAGCGCCCGCCGCTTCTGGCTCGTCAGCGTCTTCACATGCACTGGGCGATACAGATTGACGCGCATCATTTGCGCGATGCCGCGCGCATCGTTGCGATCCGTCTTGTTGGGCTGCGCCTTCAGGAAGGCCTTCACATGGCGCGTCTCGATACAGATGACCGGCAATCCCGCCCTGGCCAGCCCTTCGAATAACCACTGCGACAAAGGTCCGGCTTCAAGCCCGACCCGCTCGACGTTCCAGGTCGGGTCCTTCAGCACCGCAATGAGATCGTCAGGGTGGCTGACAACCTTCACCTCACGACAGATCTTGCCGGATTCGTCGATAATGCAAACGGCAGTCTCTTTTACCGAGACATCGAGGCCAATAAAGTGCTTCATGCTGCGCTTCCTTTCCTGATGCTTGTGGCTGTTTGAACAGACCACGTTCTATCATCAGCTCGAAGCGCAGCACCTCCCTGCATCACCGTAGAAGATGGGGCGAAAGCCGAATACCCCATCTCCGGGCCGGACAATGTTCTCGATGGCGGAAGAGGTGTCCGCTGATTTCCGTAAGTTATTGAAATTGCGTGCCGCAAGGCATTGTATTTTCTCCTATTTTCCATATTTTCTATAGTGAAGTTATGGCAACGGGAATCGGGAAATGGCGCGCAACAAGCTCTCAGAAACGAAAATCAAGAAGCTAGATAAGGCCGGAATCTACAGTGATGGAGACGGCTTGTATCTCAGGGTTCGGGCGGGCGGCAGCAAGTCTTGGTTTTTCATCTATAAGCGCGAGGGAAAGCGCACTGAGCTTGGCCTAGGCGGTTACGGGCAGGGCACTGCCCCGATATCGCTAGAGCTTGCCAGAGAGAAGGCCGACGCTATCCGCCAGCGCCTTGCACGGGGCGAAGAATTGGCTAGCCGTGCTACCTTCGCGGCGATCATGGAAGACGTCATTAAGGTCAAAACGGCGACTTCCCGCAATGAGAAGCATCGTCAGCAATGGGCTATGACACTTAGGACCTATGCCAAGACCTTGCACGGGAAGCCTGTTGCTGAAATCACGCGTGACGACGTAGTTGAAACCCTTAAGCCGATTTGGGAATCGAAGCCGGAAACGGCCGACCGCACTCGCATGCGCATCGCTGCCGTCATCGATCATGCCAAGGCGCGTGGCCTCTATACCGGCGACAACCCGGCAGATTGGAAGGGCGGACTGAAAGAGCTACTGCCCGCACGTCAGAAGCTTTCGCGCGGCCATCATGAGGCAATAGAATACCAACTCATTCCGACCGTCATGGCGGGCCTGCGGGCTGCGAACGGGGTGTCTGCTCGCGCGGCCGAATTCGCCTGCTTGACGGCCTGCCGCTCTGGCGAAGTGCGCGGGATGATATGGGACGAAGTTGACCTTGACGGAGCGCTATGGATCATTCCGGCCGAACGCACCAAGCCCGGCAGAGAACATCGCATACCGTTGTCAGAACGCGCCGTCACGATCCTCAAGGCACGTCAGCAGGTGGCGACCGGGGATTTGGTATTCGAGGGCGAAAAGGAAGGGCAGGCTGTGTCAGACACAGCCATAGTTAAGGCTATCCGCGCTATCTCGAAGGGCACGGAAACGCTACATGGATTCCGCTCATCATTCCGCGACTGGGCAGGTGATGAAACACACCATCCCCGCGACGTGATCGAGGCCGCGCTCGCCCACATGGTCAAGGATAAGACGGAGGCCGCCTACCGACGCAAGGACGCGCTCGAAAAGCGCCGGAAACTTATGGCGGATTGGGCAACGTTCTGCGGTACAGCGCCAAAAAAATAAATGTTTGCAGCGCGCGAATTTTCCTCTTTGTCAAAATTGGCCAGCTCTCCCAACTGATAATTATCGGAAACGGAGAGCACCATGACAAAGACAAAATCAGTATTCGCATCCCCTTTGATGTCGCCAAAAGAAGCAGCGGCGGTCACGACAATGTCGCGGCCCTTGCTGCGCCTCATGAGCATCGAAGGCAAATTCCCCAAGCCTCGTCAGATCGGCCAACGTCGGATCGCTTACGTAAGAGCCGAGGTAGAATCTTGGGTTGCTTCGAAGGTCTCCGCCTAATGGCCGGTTTCAAGCTCGCGAGCATCATGGACGGCGTCTCCAATGAAGACATCGCGCGATACCATGCACTGCGCCTTGAAGCAGAGGCCGAAGGGCTAGACGCCTACGTTGCACGGCAGGCCAGCCAGCTTGCCAAGATGGCCGCAGCGCGCCGTCGCAAGTCAGTGATGGGCGCCCTTGAGGAATTCGGCTCCTCATTTATCAGCAGCTTCCGGCCTGTATGGGCAACCGACCTGCGCCTTGATGAAATCGAGATTGATTTCTTTATCGACGGGATGCTTGCCGACGGCGGCTTTTCGGTCCTCTCTGGTACGCCGGGCAGCCTCAAGACGTTTGCCGCAATTGACCTTGCCTGTCACGTGCAAGCGGGCATGGATTGGCATGGCCGGAACGTCCGGCAGCGGCCAGTAATTTACGTGGCGGCCGAACGCGGTGAGGAAGTCAAAAAGCGCGTTATCGCTTGGAAGCAGAACCACGGCATTACCGAGCTGGACATGCTTATCACACCTAAGCAGGTCGATTTCTTCGGGAAATGGGCTGATACGCTCGACATCGCCGACACGATGCGAGTCATTCAACACTTCTTTCGAGCCAAGGGCGGACTTGTCATCATTGATACCATGGCAATGTCGCTTGGCGATGGTGACATCAATAGCAATCAGGACGTCAAGAAGTTCACGGATAGCTGCAAGCGGATCATGGTGGAAACAGGCTCTCATGTGCTGGTAGTCCACCACGTTTCGGACAAGGGCGAGAGCGGGAAGCCGATGGGTGCGACTGCCCTTTCTGGCGCAGTCGACGCCTCATTCGTCATTAGGGAGAAGAGTGATGGCGTCCGCGAGTTGAAATGCATCAAGGCGAACAACATCGAAACGGGAATTTTTACGCATTTCAAGCCGACCGAAGTCATTGTTGGGAAGAGCCGCGACGGGGGCCACGTCAAAACGCTTGTTGTTGATCAGTGCGGGGAAGGCAAGACTAAGGCCGCAAAGCTCATGGACAACGCCAACAGCCGGGATGCTGACGTGCTGGCCGCGATCAAGGCCACGGTCGACAGCAACAATCACGTCCCGATGGGCAACGCTCGCGCCCGGTATATCCTCAACAGCCAGCCACCCGAAAACGCGACGGCTGAGGACAAGAAGCGGCTCGACAATCGGTTTGATGCCGGTATTCGCGGCCTTCTTAAGTCCGACAAAATCGAGAAGTCCGGAACATCATTAGTCCTTCTTTGAGCATGTCCTGAGCCTCCGCCACAATCTTATCTTTCCCCGTATTCCTATATACGGGAAGAAAGATCAGATGGCGGGAGGGGAAGCTCCTGCCGGACTACAACAATGCGAAAGGAAGCGAGTAAAATGCGAAGTAGGCCTATGAATGGACGAGACCGTGTCATCGCCATCTTTAATCATGCGAGAGTTTTCCACATCAACCATCGTGCTGAGTTAGAGTTTGCGCATACTCGTCTGGAACGCGTGGGCCCCGAGTATTCGAGTGTTATGACGCCGGAAAGGGCTTGGGCGGAGGTGGTCGCAATGTTTTTGAACCACAGCGACTGGATAACCCTTATTTCGCTACTTGATGAATTTGGCGAACCCGGCGCGGTGACTTGGTTGAAACGTGCCTTCCATGACCTAATGTTGGCAGACGGGACCCCGTTACTCGATTGAGCACGCAGATCTATCATTCTGCCCGATGGCGTAGGCTGCGGGAGCCGCTGGAGGTCATGCGATGGTTGGTGGAATTGAAAAGCGCCCCGCGAGGGGCGCTCGTATTGCTGCGGTCGCTTGGGAGGGCGAAAATTATGCGCGTTGGTACTGGAGATGACTTTCCAGCCAGTCGTTAACTTCCTTTGGCCCCCAGCCCGTGTACGGGCGGGACAGGGTAATAATGTAGCAGTTGTCGTTGTTGTCCAAATAGGGCTTCAGGCGACTGTAAACCTGCTCAGCCGTTTCATTGGTGGAGATCGCGTAGGACGACTCCGAGAGCTTCGCCCAGTTGCCGCCTTTCTTGATCTCCTTGAGGATATCAGGACGCTTGACTTCCTTGTTCAGGTCGTACGTTACGATATAGGTAGTCATGTATGTATTGCCTCAGGCTTGATGTTGGAGCCCTACGGCGTTACATACTCGATTGTTCAAGCCGAGAATGTTGTCCGGTCTTGCGCTTCTTCACGGTAGCCAATTCCGCGACAGCTCCTCAAAACAAAGGGCGTGCTAGATTTCTAGCACGCCTTTTTTTTCACACTTCGTTAAGAAAGTCTAGCCCTATAGTAGTAACCCTCGTGCGGATGCCCGATAATACACAGGGAATCTCAACTGTCAACTTCAGTTTGACTGAAAAACACCCTTAAAGCGAGCCATTTTGTCGCAGGGTATTACATCAATTTGGGTAGTGAATTCCGCTCTTTCAAGTCCCTGAAAAGTAGCGTTGATTCTTTTGTCATTCGCGGAACCGGTGGCTACTTAAAGAGCTGAAGGGCGGCGCTGCTCTAGCAGGACAGTTGAAATTATCCCGTCAAATCGCGGCGCTGACCCTTACACTTCCCCCCGGCATACCAACTGTAAGAATCGGTGGTGCTACCATTATTTTTGAGTGTCCAAACTCAACTTCTTGGGCGGCTATGACGTCTTTCTCCCATGACGCTGGGAATTGGCTGAGCCGCCCATTTTTTTCTAATTTTTTCAAAGCTTGGTTTGCAAGACATCTCGGCCGACATAGGCTGCGGCAGTAGCAGGTGCAGCACATGCGCGGGGGCCGATGGACTTTGCGGCTTGGCCCTCCTTGAGGACCGGCGTGGTGCCAGAATGCCCGCAACTGCAATTCAGAATATGGGCCTAAGATACGCGCCTTCCTGAGAATTATATTCTTCTCTGCGGCCGTGTAGTCCCCGATTAACAGACCGTAAACGTCAGCTAGCAAAATATATATCCAGAATCCTGCATTACGTCAGCTGCTCGGACGCTCATTTAGAGATTCACGAATGCGCTGCTCCTTCGGTGTTTCGGCGGCGGGTCTTTCAAGGCTCGCCGCCGTTTTTTCCTTGGGGTCGTGGTTCGCAATGAGTCGCTCAAGGAGAAGCAGTACAGATGCATATTCACAAGATTAAAGCCGACCGGGCAGCAACCGTTTCGGAGATGCGGGCAGCCTTGTCCGCAGGCAACAACGCGGAATTCGAGAAGCTGGCCAAGCAGATTGAAGCTTTCGACGCTCAAATCAACGCTGAGGAACGCATGGCCGCGTTCGAGGCCCGTCAGCCCGCCAAGGATAGCCTTGAGTCCGAAATTCGCGCCTACAGCGTGTCTGCGGCCGTCACCGGCTACGTCAACGGCAGGCTTGAAGGCCGTGAGGCTGAGGTTGCTCAGGAGCTGCGTAACGGCGCTCAGACCACTCGCGGTATGCGAATCCCGCTGTCTGCCATCGCTGACTATGAGCGCCGCGAAGTTACAGCCAACCCGGCTTTCCAGAATCAGAGCTTCCAGAACCTGATTCCGCGTCTTGCACCGGCTAGCCATGTCATTCAGGCTGGCGCAACGGTCCTGTCCGGCCTTGGCTACGGCTCGATCAGCTTTCCGCGCATGGTAGGCGGCCCGGACGCGAATATCTCGTGGGTAGCTGAATCCGGCGCTGTTTCGCAGGGCTCTGCTACGTTCGACAACGTCACGCTCGCTCCGAAGACGGCGGGCGTGTTCCTCAAGGTCAGCCGCAAGGCCCTCGTGACCAACTCGATTGGCCTCGATACGCTGCTTCGTTCGGACCTAAACACCTCCATCGGCCGTGCCGTTGACAAGACTGCTCTCGTTGGTGGCGGCACGAACGAGCCGGAAGGCATCATGTCCACCGTCGCAGCTACCGTATTTGGTGATGCCAACGACGTCAGCCTGCATGCTGCGGACCTCATGAACGCTGTCGAGGTCGAAGACAATGACGGCGACGTGTTCTTCATCTCGCAGGGCGTTGCGAATCTGGCTCGCCGTTACCGCAATGCTCTCGGCATGCCGGTTCCGCTGGCAACGCAGTTCTACGACAAGAAGGTTGTCGTCACGAACAACGTATCTGGCAACAAGCTCGTCTACGGCAAGATTTCGGACCTCGTAGTCGGATTCTGGAATCAGGCCGGTACTGCGCCGTCTGTCGATATCATTGTTGATACGGCGACCTACTCCTCCGAAGGCGCTGTCAAGCTCGTTGGCTTTGTCGACGTTGACGTTGCCCTCAAGCAGGGCTCGGCATCCTTCGCTTGGGGCGAGGCAGCGGTTAGCGGCTCGTAAGGGTCATGAGGAGGGGGTTGGCCATGCGGCTAGCCCCCTACCGCCACCTGACGAAAGGAGACAAGCTTATGCAGACTGAAAAAAGACTAGCCGCTGCGCCGTTTAGCGAAATCACCGGGCGCATTCTCACGGGCTACGCAGTGCTTTGGGGCGTCGAGACTCGTATCGGCGACTTTACAGAAATTTTCGAACGCGGAGCCTTTACGCAGACGCTCGCGAACCGGGCCAACCTACGGGATATCCTCCTCCTCGTGGATCATGACTCGACGCAGTTGCTCGCGCGGCAGGCCAATAGCTCGCTCACCATCACGGAAGATGCCAAGGGTTTGCGAGTCCAGGCATCGCTTCCAGACACTCAGCTTGGCAACGATACGCTCAAGATGGCTGAAGCTGGCCTTCTAGGCGGGCTCTCCGTTGGCTTTGTGGCCGTCAAGGAAGAATGGACCGGCAATCGCCGCAGCGTGAGCCAAGCCGATCTTGTGGAGGTTTCAATCATTCACGCTCACGCAGCCGTCCTGCCGACTGCCGACACGCTCGACGTTCGCAAGCTGCAGGCCGGGGCTGAAGCCGACCTGCGAGCCCGTTTGTACACATATTATCTGGGAGCTTAAGCCGATGGCCAAAACCGTATATGAACGCATTTCTGGTCTTTTCTTCGGCAAGTCCGAAACCCGCGCAACCGACGTGTCCGACCCCCTCGTGGCCTCTATCCTCGGCTATGCACCCACGGCAAGCGCAGCGCTCAACATGTCGACGGCTTCCCGCTGCATCAGCTTGATTACTGGCGCGTTTGCAAGCGCTGACGTCACTTTGTACCGGCAAGCCGCCGACGGCAGCCCTGAGCCGGCTGTCGGGCACGCTCTTTATGATCTGATGCTGAATGGCACGGCGGATATGTCTGCTTATGAGCTGAAGTCTGCTCTCATGGAATCGCTGGCTTCCTACGGCGAGGCATTCGCGAAAGTCAGCTTCGACAATCAAGGCAGGCTAACGAGTCTAGATCCGCTCGAATGGCAGAATGTCTCGGTCGAAAACCTTGGCAATGGCCGCCTGCAGTATCGCGTTGTTGACCTCTTGCGGAACAATGCCGTTACCGTCCATTCAAGCAACGATATCTTCCATGCCAAGTGGCGTCCGAAGAACCTGCGCGGCCGCTCGCCGCTTGCTCTGGCGGCTTTGTCCATGGGCATTGCCAGTGATTTCGAGAACGCCGTTGCTACCGATGCGCGTTCTGGCTTCAAGGCAGGCGGCATTCTGACAGCGCCGGGCGCTATTGCCAACGACACGGCCAAGCGTTTGAAAGCGACTTTCGAGTCCGGATACATGGGCGCGGCTGGCACTGGCAAGATCGCTGTTTTGGGCGACGGCCTCAAGTTCGACCGCATGGCGCTCAGCAATGCGGACAATGAAGTGCTCGAAAATCGCAGGCTCAATGCGTACCTTGTGGCGCAAGCATACGGCGTGCCGCCAGATGTTGCTGGCCTGCCTTTCCACAGCACGTGGTCATCGGCGAGCGAGGCTAACCGCCAGTTCGTGAACCTCGCGGCTGAAGTCTGGTCGCAATGCTTGTGCCAGCAGTTGTGCGCATTTGTGCTTGGCTCCCGTGAGCGAAAAACGCTCTATCTCGCGGCCAAGTGGGATTTGCTGATTTCCGGCTCATTGCAGGAGCGTTCGGCAGCCTACAACAGCCTCACGTCGGCCGGAATCATGACGCTCAACGAAGCGCGCCAGACCATGGATTTGAAGCCGCTCGAAAACGGAAATCAACTCCGCGTCCCGCTCAATACGGCGCCAGCTAAGGAGCCCGTCGCATGAGCCAACACATGACGTTCATCAACATGCGACGCTTCAAGGATGGAAAGCCGGGGTACGGCTACGAAGTGAAGGCGCTTGTAGCTTTTGAGCTTCCGTACGGCATCATTATCCAAAATGCCCGGTTGACGTGGAAGGGAAGCACCGACGGCCAGTCCGGCTACAGGCTCAGGCCGCCACAAAGCAAATTCCGCGCAGACGGATTCTATCCGCTCAACTGGAATTTCCAGAACCCGGAATTGCGACTGAAGGCTGCGGAGTTGGGTCGCGTTTTCGAACGGATGGAAGAGCGCGGCATCGACCTGCACAAGTTCGCGGAAACGGAGTTTGGATGACGGGCGGCGCGGGAGCACTTCGGGAGCGCGTCTTCCTTCAGAAGCAAGCGGGAGGCGGTGGTGGCAGCGTTGGTTTCAACGGAGCTTGGGAAACCAAGCTCTCCGCAGCCTGCCGAATCCAGCCCCTTCTAGGCGGCAAGACTTTGATCCTCACCATGCGAGGGCAACCGGCCCTTGATGCCGTCGACTCGACTTGGCGGGCTCGCAATGCCCGCTCTGGCACCGTTTACAACATTCGCAGCGTCGAGCCTGACGAGTCCTATGATTTCTGGACCCTGCTCGCGGAATCCGGAGTCAACTGATGTTCAATATCATCGCAGTTTATAAGCACGAAAAGAAGGTCAAGGTTATGGGCCACACTAGCGATCTCTGGCAGCTTGCCGTCGCTGAAGTGTTCTTCCCATCGCTGAGGCTCACGATGCGCAACGTCCGACTGGTGCAAAACAGGAAGACGAAGCGGCCGCTTGTTGCGCTCCCGTCGCTTCAGCGCGGCGGCCTGTCCACGCTTCAGATCGGGGATAAGGCCGTGCTTGAGGAAATGGCCCGGCAAATCGCGGAAGCGCTTCCCGATGCCCCGGAATACGAGGAGGCTGACGCTGAGAACACCGGGGAAATCATCGCAGTATTTCCCGACGGCAGCGAAGTGCGCAAATAATAAAGACTCAGCCACGCTTACGCGTGGCGGCTCCCCGCATCCAAATCTTACGGGGCGGGGAGAAGGCGATATGCGGGGACCGCAAGTAGGGGCCTCAAGGCTGCCTCATGGCCCCTTTTTGCCTTCTTCGGGAGATAACGACCAAGAATCAGACTAGCGTGATCTTTTAATTACCCTGTGAATTAGCCGAGAAAAACCGGCTACTTATCAACACTTGGGTGGTCCCAGGCGCGATTTCCCCCCTTGACTTCTCCTTGCATCAAGGTATGCGAAGACCAAAAAGATAAGCAATTGATATATAGGTATTTTTTACCGAAATTGATTCGAGTTTTCGTAAGATTTGCGTCTCAGTCAACAGGTTAGCTGTTGCAACACATTGCAAAAGCGTCTACTCAATTTGCGTATCCACAGCGGATACACAAAAAAAGAGCCCCGCCTAAGCGGGGCTAAGTTGACGCTACTTCGACTGGTTAGGCGATGAACGCGGGGGAACGCGGCCAACGTCGGCAATGGGCGCGAACTTGTTCCCATTGCCCCAGTCTGAAGCGCCAGTATCGGATAACCGACACGGGCCTACTAATTGAGCATACTATCCGCATGGGCTTTATCCTTTCTCGGATAAAGGCAAGGAGAGCTTGCCACCCCTTCGGTCACTTCCGCCGAAGCTAGAGTCCTCCCACAACAGTTTGGACTAGAAAGCTCCGAATCAGGCGAGCGCTAATGCGTATGCCACCTTGCTTATCTACAAGGTGCTGAAAACCTTGGCAAGTCGAGCATTGTTCATGATTTGTTTTTTTGCATTTATGCACATGGCTGGGGAAAACGAATAATCTCAGTTATGGCAATCGGCAAAAAACTAGAAAAAACATAATAAAATCAATACGGATGGCGGAAGAGGTGGGATTCGAACCCACGGTACGGTTTCCCGCACGCCGGTTTTCAAGACCGGTTCCTTAAACCACTCGGACACTCTTCCTTGTGCGCCTTATGGCGCAAAGGGCATGGCCAATGCAAGGGTGGGGCGGAAAAATCTGCGGCCGGAAGACCGGCCGGTTAACGGTTGAGCGAAGCGCTGTTAGGATCCTGTAAACCATGATCATTAAAATTGTTGCTATCGCGAGGAAATCATTTCGTAAATTCGCCATGACTGTCGCCGAGTTAAAGTCTCGTTAGGTGAGTGGGCGTACGCAATATTGGCCCGTCATCGGGCAGTTGCTTAACCATACGATCTTGGGCGGCGTGGGACATATGAGACTGGAATACGGGGCGGCCTCTTTCGCAATGGGTACGCGGTGGCTGGCGCTGGCGCTGATGTGCGCCACCGTCACGGCTTGCGGTACGGCTTCGCAGGCGCCGAAAAAGCGCGCTCACGGCAAGGAATATTTCTCCGAAAAGGAATATGGCGTCAAAGCAAGCCCGCGCGTTGCCAGCGGCGCCAACATACCGAAGGGCGGCGGGCGCTACATCGTCGGCAACCCTTACGAGGTCAAGGGCAAGTGGTATTATCCCAAGGAAGACTTCGCCTATAGCAAAGTGGGCGTCGCATCGTGGTATGGCTCCGCATTTCACGGCCGGCTGACGGCAAACGGCGAAGTCTACGACCAGATGCACCTTTCCGCCGCGCATCCGACCTTCCCGCTGCCGAGCTATGCGCGTGTCACCAATCTCGAAAACGGCTCGTCGGTGGTCGTGCGCGTCAACGACCGCGGCCCCTATCACGAAGGCCGCATCATCGACCTTTCCAACAAGACGGCGACCATGCTCGACCTGCAGCACAGCGGCACCGGCAAGGTGCGCGTGCAATATGTCGGCAAGGCGCGCATGGATGGGCACGACATGCCTTACCTGATGGCATCCTACGTGCCGAAGGGAAGCCGGGTTCCGGGCGTCAATCCGGGAGGGCAGATCGCAACCGGCGTGATGGTTGCGTCGAACAGCAAGAAGATCACCGGCGATCAACTGCAGAGCCTTGGCACGTTGACTGTCGATCAGTCTAAGGTGCCGGTGCCTATGTCCGCGACGGCCTACGGCGGCTCGACGCCAAGCGCGCGCTACAATGCGGCACCCGTGCCCATGCCATCTCCGACCTTCGGCAATTCAGGACGGGCGTTCGAGCAGATGGTCGTGCTGCCGCAGATTGGACCCATTCCCTATGAGCGCCCTTACGGCTCCGGGCAGGGCGGTTCGCTCGCCATGGGCTACCAGGGCGGGGACGAGAAGACGGTGACCGTCGAGCTCGCCTTCGACGCCGTCATGGTCCGCAATGACGGTCTGACGCATGATTCGATCCTCGCCTCTTTCAAGCGCCAGCAGGCAAAACAGATCGCACCCTGATTTGAAGCGATTGCGCGCGCCGCGCGCTGCCTCTAACGTCGAGAGTCGAACCTTCGATCCCATGGAGCCTCGATGTTGAAGCGTCTGCTTCGTCTGTGTGCGTGCCTTCTGCCCTTCGCTTCGCAATCGAACGCTGCCGAAACCGCGCCCGCCGGCTTTGTGACCAAGGCCGCGCAGGCCTATATGATCGAGGCATCGACCGGAACGGTGCTGCTTGCGAAGAATGAGGAGCAGAGCTTCTCACCTGCCTCGCTGGCAAAGCTGATGACGATGGATCTGGTCTTCGGCTCACTGAAGAAGGGCGAGATCACGCTCGATACCGAATATCCGGTTTCCGAATATGCCTGGCGCACGGGAGGCGCACCATCGCGGACGGCAACGATGTTCGCAGCGCTGAAATCCCATATTCGCGTCGAGGACTTGATCAAAGGCGTTGCCGTCCAGGGCGCGAACGACGGGTGCATCATCCTTGCGGAGGGCATGAGCGGCACCGAGGGCAATTTCGCTGCTGCAATGACGCGACGGGCGCAGACGCTCGACATGCAGAAATCGATCTTTACTAACTCCACCGGCCTGCCGGACGGCAAAAGCAAGGTGTCCGCGCGTGACCTGGTGGCGCTCGCGGTCGATCTGCAGCAATCCTACCCCGAATATTATCATTACTTCGCGCAGCCGGATTTCGAGTGGAACAAGATCTTCCAGCGCAACCGCAATCCCTTGCTGGGCTTAGGGCTTGGCGCCGACGGGCTGGCAACCGGCTTTGCCGAGGGCGAGGGATATTCGATCGTCGCCTCGGCGGAGCGTGACGGAAAGCGGCTCTTCCTGGCGCTCGGCGGCATTGCTTCCGACAAGGAACGGACCGAGGAGGCAAAGCGCATCTTGGAATGGGGGCAGACCGCTTTCGAGGATCGTCAGTTGTTCGCGGACAAGGAAGTTGTCGGCGCGGCCAGCGTCTATGGCGGCCAGACCGGAAAAGTGGACCTCGTCGCGAAGGGGCCCGTCAGTGTCTACATTCCGGTCAGCAATCCTGACAGGCTCTCAGCGAGGATCGTCTATCGCTGGCCGCTGACGGCGCCCGTTGCTGCTGATGCCGAAGCGGGCACGCTGGTCATCTCGGCGGGCGGCCGCATATTGCGCGAAGTGCCGCTTTATACCGCACAAGGCGTCGCGCAGGGTTCGCTGACGAGCCGGGCGTTCGATGCGCTTCTGGAGCTCGGCGAATCGCTGCTCTTCTCATGGCTCTGGGACACGGCCGAACCCACCTGATCGCCATATTCATTGCCTAAATTGCCGGGGAAGGAACGGAAGGTGTCCAGCCTGACGGTTTCGCTTGGCCCTGTCTTCGGATAGATAGGAAGAAAGCCCAGTGGCGCGGGCGCTGAAGAATGCGGGAATGTGTCATTGTCATCCGGTACGGGATTGTTCGTTACGTTTGAAGGCGGGGAAGGGGCTGGGAAGTCCACGCAGATCCGCCGGCTGGCGGAAGCGCTGAGGGCGCGCGGCCATGAGGTTCTGCTGACGCGGGAACCCGGCGGCTCGCCCGGTGCCGAAGCCGTGCGCCATGTGTTGCTGTCCGGCGCCGCGGAGGCCTTCGGCACGCGCATGGAAGCCATTCTCTTTGCCGCGGCCCGCAATGATCACGTCGAGGCGGTGATTCGCCCAGCGCTTCTTCAGAGCAAGATCGTGCTGTGCGACCGCTTCATGGATTCCTCGCGCGTCTATCAGGGCGTGACGGGCAATCTCGAGGCGGATTTCATCGAGACGCTGCAGCGGATTGCCGTCAACGGCGTCGTGCCGGATTGCACGCTGATCCTCGACATTCCAGCAAGGCTTGGTCTGGAGCGAGTAAAGAAGCGCAGTGCGGCGACGGCCAGCGGACCGGACCGCTTCGAAAAGGACGAACTCGAAATCCACGAAAAACGCCGCGAAGCCTATCTCGACATAGCCGCGCGCGAACCGGAACGGTGCCACGTCGTCAACGCGACGCAGGACGAAGAGGCAATTGCCGCGGAAATTCTCGCGATCGTCAACCAGCTTCTTGCACCCGTTGCCGCCGCGAAGATGCCGGAGGCCGCGCATGAGTGACGAGCGACCGGGACTTCTGGACGGCGCCATCTGGCCGGCCGAAAACACGAAACTCTTCGGGCATGACGGCGCACAAGCCTTTCTTTCGCAATCCTACCGCTCCGGCAAAGGCCATCACGCGGTCCTAATCGAGGGGCCGGAGGGGATCGGAAAGGCAACGCTGGCTTTTCGCTTTGCGAATTACGTTCTGTCGAATCCCGATCCGGCAATGGCGCCTACAGCGATCGGCGATCCCGACCCAGCCTCTTCCGTCAGCCGCCAGATCGCTTCAGGGGCGTCGCATAACCTGCTCTATCTTTCCCGTCCCGTCGACGAGAAGACAGGCAAGGTGAAGTCGGCGATCACGGTGGACGAGGTGCGGCGCGCCGGACGCTTCTTCTCGCAGACTTCCGGAACAGGCAACTGGCGCATCGTCATCATCGATCCGGCAGACGACATGAACCGCAACGCGGCAAACGCCATCCTGAAAATTCTCGAGGAGCCGCCGAAACGGGCGCTTTTCCTCGTGCTGTCGCATGCACCGGGCAAGCTTCTGCCGACGATCCGTTCCCGGTGTCTCCCGCTCAGGCTTTCGCCGCTGGATAATAGCGCTTTGGGTGCGGCGCTCGCCACTCTCGGCGTAAGCGGCAGCGATGCCTCGATGCTATCGGCGGCGAAGGGAAGCGTCGGGGAGGCATTGAAGCTTCTGAATTATGGGGGCGGCGAGATCATCGCGGCTTACAGCGAGGTCCTGTCGGCTCAAGGTCCGACGGCTCGAAAGGCGATGCATCGCCTGGCGGATGCCTTGTCCGGCAAGGATAGCGACACGGTCTTTGAGTTCTTCACGAGCTATGTCGGCGACGATCTCATGAGCCGGGCGCGCCAAGCGGCGCGGGTAGGGCAGCTTTCCGCCGCCGAACGGCTGGCACGGCTGCAATCCGATATCAACGAGCGGCTTGCCGTTTCCGACGCTTACAATCTCGACCGCAAGCAGACGATCCTTAGTATTCTCGGCGATATCAAGCAGCCGGGGCCCTGATCAGCCTGTGAGCAGCTTCCACGCGACGATTACAAGCGTGAGTGCAAGAACGATGCGGATCGTGCGTTCATGCAGCTTCGGCGCCAGGAGACTGCCGGCGATGATGCCCGGAATCGAACCGATCAGCAGCGCAATCAGCAGTGGCCAGTCGATCTCTCCGATGATCCAGTAGCCCATGCCGCCGATCAGCGTCAGCGGCACCGCATGGACGATATCGGAGCCGACGATTTCGCGGACATCGAGCCGCGGATAAAGGACAAGCAGGATCGTCACGCCCAGTGCACCGGCGCCGACCGATGTCAGCGTAACGAGGATGCCGAGCGCCAGTCCGAGGACGGTGGTGAGAATGACAATCGTCGCCGGGCGGGGCGGGGCGCGCTCGCCGGTGACCCGGCGGGCGAATGCGAGGATCTGCGCCCGGAAGACAAGCATCACCGCTGTCATGACGAGCAGCCAGCCAAGTGCAACGGTAATCGTATGGGCAACCTCGACGCTCTTGCGGTCGACGCCTGCCATCAGCCAGAGCATCAGAAGCGCTGCCGGGACGCTGCCCGCGCCCAGCGCGCCGACAACACGCCAGTTGATGCGGCCATGCATGCCATGAACCGCCGTGCCCGCCGTCTTTGTGACGGCGGCATAAAGCAGGTCAGTGCCGACCGCGGTTGCCGGATGGATGCCGAAAAGCAGGACAAGCAGCGGCGTCATCAGCGAGCCGCCGCCGACGCCAGTGATGCCGACAAGCGCGCCAACGAAAAAGCCGGAAAGCGAATAGAGCGGCTGAAAATTTTCGAGAAACGTCAAGCGACGGGCCTCTGACGGACAGAGAAACGGCTTTTGTCCGCTGCTGGAAATCTCACGTCGATTGCGCCCCGTTCTTTATGTTCGCAAGGCCTAGAATGTGGCAGAAAGCGAGTCAAGCTCAGCGCTCCGGCAAACCGCCAAATCACAGTCGCTTTGGAAACTTAGTGTTTCTCTTCTCCATGACATGCGCTAAGAGCGGCTGATATTTCGAGAGAGCAAGCCGGACACGATGGCCGCCATGACAGACAAGACGCCTTTCTACATCACCACCGCGATTTCCTATCCGAACGGCAAGCCGCATATCGGCCATGCCTACGAGCTGATCGCGACGGACGCCATGGCACGCTTTCAGCGCCTTAATGGCCGCGATGTCTTCTTTCTGACGGGCACCGACGAGCACGGCCAGAAGATGCAGCAGACGGCACGCGCGGAGGGCATCACCGCCCAGGAGCTTGCCGACCGCAACTCCGGTGAGTTCCAGGCGATGGCCAAGCTGCTGAACGCCTCGAACGACGATTTCATCCGCACGACGGAAGCCCGCCACCACGAGGCCTCCAGGGACATCTGGAACCTGATGGCGGAAAACGGCGATGTCTACAAGGATTCCTACGCCGGCTGGTATTCGGTGCGCGACGAGGCCTATTACCAGGAAAACGAAACGGAGCTTCGCGCCGACGGCGTGCGCTACGGGCCGCAGGGCACGCCAGTCGAATGGGTGCAGGAGGAAAGCTACTTCTTCAAGCTTTCCGAATACCAGGACAAGCTCCTCAAGCACTATGAGGATAATCCCGATTTTATCGGCCCGGCCGAGCGGCGCAACGAAGTGATCTCCTTCGTCAAGTCCGGCTTGAAAGACCTTTCGATTTCGCGCACGACCTTCGATTGGGGAATCAGGGTACCCAACGATCCGGCGCACGTCATGTATGTCTGGGTCGATGCGCTGACCAATTACATCACAGCGACCGGCTATCTCCAGGATCCGAACGGCCCGAGAGCGAAATACTGGCCGGCCAACGTTCACGTCATCGGCAAGGACATCATCCGCTTCCACGCGGTCTATTGGCCAGCCTTCCTGATGTCGGCAAAGCTGCCACTGCCGAAGCGGGTCTTTGCGCATGGCTTCCTGCTCAACAAGGGCGAGAAGATGTCGAAGTCGGTCGGCAATGTCGTCGATCCCGTCAATCTGGTGAACCATTTCGGTCTCGATCAGGTGCGCTATTTCTTCCTGCGCGAAGTTTCCTTCGGTCAGGACGGCAGCTATAGCGAAGAGGCGATCGGCACGCGGATCAATTCCGATCTTGCGAACGGCATCGGCAATCTCGCGAGCCGCTCGCTGTCGATGATCTTTAAGAACTGCGACGGCCAGATTCCGGATTGCGGGCAGCTGATGGACGAGGACAAGGCGATGCTGGCTCAGGTCGACGCGCTGCTTGCCTCCACGCGCGACGATATGGACAAGCAGATGATCCACAGGGCACTCGCTTCCATCATAGCGGTTGTTTCGGAAACCGACCGCTATTTCGCAGGCCAGGAACCGTGGGCGCTGAAGAAAACCGATCCGACGCGGATGGGCACCGTGCTTTATGTGGCGGCTGAAGTCGTCCGCCAGATTGCGATCCTGCTGCAGCCGTTCATGCCGGAATCGGCGGGTAAGCTGCTCGACCTCGTCGCCGCACCTGCCGACAGGCGCGATTTCGCGGCACTGGGCGAAGCCGGACGCCTTGTTCCCGGAACGCCGCTGGAGGCTCCGAAGCCTGTCTTCCCGCGTTATGTGGCGCCGGAGGCCTGAGGTCTGCCATGCTGATCGATACGCATTGCCATCTGGATTTCGCCGATTTCGAGGAGGAGCGCGATGAAATCGTGTCTCGCGCGCATCAGGCCGGCGTGAAGCAGATGGTGACGATCTCGACCCGGGTGCGGAAGCTCGAAAAGCTGCTCGCGATCACCGAGAAATATCCCTCGGTCTTCTGCTCCGTCGGCACGCATCCGAACAATGCGGATGAGGAGCTCGAGATCCAGACCGAAGATCTCGTGCGCCTCGCCAATGCCCATGAGAAGATCGTCGCGATCGGCGAGGCTGGGCTCGATTACTTCTACGACACCCAGAGGCCGGAGGATCAAAAGACCGGTTTTTTGCGCCACATCGCTGCCGCACGCGAAACGCAGTTGCCGCTGGTGATCCATAGCCGTAGCGCCGACGAGGACATGGCGGCGATCCTGACAGAGGAGACCGGGAAGGGGGCCTTCCCCTTCATTCTCCACTGCTTCTCGGCCGGCCCCGGGCTTGCCCGAACCGGCGTCGAACTCGGCGGCTACATTTCCTTCTCGGGCATCCTCACCTTTCCGAAATCCGAGGAGTTGCGGGCGATCGCCAAAACGGTTCCGCACGACCGGCTGCTGGTCGAAACCGACGCGCCTTACCTTGCGCCTAAGCGCTGGCGGGGCAAGCGCAACGAGCCGTCCTATGTGGTGAATACCGCCGAGATTCTGGCTGAAACGCTCGGCGTCAGCCACGCCGAGATGGCGCGGATCACCACCGAGAACGCTTTCCGGCTCTTCTCGAAGATGCCGAAGGTCTAGCCGCGTGCGTTACCGGCGGCGCTTCACCATTCTCGGCTGCGCGTCGTCGCCCGGCGTGCCGCGCATCACCGGCGATTGGGGCGCCTGCGATCCGGCCAACCCGAAGAACCGCCGCACGCGCGCAGCCTTCATGGTACAGCAATACGATGACAACGGCGGGGTCACGACCGTCGTCATCGATACCGGATCGGACTTTCGCGAACAGATGATCGCCGCCAAGGTAGAGCACATCGACGCCGTGCTCTATACGCATCCGCATGCCGACCATATTCACGGCATCGACGATCTGCGCGGCTATTTTCACAACGCCCAGCAGCGCGTGCCGATCTATGCCAATCCATTCACGATGGACCGCATTCGCCAGGGCTTCAGCTACTGCATCGAAACGCCGCCCGGCAGCAACTATCCGCCAATCGTCGAACCGATCCTGATCGAGGATATCGAGATACCGATCGCCATCAGCGGCGCCGGCGGCACGATTCCGTTCAGGCCGCATCTGCAGCAGCACGGCGATATCCACTCGCTCGGCTTCAGAATAGGCGATGTCGCTTATTGCAGCGATATCAGTGACTTTCCACCGGAGACTATAGAAAAACTTCAAGGTCTCGACACCCTCATCATCGACGCCCTGCAGTATCGCTACCATCCGAGCCATCTGTCGCTTGAGCAATCGCTAGACTGGATCGGGCGGCTGAAGCCGAAGCGAGCAATCCTGACACATATGCATACGCCACTCGACTACGACACCTTGATGGCCGAGACGCCGGATCATGTTGTGCCTGCCTATGATCAGATGCAGTTCGAGATCGAACTGGACGAGCTTCGCGCGATTTAGAGGAGGGGCTTCCAGGCCTTCCCGAACGTCGATCCAGGCCTTCAAGCACTTGGAATAGCGACGATTTCCTTTATAAGGGATTGGGTTTGAAAAAGGCCCTTCCATGACGAAGATTTTCAATCCGCCGTCGGTTCGCCGACCTTTCGGAAACTATAATCACGGCCTGATGGTGCCGCCTGGCGCTTCGCTGCTGGTGACATCCGGCCAACTCGGGATCGGTCTCGACGACAGTGTGCCCAAGGGTATGACGGCGCAGGCGGAACTGTGCTTCGAGGCAATCAAGGCCATCCTTGAAGACGCGGATATGAGCTTTGCAGATGTCATCCGCATTTCTGGCTTCCTGACGCAGCGCGAGGACTTTCCGGCCTATATGGCCGTGCGCGACCGCTATACAGCCGACCCAAAGCCGACGTCGACGCTCATCATCGTCAGCGGGTTCACCCGGGCGGAATTCTTGGTGGAAGTGGAGGTAACGGCCGCCAAGGTCTTTTAGAACCCCTCCATAGCGGTCTTCACCCTTTCGAGGAAATTTGCGCGGGTTTCCGGCGTGCAGTTGTTCATGTCATAGTGGGCAAGGAAGGTGACCGGCTTCAGCGGGTTTATCTGGGCGCGCAGTACGCGCTTGACGATCTTCTTTGGCGGATTGCCTGCCACAAAGGCACGGAAGGGCGTGGCGCCGTAAGTCAGGACGGCTCCAAGCTTGCCGATATGGCGGAGCCGGGATTCGACCTTTCCATCAACCAGTTCGAAAGATACGCCCGGCAGCCACACGCGATCGAAATATCCTTTCAGGATTGCCGGAAAACCGAAATTCCAAACCGGTGTGACGATGACAAGTCCTTCCGCCTGCTTGAGCCGATCGACATAGGGTTTCACCAAAGCAATATTGTCCGGATAGTCGTGATAGGCGAGGCGATCATGGCGGGAGAGCACCGGATCGAAATTCTCCGCATAGAGATCGCAGCCGTCAACTTCGTGTCCGGCCTTCGTGAGGCTTTCGACTGCCTGCCGGTAAAGGGCTGCGCCGTAGCTTTCCTCAACCGGATGCGAATGAAGGACAAGAACCCTCACGAGGGCTCCATGACGCTGGCAAGCCCCGGGAACAGATAATTCTTGCCCGCCGAGAAGTCGAAATCGGGATTCTCCCAGGCGATCATCTTGCCTGGATTGAGCAGTCCCTTCGGGTCGGTCTCATGCTTGAAGGCAAGCTGAATTTTGTCGGTGCGCTTCATGCCGCCTTCCTCCAGCGTATAGCGGTGCGGGTTGAAGATCGGGCAGCCGTGATCCTGATGTATGTAGATGATTTCTTCGAGGCGCTCTTCCGTCGTGTAACGCACCAGCGGCAGGCCCGAGCACTGAATCTGGCCATCGAACCTGATGAATTCGAGATGCCCAGGCACTTCGTCGCCAAAGATTTCGACCATCTTCCGAACCTTCTCGACATGATCCGGTCCCGGATACTGCACCTGCAGATAGGTGAAAGTCGGATCGATCTTCAGCGCGCGCAGCGTCGTATGGTTCCAGGCAAGCTCGTAGGCGTGCGGAATGCCCCGCATGCTCTCCACCTTGTCGGAGCGAAAGATGATCTCACCCTTCTGTGATGCAGCAAAGGCGAGGAATGCATCCATGGAATGCGGCGCGATCATCAGGACGACGACCGACTGGTCCTTGCGAATGTAGGGTCTGTGGCGGGTGAAATAGTCTTGCGGGATCGGAGCGGCAATCGGCGCGATCTCCTTGACGAGGATGCCGTTGCACCGTGCAAGCGCATCCGAGAAGCGGACGGCCGCCATGAAGTCGTCATAGCCGACCAGCACATCCGCCCAGTCGTAGGCCGGCGCGAGCGGCATTTCGATCTCGGTGATGATACCGTTGGTGCCGTAGGCATGGCTGACTTTCTGCAAGTCCCACCCCGTCAGGTCGAGCACCCGTGGCTCGGCTTCCATGGTGACGACGCGCAGCCGCAGGATATTGCCGAGGTCGCGCAGTCCGCCCCAGGTGATCGAGCCAACGCCACCGGAGCCGCCGGCAATGAAGCCACCAATCGTCGCCGTCTGCGCCGTCGACGGATGGAAGCGCAGTTCCTGACCGGAATGGGCCTTCGTCTGCTTGTCCAACTGGGCGATGACGATGCCGGGCTCGCAGATGACGCGTCCCGGATGGATTTCCTTGATCTTGTCCATGGCCGCAAGGTTGAGCACGATGCCTCCCGAAAGTGGCATGGCCTGGCCGTAATTGCCTGTGCCGGCGCCGCGCGGCGTCACCGGGACGCCATGCGCGAAGGCGACCTTCAGCGTCTGGATGACCTCCTCCTCGCTCTTCGGGGTGACGACGAGATCGGCCGTCACACTGTCGAGCTGCGCCTTCAGGATAGGCGAGTACCAATAGAAATCGCGGCTCTTCTGTCGCACGAGCGCCGGATTGTCCTCAACGGCGATTCCTGCAAGTTCCTTTTTGATCTTCTCGTAGTCCGGCATGTCAGGCTCCAACGATGCTATCGAGTTCACGGTAATCCGGCAGGCTGCGGTCGATCACCTTGCCGCGTCGAAGCACGACGCGGTCAGACTGCGGACGGGAAAGGAATTCGCTCCAACGCCGGGCGCTGAAGAGGACGAGATCGGCGGGGCTTCCCGCCGCGATCCGGCCGATATCCGGGCGGCCGACGATCGACGCCGGCGACGTGGTGATGACGCGGGCGGCGGTATCCAGCGGATGATCGAGATGCAGGATGCGTACCGCCTCGCGGAACACCTCGACCGGATCAAGGTCGCCGTAGGCATAGAAGGGATCGCGGGCATTGTCGGAGGCGACGGCGGTCTTGACGCCGGCTGCGGCAAGCTCCTTGAAGAGCGTCACTCCGCGCCACCGCGGTGTCCTCCCTGGATAGCGGTCCTGCAGATACAGGTTGCACATCGGAAGCGAGATGATCGAGAGGCCAGCTTTGGCGACCAAGTCAACAGTCCTCCGGGCGAGACCGTTATCCTGCCGCGCGAGCGAGCAGCAGTGGCCGGCTGTGACGTTGCCTTGAAAGCCGTTGCGGATCACCGCATCGGCGATTGCCTTCAGCGTTTCCGCGCCCGGATCGTCGGTCTCGTCGACATGGAGGTCGACATCGAGTCCATTGTCCGCTGCGGTTCGAAACAGCGTATCGAGTTGCCAGACGAGGTCAGGCCCAGTCCTCGTGACCCCGCCAAGCAGCCCGCCTTTTTCGCGAACCACCGTCACGAGATCGGCAAAGTAGGCGGCATCCACCATGAATTCCATCGGGAAGAGTGCGACGGCCTGCAACGTAATCCTGTCCCTCCAGGCCTCCCGTAGCTCATCGAAGACATCGAACGAAATTCGATGTTGCGGCGCGATGGAATCGAGATGGGTACGGATGAGGCTAGTGCCGTGGGCATAGGCGGACCGCAGCGAGAATTCCATACGCTTCCTGACGTCGGCGGCGGACCAGTATGCCTCGCGGTCTGCGCGCACGGCTTCCAATGCCCCCATGAAGGTGCCGTCGGGATTGGCATTGCGCGACCAGATATGTCCTTTGTCGAGATGCGTATGAATGTCTGCGAAGCACGGCCAGACCATGCCGCCCTTGAGGTCAGACTTTGCATAGTCCGCCGGTGCCTCGCCTGGCGGCAGAACGGCGGAAACCAGACCGTCGGCGACGACGATATCGGCTCTGACCAGTCCCTCTTCGGCTGGCGCGTCATAACGGCCAACAGCGGCTGCCGGAAGCGTCGCATTGCTCAGCACGAAGCGGCCGGCATTGGGAGGCGAGATGAAGGAATAGGTCATCAGTTTTCGCGCCTCAGGCTGCTTTCATGCCAGCGATGCAGGCTAAGCCACGAGATGAAGGACGTGACGGCGAAGATTGCGACGCCGAGCATCGACAGCATCAGCAGCGCCGCAAAGAGCCGGGGTATGTTCAACCGGTACTGGGCCTCGAGCAGGCGGAAGGCAAGGCCGGAACCGGCACCTGCCGAGCCTGCTGCAAATTCCGCCACCACGGCAGCAATCAGCGCAAGTCCGCCGCCGATCCTGAGGCCGGTCATAAAATAAGGCTGAGCTGCGGGCAGTTTCAGATAAAGCAGCGTCTGCCAACGCGAGGCGCCATAGAGTTCGAAGAGGTTGATCAGATTGTGATCGACGCTCTTCAGGCCCTGAACCATGTTGGAGAGGATCGGGAAGAAGGCGACGAGGAAGGCACAGATCAACAGTGCAACTTGCGTCGATGGTGCGTAGATCAGGATGAGCGGTGAGATCGCCACGATGGGCGTCACCTGCAGGATCACCGCGAGCGGATAGAAGGCGATCTCGATCCAGCGGGATTGCACAAGGAAGATCGCAAAACCGACGCCGCCGACCAGCGCCAGCATCAGCGACATGAAGGTAACCTTGGTCGTGACCCAAAGGGCAGGGGCCAACGTTCCCCAATCCGCGACAAAGGCGTTGGCAACGGCGAGCGGACCGGGCAGAATATAGGGCGGAACACCAGACAGTGTGACGTAACCCCCCCAAATGACGACCAGAACGATGATGGCGATGGAGGGAACCGCGATCCTGAGAACCAGATCACGCCGTTTGGCATTGACTGTATTGGAGATCGACGGCGCGAGGGCCTCGGCTGTGTCCGTGCTCATCAATCTTCCTTTGCCGCGTTGATTGCCCCGATCAGCGAGTAAGAGACTGTTTCGCAGGCCCGCCGGTATTCCTCCGAGGTGCGATAATGGGCGTCGCGTTCCCGGTTTGTGACAAGCGGGAGGTCCGCATGGACCCGGCCAGGGCGCGCTTTCATGACGATGATCCGGCTGGAAAGATAGGCGGACTCGAACACCGAATGCGTCACGAAGATCACAGTGATGCCGGTCATCTTCCAGAGCAGCAGCACGTCGTCGTTTAGCTTCTGGCGGCTGATCTCGTCGAGCGCCGCGAAAGGCTCGTCCATCAGGAGCAGCTTCGGCTTGGTTACCAGAGCGCGGGCGATCGAGACGCGCATCTTCATGCCGCCGGAGAGCTCACGTGGGTAGGCTTCCGCGAAGTCCCGCAGGCCAACGGTCGCAAGCGCGCTCATGATCTGATCGCGGGCCGCCGCCTTCGAGACGCCGCGCAGCTTCAGCGGCAGGTAGACATTGCCGAAGACGCTTTTCCACGGCATCAGCGTCGGTTCCTGGAAAACGAAGCCGATATCGCCCTCCGGCAATCCTTTGGCATTGATGCGTGAACTCGGCCAGTCGATCGTTCCGGACGTGATGTCGCCAAGTCCAGCGATGATGCGAAGCGCCGTCGACTTGCCGCAACCCGAAGGGCCGAGCAGGCTGATGAACTCGCCGTTCTCGACGGTGAGCGACATGCCGGAAAGCGCAACCGTTCCGCTGGAGAAGACCTTCGAAACGGATTGCATGGCAACCAGCGGCCGTTTGCGTTTTTCCTTGAGAGGCGCCGTCTGGATTTCGGCTAGGGGCATTGCGGGTTCTCTTCGTTCGAAGACGGTGCAGCCTGACGCTTGGACGCGGCAGGCCATCACAAAGCGAGCGCAGGCTTACTTCTTCAGCGCCATGCCGCTGCCCTTGCAGACGAATTTCGTCGTAAAGGCCTTCGTGTAGTCGGTGTCCGCCTTGAAGATCTTGATCCCAACCATTCCCTCGAAGAATTTCTTATAATGGGCGTCAGTGATACAGCCGATGCCCTTGTCCAGAGCCTCGCCCGATTCGACGATGCCGAATTCCTTCATCTTGGCGATGGAATAGGCGATCTGGCCATCCGTCATTTCCGGATTGTCCTTCTTAATCAGTTCATTCGCCTTGCTGTTGTCGCCGTAGAGATAATTGTACCACCCCTCGATCGAGGCATCGACGAAGCGCTGGACGACGTCCGGCTTCTTGTCGATCATCATCTGCGTCGTTGTGATCATCGTGGAATATGGGGTGTAACCGTTGTCCGCGAGCAGAAACAGCTTCGGCTCCCAGCCCGTCTGCTTCTGGATTTCGTAGGGTTCGGACGTCAGGTAACCTTGCTGTGCCGACTCTTTGTCGGCAATGAACGGCGCGGGATTGAAGTTGTACGGCTTGTACTGTTCGTCCTTGAAGCCCTTGTAGTTTGCCTTCATCCACTCGAAGTAGGTCAGGTAACCGTCCTTGCTGAGGAAGAGCGTCTTCAGCTTGGCAAGGTCTTCGAACGTCTCGACGCCGGCGTCCGGGTGCGCGATCAGCACATGCGGGTCCTTCTGGAAGATGGCCGCGACATCCACCAACGGAATGCCTTGCTCCACGGCCGTGATTTCGCCCTGCGGGCCACCCATGTAGAAGTCGATCTTGCCAGAGATCAGCAGCGCGCTGTTTGCCGCGTTCGGACCGCCCTGAACGATGCTGACATCAAGACCATACTTTTCGTAAGTGCCATCAGCGATCGCCTGATAGAAGCCGCCATGCTCGGCCTGCGCCAGCCAATTGGTGCCATAGGTCACGTTGTCGAGCGCGTAGCCTGACGGGGCCGCGGCAATTGCAGCACCGAGACCAAGGAGTACGGTGAATGCAATATTTTTCAGTGCATTGGACATGTTCGACATTCCCCTTTGGTGTCAGGGATCGCCGCAATCGGCGTCCCATTTTCTTCATTTGAGCGATTGCAATGCTCTTTGAAAAGCATCAAAATTCGTGCGCAACGATGCCTTTTTGGCATCTCAAAGAGCGCGCGCGCCTAATTTGTGCTGCGTGCCTAAAATTGATGCACCGAGGGCGCGATGCTGCATTCCAGAAAACTTCTCTACATCAACGAAATCGCCCGGTCGGGCTCCATCCGCAAGGCAGCGGCGCGGCTGAACGTCGCTTCATCCGCCATCAACCGGCAGATCTTGGCGCTGGAGGAGGAAATGGGTGCTCCGCTCTTCGAGCGCCTGCCGCGCGGCCTGAGGCTGACAGCGGCCGGCGAACTGTGCATCGAACACATTCGCGAAGTTCTGAAGAACTACGATCGCCTGGAGGGCCGCATTCGCAGTCTCAGGATGCAGCAAGCGGGCAAGGTGCGGCTGGTAACGACGGTCGGGCTTGCCGCCGGGCCGCTCGCGGAAATCATCAGCCGCTTTCAATCGGAGCATCCGCGCGTCTTCTTCCAAATCAGGAACGATGCCGGCACGATGACCGTCAATCCTGTGCTGTCGGGCGAGGTGGATATCGGGCTTGGCTTCAATATTCCCCCGACCCCCGGTATTCGCACGCTCGGGAATTTCGATATCCCGATCGGCGTCGTCCTGCCGCCGGGGCATCGTTTGATCGCCCCCGGCCCGATCAATCTGGCGGACGTGGTGCAGGAGCGGCTGGTGCTGGCACAACAGGGCACCAGTCTTCGTGACGTGATAAATCTGGCTTTTGCCCGGCTCGACGTCCATCTCGAGCCGGTTCTCGAAACCAACGCTTCGGAGATGCTGAAGAAACTGGTGAAATCCGGGGCAGGGCTGACGATGCTAAACCCGCTCGACGTCATCACCGAGTGCAGAAACGGCGAGCTCGTCTTCCGGCCGATCGCCGAGCCGCATGCACGCCAGCAGCCGATGAAGCTGTTCGCGCGCGCCCGCGCGCCGCTGGATGCGGCAACGAGCCTCTTCGTCGAATACCTGCTGGCCGAGCTTGCAGGACTTGTGCAGGAGCTTCAGGTCAAGGGCCATATCGCGTCGGACAAGTCGGCCGCGGATTGATCTTACTTCGCGTAAAGATTTGAGAGCGGATAGCGCTTCAGATCATAGAGCATCTCGATGAAGCCTTTCACCTGATGGCTGCAGATGGCCGCGCCTTTTTCCGCGGTGCCGCGCGAGGCGTCGCCGACGACGCCGTATGGATTGAGATCATGGGCGATCCAGGCAAGAGAGTGCGGGGGCAGAGGCTGAATATAGTTCGACTGTTCCCGCATCCATTCCGCCTTCGAGATAAAATTCTGCGCGTTGTCCATGCGCACCAGGTCCGGCCGGAAGTGCAGCATCAGGGAGGTCTCCACCTCGCCGCCGTGAATGCCGTATTTCGTTTCATGTTCGCTGATCATGCCCTCCGGATGGCCGAACCGGCCCCATTGCGTCGACAAAACGGCCATTTGGTAACGTACGCGCAGTTCCCGGGCGACGATGCTCATGACGTCGAGATTGCCGCCGTGCGAATTGACGATCACCATCTTTCGGATCCCGGCTTCGGCGACCTTCGCACCGATCGCGGTCCAGACGGGGATCAAAAGCTCAGCCCCAAGCGAGAGCGTGCCCGGGCCGTAGATATGTTCGTTCGCCTTGCCAATCTCCTGCGTCGCCAGCACCAATATGTCGAGGTCTTCCGGCCGCTTCCTTTTCAACTCCGAGAGCATGCCGTTAGCGATGGCGACATCGGTGGCGATCGGGAGATGCGGGCCGTGCTGCTCCGTCGACGCGATCGGCAGAATGGCTATGGTCGTATCGGGAGGTAACGCGGCGAAATCATAGGTATTGAGCTCGTTCCAATAAAATGGCGTCGCCATCCCGCATTCCTTCCTTGCACTCTTAGACACTGAGTAGGAAATCGTACAGCGCGCGAAAAGCATCAATTTGCGCCAGCGCCGATGCCTTTTTGTGAGAGGTGCGGTGAATACGGCTTGAGAATGGGACTATGACTTGGCCGACATGATGCTTGTTTGCTGCCAACATCGTGGCGATGGCCCGGGGTACTTTCGCAAATCCCCATGCAGGCGGTACGCTTCAGTTCCATAAGATAGATTATCCAACTTTGATGTGTAAGGGCTATTTAGTAATGCGACAGTTGGGCCAGTTAGACCGTATGTTCGTGGGGTGAAGGTGGCCCGCCCCCGCGTTAAGCTGAATTCGGGGGTTGCTCTGGATTGGCCGGAGCCGAGCCCCATGCTTAGCGAGGGCGAACCATGAAAGAGAATAGCGTACTTTTCATCGGCTTGGATACGTCGAAGCTGAAGATTTCAGTGGCGGTTGCCGATGGCGGTCGTAACGGCGAGGTGCGGTTTTTCGGCGATATCTCGTCGGAGCCGGCGTCGGTGGCGTCGATGGTCGCCAAGCTTTCCAAGCGTGGAGCCAAGCTTCATTTTTGTTATGAAGCCGGCCCGACCGGTTACGGTCTTTATCGCCAGATTGTTGAACTGGGGCATGACTGCGTGGTGGTGGCGCCATCGCTGGTGCCCAGGCGTGCGGGCGACCGGGTGAAGACCAACCGCCGCGATGCCGTAAGCCTGGCGCGCCTGCACCGGGCGGGCGAGCTGACGGCGGTCTGGGTCCCGGATGAAGGCCATGAGGCGATCCGCGACCTGGTGCGGGCCCGCGAGGCTGCCAACGACGCGTTGAAGCAGGCACGTCAGCAACTCCAATCCTTTCTCCTGCGGCACGGCCGGATTTATACCGGCCGCACGCCATGGACGCATGCCCATACAAGATGGCTGGCGCGCCAGGCCTTCGATCATCCCGCCCACCACATCCTGTTGGCGGAATTTTGCCAGGCCATCGAGGATGCCGGCGTGCGTCTGGACAGGCTGACAAAGCTGGTTGCCGAGACCGCGGCATCCTGGTCGATGGCGCCGGTTGTGGCCGCCTATCAAGCGATGCGCGGCGTCGCGTTCATGACAGCGGTCACCTTTGTGGTCGAAATCGGCGATGTCCGGCGCTTTGGCAATCCTCGCCAGCTGATGGCGTATCTCGGTCTCGTGCCATCGGAAAGCTCAACCGGCGAACGGGTCAAACGTGGTGGGATCACCAAGGCAGGCAACACAAGGGCGCGAAGGGTCCTCGTCGAAGGAGCCTGGACATATCGCTTCCCGGCTCGCGTGAGCCCGGCGATCCAGGCCCGGCTGGATGGCCTGCCAAGAGCGGTTCGAGAGATTGCCTGGAAAGGTCAGGTGCGGCTTTGCGCGCGCTATCGCAAGCTGATGGCGGCAGGCAAGCCGAAGGTCGTCGCGGTCACCGCCGTTGCCCGGGAAATGGCAGCGTTCCTGTGGGCGATCGGGCAGGAGGTCGCTCCCACAGCAAAAATCTAAAGCCAATCGTCGGCGCAATGCGCGACAAACCAGTCAAGACGCAAACATCTGCTGTTGAACAAAGATGGAGGCAGGGCTCCGGTGGGGAACCCTCGTCATCTCTATGTGGCGGATAAAATCCATGCCCGATGTTAGACAGAAGCAGCCCCAGACGAACACACGGAAATGCGGTACCCAGCCCGCGCATAAGAGTATGCCAGCCGTCGTCGAAACGCCCTGTCTCCTGCTTTGTTCAACAGCTTCACGCATGTGCTTTCGTCCTCAAAGCCGGAAAGGAAAAATTATCGCTAAGAAGCTTGCAAACGAACATAAGAGAGATGCGACAGTCTCGCCTCTCGACGCACTGGTCAAAGCCAACGTTGGGAGCAAGGATGACGATCTTCAGCCTGGTCGAGACCATGAGCGGTCGGAGTCGTCATGTCCTTTATGATCACCATGTCGCAGAAAGAGTTGCATCGCCTCGAAGTCATCCAGAAGATCCGTGACAAACGCCTGAGCGTTGTCCAGGCTGCCGAACTGCTCGACCTCAGTCGAAGTCAGGTCCATCGGCTGCTGCAGGCTTATGACCGGAATGGTCCAGCCGGCCTTGTTTCCAAGAAGCGATCACAGCCGAGCAACCGGCGCCATAGCGAGGAGTTTCGCAATGCGGCGCTGGATCTGATCCGGGAGCGCTATCTGGATTTCGGTCCGACGCTGGCGCGCGAGAAGCTGATCGAGCTGCACCGGATCTCGGTGGCCAAGGAAACGCTGCGGCAATGGATGACCGAGGCCGGCATCTGGATCTCGCGTCGCGAGCGCAAGAAGCGGGTTTTCCAGCCACGCGGCCGGCGCGACTGCTTTGGCGAACTGGTGCAGATCGATGGTTCGCATCACTGGTGGTTCGAGAACCGCGGCCCCAAATGCGCCCTGCTCGTCTATATCGATGACGCCACCGGCAAGCTGTTACATCTTCGCTTTGCCGGATCGGAGAACACGTTCGACTATCTGCATGCGACGAAGGCCTATCTGCAGCAATGGGGCAAGCCGCTGGCTTTCTATAGCGACAAGCATGGTGTTTTTCGTTCGACCCATGCGTCGGAGAAGGACCGGACGAGCGGCCTGACGCAGTTCGGTCGGGCGCTTTATGAGCTGAACATCGACATCATCTGCGCCACCAGCGTAATCGCGCTCGAACCTCCTCTTCCCGCTCGGTGGCGTGGACATACGAATAGAGGTAATCCGTGACGACCAGATCGAAGAAGGCTTGTGGGTTCACCAGGAACTCCCGGCCACGTCTGGTTGGCAGCAGCACATTCTTTTTCCGGCGAAGAAGCTTCAGATGACGGGCCATGTCGCGCACGACCCAAAGCGGCGGCATGTCGCTTTCATTGAGCACCTTGTTCATGCTGTAGAGGTCTTCGGCTGTGAACCCTGGCCAGAGGAAGTGCACAGCGGCCCAATGCACGAACTTGCGGTTCATGGCACCGGTTGCCGTCAATCCTATGCCACCTTCACCGTCAGCATAGATAACAGAAAGAAGCATACCGCGCAGAAGTGGTGACAGCGCGGCGACATCCACGTCACCCTGCAGTTTGATTTCTGGAAGCATCGTGCGGCTTTGATCCCTACCCCGCCCCATGCAGGTGCAAACGAGTATCAGACGGCGACGGAACAATTACTACTGAGAAAGCTAAAGCCGAAGAGGAGCGTTATCACCCGCCCCCGCTCCTCCCTTGCAACCCGGCCCAGCCGGTCGGATCGGGGGCTGACCGACGGAGCCAGTGTCGCATCTCTAAATGGCTGACCACGTCGCAGCACTAATCAGCTTTGACATGATGTGTAAGGGGGTACATTCTATTTTCAAGTGCGACATGCCAATGATTACAATGGCTTCACCTTGGAGAAATTTGCATGTCGCATTGCTATTCACAGCTCACCCTGTCCGATCGCCGGCGTTTGTATCAGCTGAAGGAACGCAAACTACCGGTTGGTGAGATCGCTCGCCAGCTTGGCCGCCACCGCTCGACGATCTACCGCGAACTCAAGCGCAATACCTTCCATGACCGCGAGTTTCCCGAGTACAGCGGTTACTTCGGGACGATCGCCGACGACCTCCGCAAGGAGCGCCGCCGGCGGCTGCGCAAGCTCAGACGGCATCCCGAACTGCGCGAGTTTGTCATTGAGCGGTTGAAGGAGTTCAGGCAGGTGCTCGTAAAGGTCGCTCGGCCTTTACGAGCACCTGCCTGAACGGCGCCGCAGACGCCGCCCGCGCGGCTCCCGCAAGCCGCGTGACGGCCTCATCCCGTTTGAGTGCCGGATCTCGCAACGGCCTGATTTTATTGATGATCTGTCTGAGTTTGGGCATTGGGAAGGCGACCTGCTGATCTTTGATCGCCAACTCGGCCAATACAACGTGACGTCGCTCGTTGAACGGGTGAGCCGCTACACCGTGGTGATCAAGAACCGCAGCCGCCACTCGCGACCGATCATCGACAAGATCGTCCATGCCTTCTCGCCCCTGCCGTCTTTTGCGCGTCGCAGCTTTACCTTCGACCGCGGCACCGAGTTTGCCGGCTTCAGGGCTCTGGAAGACGGGATCGGCGCCAGGAGCTGGTTCTGCGACCCAAACTCACCCTGGCAAAAAGGTGCTGTCGAGAACGCCAACAAACGCATCCGCCGCTTCCTGCCTGGCCACACCGACCTGTCACTCGTGAGCCAACAACAGCTCGTCCACCTCGCCCATCAATTGAATGCAATACCCCGCAAATGCCTCGGCTACAAAACACCGGCCGAAGTGTTCATCGCCCATTTGCGCGAATGTGGCTGATCCCCTACCCTGTAATCCGGCAGGTTGCACTTGGCGTAGATTCTCCAGTTAGACCGTATGTTCGTGGGGTGAAGGTGGCCCGCCCCCGCGTTAAGCTGAATTCGGGGGTTGCTCTGGATTGGCCGGAGCCGAGCCCCATGCTTAGCGAGGGCGAACCATGAAAGAGAATAGCGTACTTTTCATCGGCTTGGATACGTCGAAGCTGAAGATTTCAGTGGCGGTTGCCGATGGCGGTCGTAACGGCGAGGTGCGGTTTTTCGGCGATATCTCGTCGGAGCCGGCGTCGGTGGCGTCGATGGTCGCCAAGCTTTCCAAGCGTGGAGCCAAGCTTCATTTTTGTTATGAAGCCGGCCCGACCGGTTACGGTCTTTATCGCCAGATTGTTGAACTGGGGCATGACTGCGTGGTGGTGGCGCCATCGCTGGTGCCCAGGCGTGCGGGCGACCGGGTGAAGACCAACCGCCGCGATGCCGTAAGCCTGGCGCGCCTGCACCGGGCGGGCGAGCTGACGGCGGTCTGGGTCCCGGATGAAGGCCATGAGGCGATCCGCGACCTGGTGCGGGCCCGCGAGGCTGCCAACGACGCGTTGAAGCAGGCACGTCAGCAACTCCAATCCTTTCTCCTGCGGCACGGCCGGATTTATACCGGCCGCACGCCATGGACGCATGCCCATACAAGATGGCTGGCGCGCCAGGCCTTCGATCATCCCGCCCACCACATCCTGTTGGCGGAATTTTGCCAGGCCATCGAGGATGCCGGCGTGCGTCTGGACAGGCTGACAAAGCTGGTTGCCGAGACCGCGGCATCCTGGTCGATGGCGCCGGTTGTGGCCGCCTATCAAGCGATGCGCGGCGTCGCGTTCATGACAGCGGTCACCTTTGTGGTCGAAATCGGCGATGTCCGGCGCTTTGGCAATCCTCGCCAGCTGATGGCGTATCTCGGTCTCGTGCCATCGGAAAGCTCAACCGGCGAACGGGTCAAACGTGGTGGGATCACCAAGGCAGGCAACACAAGGGCGCGAAGGGTCCTCGTCGAAGGAGCCTGGACATATCGCTTCCCGGCTCGCGTGAGCCCGGCGATCCAGGCCCGGCTGGATGGCCTGCCAAGAGCGGTTCGAGAGATTGCCTGGAAAGGTCAGGTGCGGCTTTGCGCGCGCTATCGCAAGCTGATGGCGGCAGGCAAGCCGAAGGTCGTCGCGGTCACCGCCGTTGCCCGGGAAATGGCAGCGTTCCTGTGGGCGATCGGGCAGGAGGTCGCTCCCACAGCAAAAATCTAAAGCCAATCGTCGGCGCAATGCGCGACAAACCAGTCAAGACGCAAACATCTGCTGTTGAACAAAGATGGAGGCAGGGCTCCGGTGGGGAACCCTCGTCATCTCTATGTGGCGGATAAAATCCATGCCCGATGTTAGACAGAAGCAGCCCCAGACGAACACACGGAAATGCGGTACCCAGCCCGCGCATAAGAGTATGCCAGCCGTCGTCGAAACGCCCTGTCTCCTGCTTTGTTCAACAGCTTCACGCATGTGCTTTCGTCCTCAAAGCCGGAAAGGAAAAATTATCGCTAAGAAGCTTGCAAACGAACATAAGAGAGATGCGACAGTCGTCGCCTCTTGGGATGCCGGTCGAACGTCAGCGTTGGGAAGCAAGATTAGCGACGACGTGCATCGTGGCCGAGGCCCTATGTGTTCGGCGTCGCAGGTTCGCCAAGGCAGCCTGACGGTCATCCGGGCCGCTGAGTTGCTTGGGCTCAGTCGCAGCCAGGTCCATCGGCTTTTGCAGGCCTATGATCATGGCCGGCACTCTCGGCCTGGTTGCTGTGGCAGTCACCGCTTTTCGGGCGCGTCTCCGAAGCATGGCCCCGAAGGAGGCGCCGGGGAAGAGGACAGTCCATTGACCAAGCAGCGTCATCCTCCTATATTCTGACCATATAGTCATTTTTATGGAGGCGACAATGAAGAGCGTCCCTATTGTCGAGGCAAAAGCTCACTTTTCCGCCCTGCTGGCCGAGGTAGAAGCCGGCAAGGAAATCGCCGTGACCCGGCACGGCAAGGTGATCGCACGGCTGGTCCCAGACTACCCACGCAAGGCGGCCGAGGCCTTTCGGGATTTCTGGTCCGATGCCAATGAAATTGATCTCGTCGCGCACGAAGATCTGCCGGCCGAAGACGTGCCCTCTCTGGATGACTAGGTCGTGTCCGATCTCTACCTTATCGACACAAACATTGTGATCGCGGCTCTGAAAGGGCGCGAGGAAGTTCGCCAGCGGCTGGAATCCGAGGAGCTGAGTGCTATCCGCCTTTCGGCGATCGTGCTGGGCGAGCTGGAATTCGGCGCGGAGAAGAGCGAATACGGCGAGCGCAATCGTGCGCGTCTAGCAACGCTCGCCCAGCGCCTGCTACTGGTTGGGATCGATCACGACACCACCCGGCATTACGGAAAGATACGCGCGCTGCTGGAGCGACAGGGGACACCGATCGGCGCCAACGATACATGGATCGCCGCGCAGGCGCTGGCGATCGGCGCGACGCTTGTCACCGACAACGAGCGCGAGTTCGCGCGCGTGCCTGGCCTGACCCTTGAAAACTGGCTGCTGCCGCCAAAGTCCTGAGCGAGAGGGCCCGTCGCGCCGCCGATCTTTAGGTTGACACCACGCATCAGGGGTTGGCGGCCATGAGGCGCAGCTTATGCGCTCCGACTGGCGTGTCGGCGCTTGTACACTAATCATTGAATCGAACCATTGCCTAGCCTACGTGATAACCGCCATCCACCGGCAGGGTGACGCCGGCCACGCAAAGTTAAAGTGTCCCGATTCTGCAAAGTTGGAATGTCACTCTCCCCGGGTTTTGAGGACGTGGAAGATTGTACCAACTTCGATGATCTCTTGGGCCGAGCATGTCGCGTGCGTCTCGACGACTTCGCGGCAAATGCGGGCGCTGCGTTGGATGTCATTTCATCACCGATGCCAGCGCCTGTCATTGATCCGGCGCGCAGCAGGTCACTCCTGCGCAAGCAATGTCGTTCCCGATGCGAATTGGCGATCGTAGAAAATCCGCACTGACAGAACAACGCCGGCGATCAGGACAACCACCCCAGCCACTTCGATGGGGGTTGGCCAGCGGGTATGTGCGACAAGTCCTCCGATAACACCGAAGGCTGTTTCCGAGATGATCAATTGCGCGGCCAAGGCAACCGGCAGGCTCCGTGATGCAACGTTCCAGGCCCAGGCGCCGCCTACGGTTACCAGCAGCGCGAGGGACACACCCCAAACATATAGGCTGCCGGCGGCACTCCAGCCGAATCCCAATGTTGGAAGCTGGAAGAGGTCCATCGCGGCACCGACAGGATAAAACGCCAGCATCAAGACGCCGCCTCCGACTAGTATCAGCGCTGACCACACACCGGAGGGCATTTCTGGTCGGGCGGCGAGTGCAGCCTGATTGGCAAGGGCGAACCAGACCCAAAGTCCCACGGCAGCGAGCGATAACGGCACGCCAATCCACAACGATTGGACAGAGTTCAATCCTTCGGTCGTGAATGCCGGGCCATTGACGAGAACGAGGCCGACCAGCACCAGCGCCAAAGGCATCATAAGGAATCGCCATGGCATTGATCCCTGACGCTGATTACCGATGACCATCAATACGATCGGAACCAGACCTAGAAAGGCGGGAGCGATGACTGGGCCGGCAAAGATGGCCGCTCCCGTCACCGTCAGGAAGTAGCCGACATATCCGACAAAGGCGAGCCAGATAGCTTGCAGGCAGTTTCGAAGCGTGAGGTGGCGCATGACGCGCTTCTCAGAAAACAAGATGTAAAGCCCGACGAGCGCAGAAACAACGTGACGGACTAGGGCAAAATCAAAGGTGGAATAGTCACCGATGATGAAGGGCACAACGAAGTTGAGCGAAAAGGCAAAGGCCGCAAAGAGAGCGGCTGACACGCCAACATAAAAGACCCTGTTCATAGTGGTCATCCCTTTGAGACTGCGTCACTGGAAATTTGATTGCGGTAACGCTGACAGCTTTGGTTAGCAATCAAGCGAAACCCTCTGTCGAATGACTAAAATTTACCGGCCGCGAGCCGTGGCTGGTACCCAGCGAAAATGAGAACCACCCTCTCGATACGCACCCATCGGACCATGATCGGGATACGATTCACGCAGACGACTGTGCGGCCTATTCAGCAGAACCGATTTCTCATATCCTCAACATCGAGGTTTCTAATCGTCGGGACGTTATGGATCGGCTTGATGCAATGCGGGTTCTGCTTGCGGTGGTTGACGCCGGGAGCTTGTCGGCGGGCAGCCGGAAGCTGAATGCGCCGCTGCCGAGTGTCAGCCGCAAGGTCGCCGATCTGGAGCGATATCTCGGCGCAAACCTCATCATCCGAACAAGCCGCAACCTGCAGCTTACCGACGCCGGTCGCGACTATGTCGATGCGGCGCGCAAAATCATCGCCGATCTGGAGGAGGTCGAACGCAGGGCCTCAGGCGAATATCAAACGCCGCGGGGACTGCTCACCATCACGATGCCGATCGAGTTTGGCCACCGGTACGTTCTGCCGATCGCGCTCGACTTCATGAACGAGCATCCGGAGGTGACTTTGAACCTCCTGTCCCTCGACCGTTCTGTTCATCTCGCCAACGAGCAGGTCGACGTCGCCATCCGACTTGGTGAGTTGGTCGACAGTTCGCTCTACGCCGTCAAGGCCGGCGAGTTCCGCCTGTTGACCTGCGCAAGCCCGGCCTATCTGGAACGGCATAGCGTTCCCCAACATCCCACCGAGCTCACCAATCACGACGGAATCATGTTCCATAACCGGTCGTTCTTCTGGAGTTTCGAGATCGACGGGAAGTCTGTCGAGGCGATGCCACGCAGCCGGATCGAGGTCAACACGGCGGCCAATTGCGTCGCAGCCGCGCGAAATGGAGCCGGGATCGCCCGCCTCTTCGACTACCAGGTTCCGGAGGAAGTGTCCTCGGGCGCGCTCGTGCAGATCTTGAAGGACTACGGCGGTAGGCCCAAGCCGATCCACATCGTCTATTCGCGTCAGGGGCTACTCGCTCTCAAAGTGCGTGCCTTCATCGATTGGATGCTCCCCCGGCTTCGCGCGGCTTGCAGCAATTATTGCGATCCACCGTCACCGGAATGAAGCGCGCACTTCCTCGACCGTCCTCTCCGGCTTCTGGAGATGAGGGTAATGGCCAGTGTCAGGGAGAATTGAAAGTTCGGCCCTGAGCCGTTCGGCGAGTTCTACCCCCATTTCCTTCTTGATGTAGAGATCCTTCTCGCCCCATACCACCTTTACAGGAGTCCTTAGCTTGTCCAGATTGGCTTCGAAATACTGCTGGTCCCTGGTGAAATGCGTGTAATAGCTCGCAAAGGCGTCAGCCGTCGTCAGCGTGCCATAGGACCAGCCACGCGCCATGTCGCTCCTGAACCGGGCGGAGAGCTCGAACTGCACCTCCTTCGCTAGCCCTCTCCTGAAGGCGTTCTCGAGAATGTCCGCGCGGTTTTTGTTGAGCTGTTCCCGTGCCTGAGCCGCTGACCGCCTATCCTTCAGCTTCTGCAGGCTCTCATACATGTAATGCGGCCGATCGAAGGGCGCGAAGTCGCCGACGATAATGGTTCGTGCAATGTCGGGCTTCTCCAAGCCCAGCAGCAGCGCCGGCAGGGCGCCGATGTCGGTGGCATAGATCGTAAGCTTGGACCGGTCGATGTGAGCCTTCGCGATGTAGGCGTCAAGCACACGCGCATAATCCATCGGCGCATAAGAAAAGCGGTCCGTGGTCGGCCGCGACGAGAGCCCGAAGCCGGGCCAATCGAATGCGTGGACCTCGTAATCGTCGGCGAGAGCTAGGGATACTTCCTTCCAGGCATACATCGTTTCCGGGAAGCCATGCAGGAAGAGGACGGTCCCCTTCGGGTCGAGACTATGCACGACCGACCTTCTCAGTGTGATGTCGTTGTCGATCTGAATGAAGCTGATATTCGCCCTCGGTTGATGCGAGCGGTCCTCGGCATGTGTTACGGTCGCGATAGAGGAAATCATCGCTGCCGCGGCAAACAGCCGTCGAAGGGTGGCCATTGTCATGTCAGTAGCTCCAGCTTCGTCGCGTCAACGGACAACGCGGTCGACCTGCGCCTGAAGGCGCGGGCCGACCAGCAGGATGGCGGGGACAACGATGAGGTAGGCGATGCTCCACGAGCGGAGCCATGTCAGGACGAACCCCCTTGAGAAGCCCAGATTGAGCGCGAGCAATGTGAAAGAGATCAACCCTGTCGTTACGATACCCATCGACAAGGCGAAGGCGATCTTGCGTTTGAAATGCGTGTCCATGTCGGTCTCCCGGTTCGAGGTGAAATGGGGATCGGCTCAGCGGTTACGATCCCGGATTGTGGCTTCGAAGATCGCGCAACGTCGGCACCGGCGGTAGCGGGGAAACCTGAGAGGCAGCCTCTTGAATCCGGTAAGTTATCAATGGCGAGGAAACCGTTATACCGATCGCGAAAGGACAACCGTCATGTCGCGACCGCGCCCCACGCATCCTGTGCGATTGGCCTGGTCTACGCCGATCGCCTGGCACGCCGCGGGTATGATCTCGTGCTGCTTGCACATCGTGCCGAACGCCCGGGCGCGCTCGCGCGCGTCCTTCGAAGCGAAACCGATGCGGTGATCGAGGTGCGCGTCGCCGATCTGACACGGGAAGGTGATCTGAAAGATGTCGGGGCCGAGCTCGCTGAGCTCGATCTCCTTATCAACAATCTGGAGCTGCCGACGGACCGGCCGCTCGCTCATGGACGCATGTCGAGTCTTGATCGGCTGCTTGATACCAACATCACGGCCTGTACACGATTGGCGACCGCTGCAGCCCGAAGGGTAGCTCAGCGCCGTGAGGGCGCGGTCGTGAATGTTGCATCGGCGGCTGGTCTGGCTCCCGAGATTTCCGCAGGTGCCAATGGCGCCACCAGAGCCTTCGTCATCGCCCTGACCCGAACGATGCAAGTCGAGCTGATACATGACAACGTCTATGTCCAACTCGTCATCGCTGCTGCCACACGGACCGATATTTGCCATGGGATTGTCCGCCCGAACCTCTGCCTAGCATGATGTCGCCGCAGGATTTCGTCGACGCCGCGATGGTCGGGCTCGATCTTCGCGAGCCAATCACCATCCCCTCGCTCGCCGAGACGGGGGAATGGACGCGGTACAAAAGCGCCCGCAACGCACTGCTTTCCGGCCTCGTCAATAGCGATCCGGCTTCTCGCTACCTGAAGCGTGGCTGATCGAAAACGAGAGGCTCACTCTCGTTTTCGCTCACTACCGGTCAACTTTTCCCAAGCTCATATTCCCGTCATCGCTGCCCACAACCACATTGGTCCGGGCGGCGTCCATCAAAACCCGAAAGGAAATGCCATGCCTGAGACATTGGGAACGGCCGTCATTACCGGGGCCTCGAGCGGCATCGGCGCCCTCTATGCCGATCGCCTTGCCCGTCAGGGCTATGACCTTGTGCTCGTCGCACGAAATGCCGAGCGGTTGGAGCGGATCGCGCGTCCGATCCGCGAGCAGACAGGCCGCATCATCGAGACCGTCACTGCCGACCTGACATTCGCCGATGACGTCAACCACGTCGCCAGCCTGATTGCCGACAACGCCGAGATCACCGTACTGATCAACAATGCAGGCGTGGGAGCGACCGCGCCGTTGCTTCAATCCGACGCCAATGCGATGAGCGCGATGATCGCACTCAATGTCGAGGCGCTAACGCGGCTGACCTATGCCGCCGTCCCCGGTTTCGTTGCACGCGGCCGGGGAACGATCGTCAATATCGCATCGATCGTGGCGATCACGCCCGAAAGGCTGAACGGCGTCTATGGCGGCAGCAAGGCGTTCGTCCTCGCCTTCAGCCAGAGCCTCCGGCAGGAGCTCGAGGGTAGCAATGTCCACGTTCAGGTCGTCCTTCCCGGAGCGACCGCCACCGACTTCTGGGACGCCGCCGGTCTGCCTGTCGCGCACCTGCCCGAGGAAATCGTCATGCCGGCCGATGCCCTGGTCGATGCGGCGCTCCTGGGGCTTTCCCGCAAAGAATTCGTCACCATACCCAGCCTGCATGATGTCGCGCAGTGGGATGTCTACGAAGCCGCCCGGCAGGCTATGGCCGGAAATCTGTCTACCAACAAACCAGCAGCCCGCTATCTAGCCGGCTGAAATTCAACAAGGTACATCTTAATGCCGAAAGTCATCTACACTGGCAACACCAACACCACGGGCGGCCGAGACGGCGCGTCTCGCAGTTCCGACGGGCGTCTCGATGTCAAACTGTCGCCGCCGGGCTCTTCAGGCCTGGGCACCAATCCCGAACAGCTCTTCGCGGCGGGCTGGTCCGCCTGTTTCCTCGGCGCAATCGGAAGGGCGGCTGCCGAGCGCCAACTCCGCGTGCCCGCCGACGCTGCGATAAATGCCGAAATCGACCTCGTCTTGAATGACGACGGCTATGTGCTGCAGGCACGGCTGAATGCAAAGCTGCCGGGCATCGAGGCGAACCTCGCCAGGTCTTTGGTCGAGCGCGCCCACCAGCTCTGCCCCTATTCCAAGGCCACCCGCGGCAACATCGCAGTCGAGCTCAATGTCGTTTGATCGGTGTCCGATTAACGCCCTCCAACCCAACACCGCGCCGGCGTCCCGAGATATGTCGGTCATGACCGGCGCGACTACGACGAGATTTTTGTCATGACCACGATCGCAAGAGCCCTCGCAACGGCAGCTTTCCTACTCGCCGCGGGCACACCCATCCACGCGCAATCGCCGCAACATGCAGCCACACAGTTCCTGCCGATCAAGAACGAGCCTGCACCCAAACTCTTTGTGGATCAGCCCCTTCCGAGACCTCTGATTACCAGAGGCGTAGCCATAATTCCCTATCGGGCCGAGAACTTCCGCATCCTGCCCATCTTCGGCGCTAGCGCAACCGATGTCTCGCCGCGAGCTGGGCACCTCCATGTCAGCATCGATGACCTGCCATGGCGGTGGGCCGATGCAGGCGGCACTGGCGCGATCGTCCTGACCGGACTGCCGCCAGGCGAACACAAAGTGCTCATCGAAATCGCCACGCCAGAACACGAAGTGCTAGGCGGAAAAGTTGTGAAATTCACTGTACCCGCGATCGACAGCGCTCGATGATTTTCCCCGAATTGCGCCGCAACGCGTTCGAGGATTAAGCAAAATCTCAACGGCTATTATTGCGCAACAGCGAACGAGATCGCACGCGAGCGGCGCGCCAAGCTGCGCAAATAGCCTCAGCGTCAGATCAGGCCGTATTGCCGTGCCTTGTTGCGCAGGAACGGCAGGCCGTTACCCATCACCTCTGCCTCGTCTTTTGCCACCGGCCGCCAGACCGCGAGGCCGTAAGCGACCTGCGGCGGCATGTTGATGAAACTCTCCATCGCGAGCCCGCCCTTGAAGCTGATGGCGGCGAGCGCCGCGTATACCTCGTTCCAGGGAACATTGCCGTAGCCTGGCGTGCCTCGGTCGCTTTCCGAAAGATGGATGTACTTCAGATGATCGCGGGCATCGAGAATGCCGTTGGCGGCACCCTTCTCCTCGATGTTCATATGATAGGTGTCGAGATGAACGAAAACATTGTCGGCCCCGACCCGCTCGATCATGTCCACCGCCTGGCGGGCGGTGTTGATCAGATGGTTCTCGTAACGGTTCACCGCCTCGACGCCCAATTCGATACCCTTCGACTGGGCATGCTTGGCCGCTGCCTGCAGCGCGCGCGCGATATTGTCGTATTCGCCTTGCGTCGGCGGTACGCCAGTGCGCTCGCCGATGCCGCCGAAAATCACACCGGAAAGCGCTTCCGCCCCCATTTCCGCCGTTTTATCGATGGCGACCTTCAAATGCTCGATCGCCGCGTCGGGACGAACTGATGCCCAGGCGTTCTCCGGCAAGCCCAGCGAGCAGACAGCGCGCAGCTTGTGTTTTTCCAGCAAGGTCCTGGTATGCGCCGCATCGACGGCCGGGGCATTGAGGAGCGCGATCTCGATGAAGTCCATCTCATATTTGACGGCGGCGGCAATCGCCTTTTCCGCGCCGGCGCGATCCCAATTCATGGTCCACATGCTAGTATGAACACCAAAGCCTTCCATGGGCCTTATCCTTTTTTCCGGTTGAGCAGTTTGAGATGCCCCGCGGCGTAGCGCAGGATCATCACGGCGATGAGCAGGATGCCCCAGACGGCCGTCGCCAAATGCTGGTTGGCGCCCATCAGGTTGAGACCGGACGCGAGCAGTTGCAGAACGACGAGCGCCACGAAAACGGGGATGACCCGGCCGAAGCCGCCGAACGGATTGACGCCGCCGAGGAAACAGGCAAGCACGGTGATCAACAGGTAGGATTCGCCGTGACCGACGCGCACCGAGTTGAACCGGGCGAGCATGATGATGCCGGCGACCGCGCACATGGCGCCAGACAGCATATAAACCAGCACCAGGACCTTGCGCGTATTGACGCCCGAATATCGCGTCGCCTCGATATTCGAGCCGATCATGTAGGTGTTGAAGCCTAGCTTCATCCGCGTCAGCAACAGATGCCAGATCGCCACACAGCCGATGAAAACGAGGAGCGGCACCGGAAAACCAAGCACGCTGCCATGACCGAGCGGCGCAAGGTAGGCCGGGAAGCCGGAAACATCGCCGCCGCGCGTCAAGAACTCGCCGAGCCCGCGTAGGAAGATCATCATCGACAACGACACCAGGATCGGGTGGGCACGCGTATAGGCGATCACCAGCCCCATCACGACACCGCTTGCCGCGCCCGCGCCGATAGCGAGCAGGCCGCCGAGGAAGAAGGCGAAGGGTCCCGCATCCACGCCGCCGTTCATTTGCAACACCCAGGCGAGCGTCAATCCGGCAATGTTGGCGGTGAAGGTGATGGCAAGATTGAGCCCGCCGGTGAGCACCGGCAGCAGCATGGCGAGCGTGAGAAGCCCGAGCTCCGGCAGCTGGAAGGCGACTGAGCCGAAGGTGGCACGGCTCAGGAACTGAGGCGACGCCAGGCCGAAGAAGAGCACCACCGCGAAGAGCGCAAGTCCCGGCCCGGCCATTTCCGGCCCCAGGACGGCCCTGCTGCGCCTGATGATTGCGGTCATTTGCTGCCTCCATTCTGGCGCATGAACGGCAGCAGCTTTTCAATGCGTGCATTCGACAGCGTGATGGCAACCAGAATAATGGCGCCGACGATCATCTTGAAGGCATAGGGCGAGACGCCTGCGAGATTGAGACCATTCTGCGTGATCGAGATGAGTAGCACGCCCAGCACGCAACCGAGCACCGACCCCTTCCCGCCGCCGAGCCGGGCGCCGCCCAGTACCACAGCGGCAAGTACGTCGAGCTCGCGGCCGTATAGCGCGTTCGGGACGACTTCCTGTGCGTAATGCGCCTGGATCAGGCCGCCGATACCAGCCATCAGGCCAAGCCAGCCATAGGCGATGAATTGCATTGCGCCGATATTGATGCCGAAACGGCGCGCGCCTTCCGGATTGTCGCCGAAAGCATAAAGCTGCCGTCCTGTCGTCGTTCGTGTGATGAGCAGCCAGGTGGCGGCGACGCAGATGAGCATGACCAGCACCGGCAGCGTGATCTCGATCCAGCTTCCGTCGGCCATCTCGTGCTCGAACAGGATAATGCGCGTGGTCAGCCAGTCCGGCAGATCGTAGATCGATACTCCGCGCGAGAAGAACATCAACAGGCCAAAATAGATGTTGAAGGTGGCGATGGTCACAACGATCGAAATGATCCGGAATTTGTGGATCAGGAAGGCATTGACGGCTCCGAGCAGGATTCCGAGTCCGCTGGCGATCAGCAGTCCGCTCACCCAACTGCCGCCGCCTACCCAGCCGAGCAAGATTGCGGTGATGTATTGAACGACGGAGGCGGCGACCGCGAAGGAGATATCAATGCCACCGGCAATCAGCACGACCAGCAGGCCAACGGCGAAGATGATGTTGACAGAACTGGTGTTGAGCAGGTCGAACGCGTTTCCCAGCGAAAAGAAGCGGTCGGTGACGATCGACAGGAAGAGGCAGATGATTGCGATAACCGCAAGCAGGGCAAATTCCGTCGCATGGGACTGAACGGCGTTACGCATAGACGGCAGCCTCAATGTCCTGAAGTGCGCAATCGCGCGGCGTAAACCTGTTGACGATACGGCCCTTGGCCATATGCAGAACGCGATCCGCGTGGAAATAGACCTCCGGGACCTCGTGGGAGATCAGGATGATCGCGAGGCCGCTGTCGGCGAGCTTGGCGACGATATCGAAGATGCCGGCGCGGGCACCGACATCGACGCCGACGGTCGGGGCGTCGAGAATGAGCAGTTTCGGGTTTGTCGCCAGCCACTTGGCGATGGCCACGCGCTGCTGGTTGCCGCCCGAAAGCGTCGAAACGGCATCGTCCTGCTTGCCGATCCTGATGCCGAGATCGGCGATCCACCGGGCAACGAGATCCCACTTGCGGGAATCGGACAACAGCCCGCGGGAGATGATCCTGTCAAGCGACGCGATCACCAGGTTGTCGGCGATCGACTGAGGCTGAATGAGGCCGAGCGACAGCCGGTCCTCGGAGAGATAGGCGATACCGGCTGCGATGGCCTCGCGATTGGAGGAGAAACGCACCGGCTTGCCCTCAAGCCGGATCGTACCGGCTTTCGGTTTCAGCATGCCGAACAAGGAGTGCGCAAGCTCGGTGCGGCCGGCGCCGAGCAGGCCGGTAATACCCAATGTCTCCCCGCACCGCACGCTAAGAGAAATATCCTCGAACTGCCCCGGCCGCGAGAGCCCATCGACCTCCAGCACCACCGGATTGCGGCTAACGTCGCGGACGCGGAGCGCCTGGTCGAAAGTCTTTCCGGTCATCAGCTCGGTGATGCGCGACTGGGTCATGCCTGTTGCCGGATAGATGCCGACAAGCGCACCGTCTCTCAGGACCGTCAGCCGGCTCGATATCTCGAGCACCTCGGCGAGCCGGTGGCTGACGAACACAACGGCCACGCCGGAAGCCGAGAGTGTCCGGACAATGCCGATAAGGCGGTCGGTTTCAGATTGCGTGAGTGAGGCGGTTGGCTCGTCCATGAAGACCAGCTTAGCGTCACCGATGAGCGCTCGCGCGATTGCCACGATTTGGCGCTGGGCGATCGCATATTCCTTCAGTGGCAGATCCACATCGAGAGCGACGCCAAGCCGCGCAAGCGCCCTTACCGCGGTCTCCCGCATGCTGTTATAGTTGACAGGCCGCGGCCAGCGGCCAAGCACCGTCTGGAAGGCGATGTTCTCGGCAACCGTCATTTCCGGAAACAAGGCGAGATCCTGCCAGATGACCTGGATGCCCGCGGCTTGGGCCGTTACCGGCGACATGTGCGAATAGGTCTGGCCGTCATATTCGATGACGGCACCGGACTGGGGACGATAAACGCCGGTGATGATCTTGATCAACGTGCTCTTGCCGGAGCCGTTTTCACCCGCCAGGCAATGCACCTCGCCTGGAAGAACGTCGAAGCTGACGTTCTTCAACGCTTTGACGCCGCCGAAGGTCATGTTGATGTTGCGCAGCGACAACAGCGGCTTTGGGCCGTCTTCCGGGCTTTCAGGTGCGGTCATCATATCAACCTATGGAATTTCCCGGCGCCACCGAGCCGGCCGAAGCCAGCCCGGCAGGCCGGGAGAACGCGTCCTGGCGAACTTACAGGCCCATGCCCGCAAGCTCGTCCACGGTGTCCTTGTTGATCGGCAGCAGTTGATCGACGATGATGTCGTTGCCGACCGGCTTGATCACACCAAGACCGGGAATGTTGTCGCCGTCCTTGACGCTCTCACCCTTGATCAGGCGATCGGCCATGGTGACGAAGACTTCGCCGGCCTGCTTCGGATTCCACATGAAGCCTCCGGAAATCGCGTCCGCCTTGATGAGCTTCCGGCCCTGGCCGGGCGAAAAAGGCCCAAGAACGAAGATTTCCCCAGTCTTGCGGCGCTCCTCGACGGCGCGGCCCGCACCGATGGGGCCCTGGCTGCCGAAAGCAAGGAAACCCTTGAGATCCGGATGCGCGGAGATGAGATCGAGTGCCGTCGAGCGGCTCTTGTCGACATCCTCGGCCACGCCGTAGCGCTCGCCGACTAGCTTCATATCGGGATAATTCGCCTTGATGTAAGCGATCGCTGCATCCGCCCAGGCATTGTGCAACGGAACCGTGAGCGAGCCGACGAACACGGCATATTCGCCCTTGCCGGCCATTTTCTCCGCCAGGAGCTTGGCATGCGCTTCGCCGAAGCCGGTCGACGAGGCCAATTCGAAATTCCAGTCGGCGCCTTTCTGGCCGGGCGATTCATGGGTGATCACGATAATGCCCGCCGCCTTCGCCTTGGCCAGAACGGGTTCCAGCACTTTCGCGTCGTTCGGAACGACGCCGATCACTTTGACGTTCTGGGCAATCAGGTCCTCGATGGCGCGCACCTGAAGCGCTGGATCGGCGCTCGTCGGGCCGACCATGAAGGCATCGAGACCGAGCTTGCCCCCCTGCTCCTTGATCCCGGCTTCCATTGCATTAAACCATGGGATGCCACCGATCTTGACGACGACGCCGACCTTATCTGCGGCCAGCGCTGCGAACGAAACGCCAAGCGACAGCGATGCAGCAAGCACTGCGATCATAAGCTTTTTCATATCTCTTCCTCCTCCAGACGTTTTCACGCAGGGAAACACTCACGGGCCGCCGGCTGGCGGTACCTGTCAGTTTGGTTTCGGTCGACGCGGAAATCGCATCCTCCAACGCGCCGCCTCCTCAAGCGGACCTCAAATGCACAATCGATATTTCTTCCTTGCACAATCGATGGTGCAAATAATATCTTTTGGATTTAAGCTTTCGTCAAGAGGAAATCGGCACTAAGGAACTGCTGGAGGATCACATGAAGCAACAGGGCAAAAAGAAAGCGACGATCTATGATCTTTCGATCCTGTCGGGATGCTCCGCCTCGACCGTCAGCGCCGTCCTGAACGGCACCTGGCGTAAACGGCGCATTCGGGAAAGCACGGCCGAACTTATTCAGAACCTCGCCGAACAGCACCAATATACTGCCAACCTCCAGGCCCGCGGCTTACGCAATTCCCGCTCGGGGCTTGTCGGGCTGCTTCTGCCGGTGCATGACAACCGCTATTTCTCGTCCATGGCACAGACCTTCGAGGCACAGGTGCGCAGCCACGGCAAATGTCCGGTCGTCGTCAGCGCTTCCCGCGATCCTCAGGAAGAGCTTGCAACCGTCGAAACGCTGATCTCCTATTCGATTGATGAACTGTTCATCGCCGGGGCGACCGATCCCGACAGCGTTCACACCTTGTGCGAAGCCGCGGGCATCCGGCACATCAATATCGACCTGCCGGGGACGAAGGCGCCATCGGTCATCAGCGACAACTATCAGGGCGCGCGGATGCTGACCGAAGCGATCATTCAGCGTTTCGATCCCGCCCATCCGCTGAAGCCCGACGAGCTATTCCTGTTTGGCGGACGTAACGACCATGCCAGCCGGGAACGCATAAGAGGCTTCCGCGATATCAAAAAGGCGCTGCTCGGCACGAGCAAGGATGCATGCATTCAGCCGACCGGCTATTCACCCAATATGACACAGAAGGCCTTCGAAGCCTTCTATGAGCGCGAAGGCAAGCTGCCGCGCGGGCTCTTCATCAATTCCTCGATCAACTTCGAGGGTCTGCTCCGCTTCATGGCGCAGCACCCCCACGAGACCTTCGCCGACATCGTCGTCGGCTGCTACGACTATGATCCCTTCGGCTCATTCCTGCCCTTCCCGGTCATCATGATCAGGCAGAACACCGAGAGCATGCTTGCAAAAGCATTTGAGCTCATCGAAGAGCATCGCCCCGTCAACAAGATTCACCTCATCCAGCCGGAGTTGATCCATCCACGGACCGCGCTGAAAGGCCCCCTGGATGCAATCAAGGATGTCTACGCTTGAACAGAGCGTCGAAAGCTAGGGCCTTCCCCTGACGCGGCCTACTTTTCTATTCCGCAAAATGGCCTACACTCCGATTGATATCGCCGGAGATGAATCCATGCGCGCCCTATATGCTGTGCTTGCTCTGTGTGCTGCGACGGTCCTCTTCTCCTTGCCGGCGCGTGCTGAAGATCCGATCGATGCGACGCGGCATATCATCGAGGATCAGATCACGGCTTTCCTGAAGGACGATGCGGAGGCGGCCTATTCCTTTGCTGCGCCTGGTATCAAGGCGATGTATCCGGACAAGAACATGTTCTTTGCGATGGTGAAGAAGAGCTACGAGCCTGTCTATCATCCCGGGAACTACGCCTTCGGCCGCAGCCGTTCGATCGATGACGGCACGATGATTTATCACGAGGTTCTGATATCCGGCCGCGACGGCAAGGACTGGACGGCGATCTACCAAATGATGCGGCAGCCAGACGGCGGCTACAAGATCAACGGCGTGCAGATCGTGCCGAATACCGAGAGCAAAGGCATCTGAACCTCAGGCGCGCTCGAGATCGCCCTTTGCCCATTCCTCCTGCGTTTCCGCCATGAAATCGGCGAAGCGACCCTCGGAAATTGCCGCGCGGATGCCCTGCATCAGCTCCTGATAGTAGTTGAGATTGTGCCAGGAGAGCAGCATGCCGCCGAGCGCCTCATTGGCCCGGACGAGATGGTGCAGATAGGCGCGCGAATAATCGCGCGAGGCCGCGCAATTCGACTGGTCGTCGAGCGGGCGCGTATCCTCAGCATGGCGGGCGTTGCGGATATTGACCTTGCCGCGGCGGGTAAAGGCCAGGCCATGGCGGCCGGAGCGGGTCGGCATTACGCAGTCAAACATGTCAATGCCGCGGGCAACCGATTTCAGGATATCGTCCGGCGTGCCGACGCCCATGAGATAGCGCGGCTTTTCGCTCGGCAGCACCGGCAGCGTTTCCTCGAGCATCTTCAGCATAACGTCCTGCGGTTCGCCGACGGCAAGACCTCCCACCGCATAGCCCTTGAGGTCAAGCTGTGCCAGTTCTTCGGCCGAGCGGATGCGGAGTGCGGGAATGTCGCCACCCTGCACGATGCCGAACATCGCCTTGCCCGGCTGGTTGCCAAAGGCCACCTTGCAGCGCTCGGCCCAGCGCAGTGAAAGCTCCATCGCCCGTTCGATCTCACGCGGTTCGGACGGAAGCGCCACGCATTCGTCAAGCTGCATCTGGATGTCGGAGCCGAGCAGGCCCTGGATTTCGATCGAGCGCTCCGGCGACATGTGGTGCAGGCTACCGTCGACATGCGACTTGAAGGTGACGCCCTGCTCGTTAAGTTTGCGCAGAGCGGAAAGCGACATGACCTGGAAGCCACCGGAATCGGTCAGGATCGGATGTTCCCAACGGATGAGGCTGTGCAGGCCGCCAAGGCGCGCGACACGCTCAGCCGTCGGCCGCAGCATCAGGTGGTAGGTGTTGCCGAGAATGATGTCGGCGCCCGTTTCGCGAACCTGGTCGAGGTACATCGCCTTGACCGAGCCGACAGTGCCGACCGGCATGAAAGCTGGCGTGCGGATCGTGCCGCGCGGCATGGAGATTTCGCCGAGGCGAGCGCCTGCATCGGTCTTCTTGAGGGCGAACTGGAAATTCTCGGTCATTTGTCTTTCCGGAAAAGAAGGCTCGCGTCACCGTAGGAGTAGAAGCGGTAGCCGTTTGAAATGGCGTGTTTGTATGCCGCCTGCATGGTCTCGAAGCCAGAGAATGCTGAAACCAGCATGAAGAGCGTCGAGCGCGGCAAGTGGAAATTGGTCATCAGGACATCGACCGCCTTGAAACGGTAGCCAGGCGTGATGAATATGCCGGTGGCGTCCGCCCAGGCACGGATTTCTCCATCGTCGGCAGCCGCGCTTTCGATCAGCCGCAGCGACGTCGTACCGACGCAAATGATGCGCCCGCCCCTCGCCTTGACGGCGTTCAGTTTTGCAGCCGTCTCCGCGCTAACATAGCCGCTTTCAAGATGCATCTTATGATCGGCGGTGTCGTCGGCCTTGACCGGCAGGAAGGTGCCGGCGCCGACATGCAGCGTCACGAAATGGCGTTCGACACCGGCCTTGTCCAGAGCTTCGAAAAGTCGTGGCGTGAAATGCAGGCCGGCGGTGGGCGCTGCAACGGCGCCTTCGTCGCGGGCGTAGATCGTCTGGTAGTCAGTGCGATCGCGCTCGTCGTCAGGACGCTTGGCGGCGATATAGGGCGGCAGCGGAATATGGCCGACGGAGGCGATCGCCTCGTCGAGCCCCGGGCCGGAAAGATCAAACGCAAGCGTGACTTCACCGCCCTCTCCCTTCTCCTCGACGGTGCAATCGAGCTGGCCAAGGAAGCAGCTTTCCCCGCTGTGGCCGAAGGCGATGCGATCACCGATCTTGATCCGTTTGCCGGGCTTGGCGAAAGCTTTCCAGCGACTGGCACCGACGCGCATATGCAATGTCGCCGAGACCTGCTGGCCGCCCGCCCCTTCGCGATGGCGGATGCCTTCGAGCTGCGCGGGAATGACCTTGGTATCGTTGAAGACCAGCGCATCCCCTTGCCGGAGGAACGACGGCAGCTCGCTGACTGAGTGATCGCTGAGGACCGTTTCGGCATGCGGATCGACGACGAGCAGGCGCGCGCTATCGCGCGGCTCGGCGGGCCGCAGGGCGATCCGTTCATCCGGCAGGTCGAAATCGAAAAGGTCAACGCGCATCGGGCACTTTCAGCAAAGCAAAACCCGCCCCGCGCTTTCGCGCAAGGGCGGGTTCAGCAGAAATCACAATCAGACGTCAGCGGCAACCCGCATCGAGACGATCGAGTCCGGGTCGCTGACTGGCTCGCCCTTCTTGATCGTGTCGACAACATCCATGCCTTCGATGACCTGGCCCCAGACGGAATACTGCTTGTTCAGCCAAGGCGCATCGGTGAAGCAGATGAAGAACTGGCTGTTTGCCGAGTTCGGGCTCTGCGAACGCGCCATCGAGCAGGTGCCGCGGACATGGGGCGTGGCAGAGAATTCGGCTTTGAGGTCCGGCTTCGGCGACCCGCCCATGCCGGCGCGGCCCGGGTTGAAGTTCTCGCCGCCCTTCTTGCCGAACTGGACGTCGCCAGTCTGCGCCATGAAGTCGGGAATGACGCGGTGGAAGACGACGCCGTCGTATGCCTTCTCGCGGGAAAGCTCCTTGACGCGGGCGACATGCTCGGGGGCTACCTGCGGCAGCAGCTGGATGACCACCTTGCCCTTCGTGGTTTCCAGGATGACGGTGTTTTCCGGATCCTTGATCTCGGCCATTTTCATTCTCCTCGTTTTTCGAAACTACTTGCCGGCGGTGACCTTGACCATGCGGTCGGGCTCGCTCACTTCGCCGTTCTGGCCTTCGCCGCGCTTGATCTTGTCAACATTTTCCATCCCGGAGACGACCTTGCCGACCACGGTGTACTGGCCGTTGAGGAAGGAGCCGTCCGCGAACATGATGAAGAACTGCGAGTTTGCCGAATCCGGATCCTGGGCGCGCGCCATGCCGATCGTCCCGCGTACGAAGGGCGTCTTGGAGAACTCGGCCGGAATGTTCGGCAGATCGGAGCCACCGGTGCCGGCAAGGCTTGGATCATAGCCCTTCGACATATTGCCGTACTGCACGTCGCCGGTCTGCGCCATGAAGCCGTCGATGACGCGGTGGAAGGCTACATTGTCATAGGCCCCCTTCTTCGCCAGCGCCTCGATCTGCGCAACGTGCTTGGGAGCCACATCCGGCATCAGCTGGATTACGACGGGGCCATCCTTAAGCTGGATAGTCAGCGTATGATCGGCCTGGGCAAACGCATCGCCAACGAAGGAGGCCAGGTAAAGCACGCCGGCAAATGCAATATAGAAGAGTTTCATGTGAGCTCCGTTGCGGCGAAAAACGCCTCAAGATTTGCGCTTGGATTGAAGGGCCTTCAAAACGGCGGCCGGCACAAAGGCGCTGACGTCGCCACCCATGGCCGCGATTTGACGGACCAATGTGGCAGTAATGGGCCGCGAGGCCGTGCCTGCCGGCAGAAAGACGGTCTGCACATCCGGTGCCATCTGCCGGTTCATGCCCGCCATCTGCATTTCATAGTCGAGGTCGGTGCCGTCGCGAAGCCCGCGGATGAGCAGCGCCGCACCATGCATACGCGCTGCATCGACGACAAGATTGTCGAAAGCAACGACGGAGATGCTGCCGCTTTTCTGCGGCATCGCCTCGGCAAGCGCGTTGCGGATCAGTTCCGCCCTCTCCTCGAAGGAAAACAGCGGCGCCTTGCCCGGATGGATGCCGATTGCAACGATCACCCTTTCGGCGATGTTCAGCGCCTGGACGAGCACGTCCAGATGTCCGTTGGTGAGCGGGTCGAAGGACCCCGGATAAAATGCAGTCGTCATAGGACCCGGCCGTTTCGTTCCGATGCCTTTTGTCATGGATGCCTGCGTCCCGCAAGTCATTTGCCGGCCGGCTGAACGGCGGATGAATGCTGCGTTCAACGCCGTTTCAGATGCGATCCGCATAATCGGAAACATCAACGCAGCCGATGCCATCCGGCACCGGGCGCACCCGAAAGACACCGACATGCTGATCCTGCTGCTTTCCCTTGCCGTCGTTCTCTCCCTGCTTGCGGAGCTGGCATATGGCTACCTGCAGGACCGCTATGCGATACGCTGGGTGCGGGCGGAAGTCAGCGAGCATCGCGCCATCATGCGCAAGCTCGGCAGAGCGCGTTGAGACCAGCTCTCGAATCTGAACGCCAGATGAACGAGACATTCAAGGTGGCTTCAGACCGGGCTTGGTAAACGACCCATCAACATCCGCCGGAACCAATTACGGACGGATACGTTCATCAACCGAAGCGTAGATGCGATACGCGGTACGAAGGGAAAAACAGATGCCCGATAAGGTTACCATCATCAATGTTTTCTGGATGGCAATGATCACGGGAATGCTTACTGCAACTGTCGCGCTCTATGACCAGCAGACCGATACGTCCAAGGTATATGGTCCTTATGCTTCGGCCCGCACGGCCATCATAAGCCAGTACTGAGGGACGCGAACGCAACTTCGGAAAGGATTGCGCCATGTTCACGATCTTGACTGTTCTTACCGCTCTCATCAGCGTCATGTTTATCGTGTCCGTGGCGTCAACCGTTTCCGCCCTTCGCCGCGAAAGCGCAGAAGTGAAGGCGTTCGACAAGAAGAAGCACAGCACTTTCTAAGACACGATTCCCCGCCCCTTGAGCGCACTCCCCTCCAGCGCTCGGGTCATTCAAAGCCGGACGCGGTCCCCGCGTCCGGCTTTTTCATGCGCACTGCACCCTCAAACCAGACGAGCAGCAATCTGTGCATAAAAAAACCGGGCGGCAGGGGGCCGCCCGGTTCTCAACCAAAGCCTGGTTTACATTACTCTTCCGTTGCAGGTGGCGCCTCGCCGCTTTCGATCGGCGTTTCGTTGACGATTTCGCCGACATCCTCGCCGTCATCTTCCGGCTCGCTGATGCGCTCGACGGAGACGACCTTTTCGTCCCTGGCGGTCGAGAAGATCGTGACGCCCTTGGTGGCGCGGCTGGCGATGCGGATGCCACCGACCGGGACGCGGATCAGCTGACCGCCATCCGAGACCAGCATGATCTGGTCGCCCTCGTCGACCGGGAAGGCGGCGACAAGTTCGCCGATCTCGCTCGTCTTGGAGGTATCGGTGGCCCGGATGCCCTTGCCGCCGCGGCCGGAGATGCGGAAGTCGTAGGAAGACGACCGCTTGCCGAAGCCCTTCTGCGACACCGTCAGCACGAATTGTTCGCGTGCCTTCAGTTCCTCGTAGCGCTCGTCCGTCAGCTGTCCCTCTTCGGTGACTTCTTCGCCGACCAGGGCGATGTCCTCCTCGTCGATGCCCGTGGCGCGGCGTTCCGCAGCGGAACGCTTGAGGTAGGCGGCTCGCTCCCACGGTTCGGCATCGACATGACCGACGATGGTCATCGAGATGATGCGGTCGCCGTTGCCGAGGTTAATGCCGCGAACGCCGATCGAATTGCGGCCCGCAAAGACACGGACATCATCGACCTGGAAGCGGATGCATTGGCCGAGCGCCGTCGTCAGCAGGACGTCGTCATGTTCGGTGCAGGTCTCGACGGAGAGGATTTCATCGCCCTCCTCCTCGAGCTTCATGGCGATCTTGCCGTTGCGGTTCACCTGGACGAAATCCGACAGCTTGTTGCGGCGAACCGTGCCGCGCGTCGTCGAGAACATGACGTCGAGGCTTTCCCAGCTCTCCTCGTCCTCCGGCAGGGGCAGGATCGTGGTGATGCGTTCGCCGGGCGCCAGCGGCAGCATGTTGATCAGCGCCTTGCCGCGCGACGTCGGGGTGCCGATGGGCAAACGCCAGACCTTTTCCTTGTAGACGATGCCGCGGGAGGAGAAGAACAGGACCGGCGTATGCGTATTGACCACAAATAGCCGGCTAACGAAATCTTCATCGCGCGTCGTCATGCCGGAGCGGCCTTTGCCGCCACGGCGCTGAGCGCGATAGGTCGTCAGCGGTACGCGCTTGATGTAGCCGAGATGCGAGACGGTAACGACCATGTCTTCGCGGGCGATGAGGTCCTCGTCATCCATTTCAAGGCCGCTGTCGATGATCTCAGTGCGGCGTGGGGTGCCGAATTCGTCGCGAACCGATGTCAACTCATCCTTGACGATCGTCTGGATGCGGACGCGGGACGACAGGATGTCGAGATAATCCTTGATCTCGTCGCCGATCTTGTTGAGCTCATCGCCGATTTCATCGCGGCCGAGCGCTGTTAGACGGGCAAGACGGAGCTCGAGGATGGCGCGGGCCTGCTCTTCCGAGAGGTTATAGGTCATATCCTCATTGATGCGATGGCGCGGGTCATCAATGAGGCGGATCAGGCTCTCGACGTCTTCAGCCGGCCAGCGGCGCGTCATCAGCTCTTCGCGCGCCGACTGTGGATCCGGCGCCTGGCGGATGACGCGGATCACTTCATCGATATTGGCGACCGCAATCGCGAGACCTACCAAGACATGAGCACGTTCGCGCGCCTTGCGAAGCAGGAATTTCGTTCTCCGGCTAACGACCTCCTCGCGAAAGGAGACGAAAGCGCGAAGCATATCGAGCAGGTTCATCTGTTCCGGCTTGCCGCCGGTCAGCGCCACCATGTTGCAGCCAAAGGAGGTCTGCAGCGGCGTATAGCGATAAAGCTGGTTCAGGATGACTTCGGCATTGGCATCACGCTTCAGCTCGATGACGACGCGATAGCCCTGGCGGTCGGATTCGTCACGGAGATCGGAGATGCCTTCGATGCGCTTCTCGCGCACCAGTTCGGCCATCTTCTCGATCATCGTCGCCTTATTCACTTGGAAAGGGATCTCGGTGATGATGATCTGCTCGCGGTCGCCGCGCATCGGCTCGATCGCAGCAACGCCGCGCATGATCACGGAACCGCGGCCGGTCTCATAAGCCGAGCGGATGCCGGCACGGCCAAGGATTTTCGCACCTGTCGGGAAATCCGGACCGGGAATGATCTGCATCAGATCTGACAGTTCGATCGCCGGATCATCGATCAGCGCGATGCAGCCGTTGATGACTTCAGTCAGATTGTGCGGCGGAATATTGGTGGCCATGCCGACGGCAATGCCGCCTGCTCCATTGACGAGCAGGTTCGGGAATTTCGCGGGCACCACGACGGGCTCGGAGAGCGTGCCGTCGTAGTTGTCGCGGAAGTCGACCGTTTCCTTGTCGAGATCGTCGAGCAGCGAATGCGCCGCCCTTTGCAGACGGCATTCCGTGTAGCGTTCGGCCGCCGGCGGGTCGCCGTCGACGGAACCGAAATTGCCCTGACCGTCGATTAGCGGCAGACGGAGCGACCAACCCTGCGCCATGCGGGCGAGCGCATCGTAGATCGCAGCATTGCCGTGCGGGTGATATTTACCCATCACGTCACCGGTGACGCGGGCGCATTTGACGTATTTCTTGTTCCAGTCGATGCCGAGTTCGGACATGCCATAGAGGATGCGCCGGTGCACAGGCTTGAGGCCGTCGCGGACGTCCGGAAGCGCACGGCTGACGATGACGCTCATCGCGTAATCGAGATACGACCGCTGCATTTCCTCCATGATGGAGATGGGCTCGATGCCTGGCGGGAGCTTCCCGCCGCCTGGGGGTGTTTGTTCAGTCAAAACAGATCACGATCTCTTTGTAGAATCACTGGAGGATTTATAGCGGAAAGGCTGGCCGCGCGCCAATTTGAGCGAGGGTTTTGAACAGACTTTGCGGCGGAAGGGCGGCAATTCAGGCGATTTCGGACCGCTTTCAGCGCCGGTCCACCACCTGTCATTTGCCAAATGGAAAACCTCGCTTCACAATCGCGAAAATCAAGCCTTGATATGGTGTTCCGGAGAGACGATGGCAAGCGCCGACCAACTGATCAACGCTTTCACGACGCTGCTCGTCACGATCGATCCTCCCGGACTTGCGCCGATCTTCCTCGGCCTGACCAGCGGCATGAGCCGCGGCCAGCGCAAGCAGGTGGCGCTGCGCGGCTCCGTCATCGCTTTCATCATTCTCGCCGTCTTTGCACTGTTCGGCGCAAGTGTGCTTGGGGTTCTTGGCATTTCCATCGGCGCCTTCCGCATCGCCGGCGGACTGCTGCTCTTCTGGATCGCCTTCGAAATGGTGTTCGAGAAGCGGCAGGACCGCAAGGAAAAGACCAGCGAAGTGGCGATTACCAAGGATCACATCCAGAATATCGCGGTCTTTCCGCTCGCCCTTCCGCTGATTGCCGGCCCGGGCGCGATCTCGGCGACGATCCTGCTTGCGGGCTCGCTGCCGACCTCAGTCGAACGGGCGCAGCTTCTCATCGTCATTGCAGGCAATCTTCTTCTGATGCTTGTGGCGCTGCTGATCGCCGATCGTCTCGACCGCCTCCTCGGGGTCACCGGCCGGGCGATCCTCACGCGCCTGCTCGGCGTAATCCTGGCGGCGCTTGCCGCGCAGTTCGTCGTAGACGGCGTTAAAGCCGCGATGGCTGTCAGTTAAAAGGACGCCGTCGCGAGGCAAACCCAACAGGGCTTGACTTCCCGCGGGCCTGCTGCACATGATTGGCTCTGGGGTTGCGATCACCCCACGAGGCGACAGCTGAAGTATCGCGTCCGATAAGCCGCAAAACGGAGGACGCGTCATGCCGTCATTTCTGGAAATTTCATCCGACAAGCTCAACCGTATCATCGGAACGCCGAATGCGCCCGTCATTGTCGACGTCCGCACAGCCGAAGACTTTGCCGCCGACCCTAGGCTCGTCCCAGCCTCGGTCCGGCGTAGCCATACCAATGTCGACGAGTGGAGCCGCGAAGTTGCCGGTCCGGCGATCATCGTATGCCAGAGGGGTCAAAAGCTGAGTCACGGTGTAGCCGCCTATCTCCGGCATGCCGGAACGGAAGCAGAGGTTCTCGAAGGAGGATTCGAGGCGTGGCTGCGGGCCGGTGGCCAAGTCGTGCCGGAGGGCAAGATGCCGGCGCGCGACCCGCATGACCGGACCGTATGGGTGACGCGGGCACGCCCGAAGATCGACCGGATCGCCTGCCCCTGGCTGATCAGGCGTTTTGTCGATCCCAATGCCGTCTTCCTGTTCGTTCCGGCATCGGAGGTGCCAGCAGTTGCTGATCGTTTTGGCGCGACGCCGTTCGATATAGAGGACGTCTTCTGGAGCCACCGCGGCGAACGCTGCACCTTCGACGTGATGATCGAGGAATTCAATCTTACTTCCGAACCACTGCTGCATCTCGCCACCATTATTCGCGGCGCCGATACTGCCAGGCCCGATCTCGCGCCGGAAGCCGCCGGTCTGCTCGCCGCTTCGCTCGGGCTTTCGCGCATGTTCACCGACGACTTACAGCAGCTCGACGCCGGCCTGACGCTCTATGACGCGTTTTACCGCTGGTGCCGCGACGCGACCGACGAGACACACAACTGGCCCAACCCGAAGCGGGCGCAGTGAGATGGCTGACATGGTGGATACGGAACGAGACGCCCCGGCGGGCCGGGATATCGTGCCTCTCGGCGAGGCCGTGAAGGTGTGGGCAAGGGTTGCGGCGCTCAGCTTCGGCGGACCGGCGGGACAAATTGCCCTCATGCATCGCGTCGTCGTCGATGAGAAGCGGTGGATCGGCGAACATCGCTTCCTGCATGCGCTCAACTACTGCATGCTGCTTCCCGGGCCGGAAGCCCATCAGTTAGCGATCTACATCGGCTGGCTGCTCAACAGGACGATCGGCGGCCTGATCGCCGGAGCGCTGTTCGTGCTCCCGGGCTTCATCGCCATCCTCGGGCTGAGCTACATCTATGCCGCCTATGGAAACGTGAGCTATATCGCCGGCTTGTTTTTCGGTCTGAAGGCCGCGGTGCTTGCGGTCGTGCTGCAGGCTGTGTTCCGGATCGGAAGCAGGGCGCTCAAAAACAATGTGATGATCGGCATTGCCGCCGCCGCCTTTGTTGCGATCTTCTTTCTCCACGTCCCGTTCCCGCTGATCATCATCGCGGCCGGCATTCTGGGCTTCTTCGGCGGCCGCGCGGGCTCGCCGTTGTTCAAGGTTGGCGGTGGACACAGAGGCGGTTCGGCCGTGATCCTCGAAGACAGGGATTCCCTGCTTGGGGAGGAGACGCCGCCCCACGCACGGCCAAACCTTGCATGGTCGCTGCGGGTATCCGGCGCCCTTGCGATCGCCTGGCTTCTGCCTGTCGCGCTGCTTTTAGCGACAACGGGATCCGGCAATATCTTTTCGCAGGTCGGTCTGTTCTTCAGCCAGATGGCTGTCGTGACATTCGGCGGCGCGTACGCGGTGCTTGCCTATGTCGCGCAGGAAGCGGTTCAGCATTTCGGATGGCTAAAACCGGGCGAGATGCTGGATGGCCTCGGCATGGCCGAGACTACACCAGGTCCGTTGATCATCGTCGTCCAGTTCGTCGGCTTCATGGCCGCCTACAGGAACCCCGGGCCGCTCGATCCGATGCTCGCCGCCACGCTCGCCGCGGTCCTGACGACATGGGTGACCTTCATTCCGAGCTTCCTGTGGATTTTTCTCGGAGCACCGTTCATCGAGAAGCTGCGCGGCAATGCCGAGCTGACCGGAGCGATGTCGGCCATCACGGCAGCCGTCGTCGGTGTGATCCTCAATCTTGCGATCTGGTTCGGGATCCACGTGCTCTTTGCCGAGGTGCGTCCTGCCTTATGGGGACCGGTTTCAATCGATGTCCCGGTTCCATCCTCGGTCCTCTGGCCATCGCTCGCGCTGACGGCGTTTGCCGCCTTGGCTATCTTTCGCCTGAAGCTTTCGGTGATCTCGACACTGGCCATTTGCGCCGCAATCGGCGTCATGTGGACCATTCTGGCAGGCTCGGGCACCACGACGCCGTGAGCACCGGAATTTTGTTCGCGCCGAATGCCTCTGCCGAGGAAACGCCAATAAAAAAAACCGCTGCCAGGCAGCGGTTTTTACGGTGATTTCGCTCGTCTCAGAACGGGATATCGTCATCGAGATCGCGTGAGAAATTCCCGCCGCCACCGCTGCTGCGGCCGGACGGCTGCGACGGGGCGCCGTAGTCGTCTCCGGAATTGCTGCCGCCACCGAAATCGCTGCTGCTGCCGCGTCCGCCGCTGGAACTCGCGCCGCCTTCGCCGCGGCCGTCGAGCATGGTCAGCGTCGAATTGAAGCCCTGCAGCACGACTTCCGTTGAGTAACGGTCCTGGCCCTGCTGGTCCTGCCATTTGCGGGTCTGGAGCTGGCCTTCGATGTAGAGCTTGGCGCCCTTCTTCACATATTGCTCGACAACCTTGCAGAGACCTTCGTTGAAGACGACGACGGTGTGCCATTCGGTCTTTTCGCGGCGCTCGCCGGAATTGCGGTCCCGCCACGTCTCGGAGGTCGCGATGCGAAGATTGGCGATCGGGCGGCCATCCTGTGTCCTGCGGATTTCGGGGTCTGCGCCCACGTTTCCGATCAGAATTACCTTGTTCACGCTGCCAGCCATACTTCTCACCTTACTGCCGCCCTGCCCGGCGGCGCTTGAAACAATCAGTGTACCTTAAACTATAGAACCCCGGCCATGCGTGTCCATCGCCGGTTCATCCACAAGGAATTTTGTTCTTTATTTGTTCTAGTTTATGGCTATGATCCTGTCAACAGAATCGAAAACCTCGCAACAGATGGATATTCAGCCTCGACTCGCCCAGCGGCATCACTAAATAAGGGGCTTACTCCAGCACAGAAGCACAATTACGATGAGTGAACTTAAGACGATTTCCATCCGCGGCGCGCGCGAGCATAACCTCAAGGGCATCGACCTCGACCTGCCGCGCAACAAACTCATCGTCATGACCGGCCTTTCCGGGTCCGGCAAGTCGTCGCTTGCGTTCGACACAATCTATGCGGAGGGCCAGCGCCGCTATGTCGAAAGCCTTTCGGCCTATGCCCGCCAGTTCCTCGAGATGATGCAGAAGCCGGACGTCGACCAGATCGACGGCCTGTCGCCGGCCATATCCATCGAACAGAAGACGACTTCGCGCAATCCGCGCTCGACAGTCGGCACGGTCACAGAGATCTACGACTACATGCGCCTGCTCTTTGCGCGTGTCGGTGTTCCTTACTCGCCGGCGACGGGCCTGCCGATCGAGAGCCAGACTGTCAGTCAGATGGTCGACCGCGTGCTCGAATTCGAGGAAGGCACGCGTCTTTATATTCTGGCGCCGATCGTGCGCGGCCGTAAGGGCGAATACAAGAAGGAACTGGCGGACCTCATGAAAAAGGGCTTCCAGCGCGTCAAGGTGGACGGCCAGTTCTACGAGATCGCCGATGCTCCGGCGCTCGACAAGAAATACAAGCACGACATCGATGTTGTCGTGGACCGCATCGTCGTGCGCCCCGACATGGCGTCCCGGCTTGCCGACAGCTTCGAGACCTCGCTGAAGCTCGCAGATGGGCTTGCGATCGCCGAGTTTGCCGACAAGCCGCTGCCGCCGGGGGAAACGTCTGCGGGCGGCTCCGCCAACAAATCGCTCAACGACACGCATGAGCGCATGCTGTTCTCGGAGAAATTCGCCTGCCCCGTTTCCGGCTTCACCATTCCGGAGATCGAGCCGCGGCTCTTCTCGTTCAACAATCCGGCCGGCGCCTGCCCGACCTGCGACGGGCTTGGCGCCCAGCAGAAAATCGACCGGGCGCTGATTATCCCCGAACCGGAGCGGACACTGCGCGACGGCGCCATCGCGCCTTGGGCGAAGTCGAGTTCGCCCTACTACAACCAGACGCTGGAAGCGCTCGGCAAGCATTACGGTTTCAAGCTCGGCAACCGCTGGAGCGATCTCTCGGAAAAGGCACAGGACGTCATCCTGAACGGCACGGACGAGAAGATCGAGTTTCACTATGCCGACGGCGCACGCTCCTATACGACGCATAAGAGCTTCGAAGGCATCATCACCAATCTCGAACGCCGCTGGAAGGAAACCGACTCCGCTTGGGCGCGCGAAGAGATCGAGCGCTTCATGTCCGCAGCCCCCTGCCCGGCCTGCAACGGTTTCCGCCTGAAGCCGGAAACGCTGGCAGTGAAAATCAACAAGCTGCATATCGGCCAGGTGACCGACATGTCGATCCGCGTGGCGCGCGACTGGTTCGAGGCACTTCCAGCGACTTTCTCGGCCAAGCAGAATGAGATCGCGGTGCGCATCCTGAAGGAAATCCGCGACCGCCTGCGCTTCCTGAACGATGTCGGTCTTGAATATCTCAGCCTGTCGCGGAATTCCGGCACTCTGTCGGGCGGCGAAAGCCAGCGCATCCGCCTTGCCTCCCAGATCGGATCGGGCCTGACGGGCGTGCTCTACGTTCTCGACGAGCCGTCGATCGGCCTGCACCAGCGCGACAATGCGCGGTTGCTCGACACGCTGAAGCACCTGCGCGATATCGGCAATACGGTGATCGTCGTCGAGCATGACGAGGATGCGATCCTGACGGCAGACGACGTGGTCGACATCGGCCCGGCGGCCGGCGTGCATGGCGGCCACATCGTGGCCCACGGAACGCCGCAGGACATCATGGCGAACCCGAGGTCGCTGACCGGGAAGTACCTCTCCGGCGAACTCGGCGTGCCGGTTCCCGACGAACGGCGCAAGCCGAAGAAAGGCCGCGAGATCAAGGTGGTCGGCGCGCGTGGCAATAATCTGAAGAACATCACGGCCTCCATCCCACTCGGTGTCTTCACCGCCGTGACGGGCGTTTCGGGTGGCGGCAAATCCACTTTCCTGGTGGAGACGCTCTACAAATCGGCCGCACGCCGCGTGATGGGCGCCCGCGAAATTCCGGCCGATCATGACCGCATCGACGGCTTCGAGCACATCGACAAAGTCATCGATATCGACCAATCGCCAATCGGCCGCACGCCGCGTTCAAACCCGGCAACCTATACCGGTGCGTTTACGCCGATCCGCGACTGGTTCGCCGGTCTGCCGGAGGCGAAGGCGCGCGGCTATCAGCCGGGACGATTCTCCTTCAACGTCAAGGGCGGGCGCTGCGAAGCCTGCCAGGGCGACGGGGTCATCAAGATCGAGATGCACTTCCTGCCGGATGTCTACGTCACCTGCGATGTCTGCCACGGCAAGCGCTACAATCGCGAAACGCTGGACGTGACCTTCAAGGGCAAGTCGATTTCGGACGTGCTCGACATGACGGTCGAGGAAGGCGTGGAGTTCTTCAGCGCCGTACCGGCGGTACGCGACAAGCTGCAGTCGCTGTTCGATGTCGGCCTCGGTTACATCAAGGTCGGCCAGCAGGCAAATACGCTTTCAGGCGGCGAAGCCCAGCGCGTCAAACTCGCCAAGGAACTTTCCAAGCGCTCGACAGGCCGCACGCTCTACATCCTCGACGAACCGACCACCGGCTTGCACTTCCACGACGTCGCCAAGCTGCTTGAAATGTTGCACGAGTTGGTCAACCAGGGTAATTCCGTCGTGGTGATCGAGCACAATCTCGAAGTCATCAAAACGGCCGACTGGGTGCTCGATTTCGGCCCTGAAGGCGGCGACGGCGGTGGCGAGATCGTCGCGGCCGGCACGCCCGAAGCAATCGTCAAGGAGCCGCGCTCCTATACCGGCCATTTCCTTAAGGAACTGCTGGAGCGCCGGCCGGTGAAAAAGACATTCGCGGCAGCGGAATAGCCATGCTGCGCCTGGGCTCCACTGCGGATATCGAGATAGTGAAGTCGCTAACAGGCGAAGCCTATGCACGTTACCTTGCTTTGCTGGGAGCAGAGCCCATACCAGTGACCGACGATGATGCTCCACGGATCGCGAGGGGTGAGATCTGGTTGTTTGAGATCAACGGCGTTTGCGCCGGTTTGGCGGTGCTGGAGCGTCATAAGAATCACGCAATGCTCATTAGCATCGCCGTGTCGCCTGCTCATCAGGGCCGCAGGCACGGCAGCACCATCCTTCGCTGGGTGGAGGCTAAAGCACAGGAATGGCAACTGCCTGAGTTGCGGCTCCACACCAACGCCCGCACGATGCGGAATATCGCAATTTATAAGGGCTTTGGATTTCAGGGGCGCCGGCCGAGTCCTTACAGGCCAGGATCGACCATCGTCGACATGACAAAAGCAATGGCGTGAAGGCGGAACAACGGGAGGAACACATGAGCAAATCCGGCAGCATCCGCGTCGGTGTCGGCGGCTGGACTTTCGAGCCCTGGCGGAATCACTTCTATCCGGGCGACCTCAAGCAGAAGGACGAGCTGCACTACGCCAGCCGGCAGTTGAAGGTCATCGAAATCAATGGCACCTATTACAGCTCGCAGAAGCCGGAGACCTTTGCGAAATGGGCTGCCGACGTGCCGGATGGCTTCATCTTCTCGCTGAAGGCCAGCCGCTTCGTGACCAACAGGCGCGTGCTTGCCGAGGCGGGAGAATCCATGGAGCGCTTCCTGACGCAGGGGCTAACCGAGCTCGGCGGCAAGCTCGGACCAATCCTCTGGCAGTTCGCTCCGACCAAGAAGTTTGATGACGAGGATTTCGAGGCCTTCCTAAAGCTCTTGCCGGACAACCAGGACGGCCTGCCATTGCGGCATGTCGTCGAGGTGCGCCACGATTCCTTCAAGGTGCCCGAATTCATCGCGCTGCTGGCGAAATACGGCGTGGCGCCAGTCTGCGCTGAACATTTCGACTATCCGATGATCGCCGATGTGACGGCGGATTTCGTCTATGCCCGGCTGCAGAAGGGATCGGACGACATCAAGACCTGCTACGCCTCCAAGGACCTGAAGGCCTGGGCGAAGCGCCTCGAGACATGGGCCGAAGGCAAGGTACCGGATGATTTGCCGCTGATCGACAAGCAGCGGAAGGTCAAGAGCGAGCCGCGCGACGTTTTTGCCTTCATGATCCACGAAGGCAAGGTCAATGCGCCTTTCGGCGCGATCGCGCTTCAGGAAGAGGTCGGAAAATAGCAGTCGGCCTAGAACGGCAGCACGTGGGCGACGAGGTCTTCGGCCGTCAGGCCCTGGCCGGCGCGCTGCCCGGCTTCGCCATGGAGGTAGACGCCGGCAGCGGCAGCTTCGAATGCCGGCAGACCCTGAGCCAGATACGCGCCGATGATGCCGGCAAGGATGTCGCCTGAGCCGGCGGTCGCAAGCCAGACCGGCGCGTTCGTATTGATCAGCGCCCGGCCGTCCGGCGATGCGATAACGGTATCGGCGCCCTTGTAGACGATCGCCGCGTTGGCGCGTTTGGCGGCCACCTGCGCTCTGTCGACCTTGCTGAGTGTCTTGTCCGCCGCGATATCTGGAAACAGGCGTGCGAATTCGCCTTCGTGCGGCGTCAGCACGAGATGCGGCTCGCCCTCCGCGAAGAGATCGAAAAGCTCCCGCGGATCGTCTCTGAACGACGTGATGCCGTCGGCGTCGAGCACGAGATGGCGACCACTGAGTTCTGCGGCGAAGTCTCTTGTTTTTACGCCGGTCCCAAAGCCCGGTCCGAGGACGAAAGTCTGCAGGCGCTCGTCGGCCAGCCAGTCGCGCAAAGCCGTCGCGTCATCGACGGCGCACAGCATGACGGCTGTCAAATGGGCGCTGTTTTCAGCCATCGCATCTCTGGGCGTGGCGATGGTTACGAGACCAGCCCCGGCTTTCAGCCCGGCCGCGGCGGACATCCGCGCCGCACCTGTCTTTCCGGTTTCGCCCGAGAAAACGACAAGGTGCCCGCGTTTGTATTTGTGCGTCCCCAGTTTCGCCGAAGGCAGCAGGTGCGCCCATTGGATCGGGGTATTTTCGGCAATCCTGCCGGACGAACGCGCCTTGACGATGCGTGCGGGAATGCCGATGTCGGCAACCTCGACGCTGCCGCAAAGCTCCCGGCCCGGCATCAGCAGGTGGCCGGGTTTGCGCGTCATGAACGTGACCGTATGGGCAGCCCTGAACGCCGTCCCCAGCACCTCGCCGCTGCGGCCATCGAGGCCGGATGGCAGGTCGACGGCAATGACGGGAACCATAGCACCCGTCACCTGTTCGATGACGGAACGCACCTGCGAAGGCACATCCCGTCCGAGCCCCGCCCCGAAGATCGCGTCGATGACGACGTCTCCCGGCGTCGGGATGTAGACATCGACCGGCTGCGAGACGAGCGCGCATTCGGCCTTTGCCCGCGCGGCATCGCCACGAAGCTTGGCAAGGTCGCCGAGATGGAAGACGGCAACCTCGGCGCCGCTTTCCGCAAGACGGCGGGCCGCAACGTAGCCGTCGCCGCCGTTGTTCCCGGGGCCGCAGAGAACGGCAAAGCGCAGTGCGCCGGGATACAGCCGAAGCGCGGCGCCGGCGACGGCCGCACCCGCGCTCCACATCAGCCCGAAAGAGGCGATGCCCGAATCGGACGCGGCGGCATCGACGGCCGCCATTTCTGCAGGTGTCAGGAGTAGGTCACCCAGTTTTTCTGCCATGCGCCATTCAATTCAAAAAGCGCCTAAAAAACAACCTGTTTCATGATTTCTTCTGCAGCTCAAAATTAGGTCATTTGCCTAATTTTTGAGCGATCAAGGAACAACATGTCCAATACGAGCGGCGCGGCATTTTTCCTGCTTTTGCACCATTTTTGAATTTTCGATGGCGATCCCAACCGATTCTGCTGGAAAAAATGCCTCAAAAAGCGCCGCGACGCCGCTAATTTGCGGGGAATTGACATATTTTTTCGCTCTCCGGCGTTGCGAACTGGCACGATACCTGCATCATGCTTCGCGAGCGGCAATTTGTCCGCTTTAACGGGAGAAGCGGAGAGTCATTTTCTCATGAAAAAGATCGAAGCGATCATTAAGCCTTTCAAGCTCGACGAAGTGAAGGAAGCTCTTCAGGAAGTCGGCCTGCAGGGCATCACTGTCACGGAAGCAAAGGGCTTCGGTCGCCAGAAAGGCCATACGGAACTTTACCGTGGCGCTGAATATGTCGTCGACTTTCTGCCGAAGGTGAAGGTCGAGGTCGTACTCGCCGACGAAAATGCGGAAGCCGTCATCGACGCGATCCGCAAGGCCGCGCAGACCGGCCGAATCGGAGATGGAAAAATCTTTGTATCCAATATCGAAGAAGTCATTCGAATCCGTACCGGCGAGACCGGTGTGGACGCTATTTAAGGCGGCTCGCCCAATGCGGCGAATTCATCCATCGTCATTGCAAATGAAAGGGAGATTTCATGGCGACCGCGAACGAAATTCTTAAGCAGATCAAGGAAAACGACGTCAAGTTCGTCGATCTGCGCTTTACCGACCCCAAGGGCAAGCTGCAGCATGTCACGATGGACGTCGTCTGCGTCGATGAGGACATGTTCGCCGATGGCGTGATGTTCGACGGCTCGTCGATCGGCGGCTGGAAGGCCATCAACGAGTCCGACATGGTGCTGATGCCGGATCCGGAAACGGTGCACATGGACCCGTTCTTCGCGCAGTCGACCATGGTTATCATCTGCGACATCCTGGACCCTGTTTCGGGCGAAGCCTATAACCGTGACCCGCGCGGCACCGCCAAAAAGGCTGAAGCCTATCTCAAGGCCTCCGGCATCGGCGATACAGTCTTCGTCGGCCCGGAAGCAGAATTCTTCGTCTTCGACGACGTCAAGTACAAGGCCGATCCCTACAATACCGGCTTCAAGCTCGACAGCAGCGAACTGCCCTCGAATGACGACACCGATTATGAGACCGGCAACCTCGGTCACCGTCCGCGCGTCAAGGGCGGTTACTTCCCGGTTCCACCGGTCGACAGCGCGCAGGACATGCGCTCGGAAATGCTGACGGTGCTTGCAGAAATGGGCGTCGTCGTCGAGAAGCATCATCATGAAGTGGCCGCGGCCCAGCACGAACTCGGCATTAAGTTCGACACGCTGGTGCGCAACGCCGACAAGATGCAGATCTACAAGTACGTCGTGCACCAGGTCGCCAATGCCTATGGCAAGACGGCAACCTTCATGCCGAAGCCTATCTTCGGCGACAACGGCTCAGGCATGCATGTGCATCAATCGATCTGGAAGGGCGGCAAGCCGACCTTCGCCGGCGACGAATATGCGGGCCTCTCCGAAACGTGCCTCTACTACATCGGCGGCATCATCAAGCATGCCAAGGCGATCAACGCCTTCACCAACCCGTCGACCAATTCCTACAAGCGTCTCGTTCCAGGTTACGAAGCGCCGGTGCTGCTGGCCTATTCGGCCCGCAATCGCTCGGCCTCTTGCCGCATTCCGTTCGGCTCCAACCCGAAGGCAAAGCGCGTCGAGGTCCGCTTCCCGGATCCGACCGCCAACCCGTACCTGGCTTTCGCGGCCATGCTGATGGCGGGCCTCGACGGCATCAAGAACAAGATCCATCCGGGCAAGGCCATGGATAAGGACCTGTACGACCTGCCGCCGAAGGAACTGAAGAAGATCCCGACGGTCTGCGGCTCGCTGCGCGAGGCCCTCGAAAGCCTCGACAAGGATCGCAAGTTCCTGACAGCTGGCGGTGTCTTCGACGACGATCAGATCGACGCCTTCATCGAACTGAAGATGGCAGAGGTGATGCGCTTCGAGATGACCCCACATCCGGTCGAATACGATATGTACTATTCGGCTTGATCGCTGAGCGGGAGGCTCCGGTTCCGCCGGAGCCTTCCTTCCTTGTCACTGAGGCTGATGGCGACATGACACTCATGTGACGAAAACCCGCAAAAATCTTGATTTGAGCGGGCCCAATCACCAAATCTGGTGATGAAAGGAAGTCGTACCATGAAAGAAAGAGTAGCAAAGTTCAGTATCGGTGAAGTGGTCCGGCACAAGGTTTTTCCGTTTCGCGGCGTCATCTTCGATGTCGATCCGGAATTCGCGAATACGGACGAATGGTGGAACTCTATTCCTCCCGAAGTCCGCCCTGACAAGGACCAGCCCTTCTACCATCTGCTCGCGGAAAACGACGAAAACGAATATGTCGCTTACGTCTCCGAGCAGAACCTGGTGAATGACGAAAGCGGCATTCCGCTTCGCAATCAGCAGGTTTACCAGATTTTCGATCAGGCGCCGTCCGGCCAGCTCAAGCCCAAGATGAGCTTCGCCCACTAAGACGCGCAAACAATTATGATTTCAAACCCCGCTCCGGCGGGGTTTTTTCTTTGCCGTAAAAACAGAGAACCCGGCGCCATGGCCGGGTTTTCTGTTCATTGCGCTTACGCTGGCAGACTACTGCGCCTTGGCGGCGTTCTGCGCGTCTTCGAGCTTCTTGCGGGCTTCCTCGGCCTTCTTCTGCATGCTGTCCTGCAGGCTCTTCTGGCTCTCGGCGAGCTTGTTCGGCGAAACGGCTTCGCCATCATAGGCGCCGGTAAAGCCTTCGAGCGAGATTTTGATCGGGTTCGGTGCACGGCGGAAATTGATCGACGTGAAGATCACGTCGCTGCCCTTCTTGAGGCCGGCGATCATCGCATCCGTCAGGGGGATTTCGGCAGTGCACTTGTCCGGCAGGCAGACGGCGTAATCGAGCTTCTGGCCCTTGTTGTTATCGACCTGCATCATGATGCCCGGCGGAATCAGGCGGGCGGTCGGCACCGATACCTGCAGGATCTTGCGATTGACCTTGCCGGAGATGTTGATGAGGCCGACGGCCGTGACGAGCTGGCCGCCATTGGCGAGGATCAGGTTCTGAACGACGCAGATATCGTTGTCTTCCTGCTTGCTGCAGGTCTTGTACCAGCCAAGGCGCGGCGCGCCCGCAGCCTGTGCGGGCGCGTTTGCAGCGGCATCCTGTGCAAAGGAGGATACAGGAGCCGAAGCGGCGCCGAAAGCTACTGCCAGAACGGACAGAGCTGCCCGCAATTTCTTATCAGACTTGAACATCATAACGGATTCCGTCTCCTGATACCCATTCGGGACCGCGATCTGCCGTCCTCTCCAACCGGGCCACTGTGCATTCCACCTCTTAAAACATTAAGGCAAATGCATGGCCCCCAAAAACCCGGACCACCTGTTACATTGAGGCGCTGCAGATATCCAGTATTTCTTTGGCGATTTCTGGATGGTCCGAAAGATTTCGGCGTCTCGATGTTCGATTTCCTGCCCAGCATGATAGTCTTCGGCCGAATCGTGCCTTTGCCGGAAAGGATTTGAGCATGCTCCGGGTCATCCTCCCCCTCGCCTTTACGCTGTTCTGCGGCGCCGTTGCTGCCAGCCCACTGCATGGGATCGCCATGCATGGCGAACCCGCCCTGCCCCCGGACTACAGGCATTTCTCCTATGTCAATCCGGACGTGAAAAAGGGCGGCAAGATCAGCTACGGCGTCGTCGGCACCTTCGACAACCTCAACCCCTTCATCCTGAAAAGCATGCGCACGACAGCGCGCGGCATGTGGGACCCGGACTATGGCAACCTCGTCTACGAATCGCTGCTGCTGCGCTCCCGGAGCGAACCTTTCACGCTTTATGGACTGCTTGCGGAAACCGTCGAATGGGACGAGGACCGCACGTTCGTCCAGTTCAATCTCAACCCGAAGGCCAAATGGTCCGACGGCCAACCGGTGACGCCCGAGGACGTCATGTTCTCCTTCGAGCTGCTGCGCGACAAGGGACGCGTGCCCTTTGCGAATCGTCTCAGCCTTGTCTCCAAGATGGGGAAGGTCGGCGAGCACAGCGTGCGCTTCACCTTCAACGACAAAGCAGACCGCGAAACGCCGATGATCTTCGGGCTTATGCCGGTCCTGCCAAAGCACGCCATAGATCCCGAAACCTTCGACCGGACCTCTCTCGTGCCGCCGCTCGGCTCCGGCCCCTATAAGATCAAGGCTGTGAAGCCCGGCGAGAGTATCACCTATGAACGCGACCCGAACTACTGGGGCAAGGATATCCCTTCCAAGGTCGGCATGGACAACTACGACCAGATCACCGTTCAATATTTTCTGCAGGACACAACGCTCTTCGAGGCCTTCAAAAAGGGCGATATCGACGTCTATCCCGACGGCAGCCCCGGCCACTGGGCGACGGCCTATAATTTTCCAGCGGTTTCCACCGGTGCCGTGATCAAGGATACCTTCCAGCCGAAGCTGCCGAGCGGCATGTTCGGCTTCGTCTTCAATACCCGGCGGCCGCTATTCGCAAACACCAAGGTGCGCGAAGGGCTCTCGCTGATCTTCGATTTCGAATGGGCGAACAAAACGCTCTATTCCGGTGCCTACAAGCGCACGCAGAGCTTCTGGCAGAATTCGAAGCTTTCGAGCTTCGGCGTTCCGGCCGACGCCCGCGAACTTGAGATGCTGGGCCCGATCAAAGACAAGATCGACCCGGCCATCCTCGACGGCACTTATAAGCTGCCTGTGACCGATGGGTCCGGACGCGACCGCAATGTGTTGAAAAAGGCGGTGCAGGTGCTGAAGGAAGGCGGCTATTCGATCCAGGGCGGCAAGATGGTGGATTCCAGCGGCAAGCCGCTTGCCTTCGAGATCATGACGCAGAATCCTGATCAGGAAAAACTCGCGATCGCCTTCCAGCGTTCGCTACAGACGGTGGGCATTGCCGCTTCGATCCGCACGGTGGATGATTCACAATATCAGAGCCGAACCAATAGTTTCGACTATGATGTTATCCTAAAGTCTTATGTGTCGTCACTCTCGCCCGGCAACGAGCAGCTTTCCTATTGGTCCTCGGCTGCGCGTGACCGCGAGGGCAGTTCGAGTTTCGCCGGCGTTGCCGACCCAAACGTCGATACGCTGATCAAGCATATCCTCACGGCGCGCTCTGAGGAAGATTTCACTGCCGCCGTCCGGTCATACGACCGATTGCTGCTTTCCGGGCACTACGTCTTGCCCCTCTACCATATCGACCAGCAATGGGTCGCGCGCAGCAAACGGCTCGGACATCCGGACATTGTGCCGCTTTACGGCTACCAGCTTCCGGCCTGGTGGGATCAGAGCGTGCAGTAAGTCCTGCCGACGCTGGTTCCTTTTTCCTGCCTGGTTGAAGTCGAACGCGTCAGGGCATAGATGGCGTGGGAACCTCGGACCGATGAAAGGAAACACCATGGAACGCATAACCATCGACGTCGTATCGGATGTCGTCTGCCCTTGGTGCTATCTCGGCAAGGCGCGGCTGGAGCTTGCGATCGCCGAAGTGCAGGACGAAATCGGCGTCGACATCAACTGGCGCCCCTACCGCCTCAATCCCGACTATCCGCCCGAAGGCGTCGACCAGAAGAAGGCTCTGGAGCAGAAGCTCGGCGGCGCCGAACGGGTCGCACAGGCCCACAAGATGCTGACCGATTTCGGCCGCGACGTCGGCATCAATTTCGACTTCGAGGCGATCAAAGTCGGCCCGAATACGCTCGATGCGCACCGCCTGATCCATTGGGCCATGGTCGAGGATCGCGAAAAGCAGGACCGCGTCGTCAATGCACTCTTCAAGGCGAATTTCGAGGAAGGCCGCAATCTCGGGAACCACGCCGTATTGCTCGATATCGCCGAGCAAGCCGGCCTCGACCGCGCTGTCATCGCCTCCCTGCTTGCTTCGGATGCCGACCGCGACCTGGTGATTGCCGAGATCGAGGCGGCCCAGAAAATGGGCGTCACCGGCGTCCCGTTCTTCATCTTCGACCAGCAGTATGCCGCCAGCGGCGCACAGACGCCGGACGTTCTGGCAGGCGCACTTCGCGACATCGCCAAGGCGAAGGCCGAAGCGCGCGCCGGAATGAACTGACCCGACTTACGGCTTCGCCATTTCGGCCAGCTGCGTCATGACGACGGCCGCGCCTTGCAGCCGCTTTTCCGGCGTCGGCAGGTCGCGGGTCAAAAACACGCTGTGGTCCGGACGGATCTTCGCCATCGTGCCCTGCTTGGCAATATAGCCGACCAGGTTTGCCGGGTTCGGGAATTCCTTGTTGCGGAATTGGACGACCACGCCCTTCGGGCCGGCGTCGAGCTTCTCGACATTGGCGATGCGGCAAAGCGATTTGATGTAGACGATCTTCAAAAGATGCTGCACCTCGATCGGCATCGGACCGAAGCGGTCGATCATCTCAGCGCCGAAAGCATCGATCTCCTTTAGTTCGGTGATCTCGCCGAGGCGACGATAGAGGGCCATGCGCAGATGCAGGTCCGGCACATAGCCGTCCGGGATCATCACCGGCGTGCCGACCGAAATCTGCGGCGACCAGCCTGTGTCCTGGATTTCATCGACACCCTTCACCTCGGCAACCGCCTCTTCCAGCATCTGCTGGTAAAGCTCGAAGCCGACTTCCTTGATATGGCCGGACTGTTCCTCGCCGAGCAGGTTGCCTGCACCGCGGATATCGAGGTCGTGGCTGGCGAGCTGGAAACCGGCGCCGAGCGTATCCAACGACTGCAGCACCTTGAGGCGACGCTCGGCGGTTGCTGTCAGCACCTTGTTGACCGGCAGCGTGAAGAGGGCGAAAGCGCGGACCTTCGAGCGGCCGACGCGGCCGCGGAGCTGATAGAGCTGCGCCAGACCGAACATGTCGGCGCGGTGAACGATCAGCGTGTTGGCGGTCGGAACATCGAGGCCGGATTCGACGATGGTCGTCGAAAGCAGCACGTCGTAGCGGCCCTCGTAGAAGGCATTCATGACGTCTTCGAGTTCGCCGGCCGGCATCTGGCCATGGGCGACGGCCACCTTCAGCTCGGGTACGTCGGACTGCAGGAAGGCGTGCACGTCTTCGAGATCAGCAAGACGCGGGCAGACGTAAAAACTCTGGCCACCGCGATAATGCTCGCGCATCAGCGTCTCGCGGATGACCAGGCTGTCGAAGGGCGAAATGAAGGTGCGCACCGCCATGCGGTCGACGGGCGGCGTGGTGATCAGCGACAACTCGCGGACGCCGGTCATCGCCAGCTGCAGTGTGCGCGGGATCGGTGTTGCCGAGAGCGTCAAGACGTGCACGTCGCTCTTCATCTCCTTCAGGCGCTCCTTGTGCTTCACGCCAAAATGCTGCTCCTCGTCGATAATCAGCAGGCCGAGATTGGCGAATTTGATACCGGCGCCGAGCAGTGCGTGCGTGCCGACGACGATATCGGTCTTGCCCTCGGCCACTTCCTTTTTCGTGAGAGCGAGCTCCTTCGAACCGACAAGGCGCGAGGCCTGCTGGATGCGCACAGGCAGGCCGCGGAAGCGGTCGATAAAAGTCTTGAAGTGCTGCCGGGCAAGGAGCGTGGTCGGCACGACGACGGCCACCTGAATACCGTTCATCGCGGCGACGAAGGCGGCACGCAGCGCCACTTCCGTCTTGCCGAACCCGACGTCGCCGCAGACGAGGCGATCCATCGGACGCCCGGCAGCGAGATCGCCGCGCACGGCCTCGATCGCGTTGTCCTGGTCTTCCGTCTCGTCATAGGGGAAGCGGGCGGCGAATTCGTCATAAAGGCCGTCCGGCGTCGTCAGCATCGGCGCGTGACGGGTCAAACGCTCGGCCGCAATCCGGATTAGCGCGTCCGCCATGTCGAGGAGGCGCTTCTTGAGCTTCGCCTTGCGCATCTGCCAGGCGCCGCCACCGAGTTTGTCCAGATGGGCTTCGGTTCCCTCGCCGCCATAGCGGGAAAGCAGGTCGATGTTTTCGACCGGCAGGAAGAGCTTGGCGTCATCGGCATATTGCAGCTCGAGGCACGCGTGCGGGGCGCCGGCCGCCTCGATTGTCTTCAGGCCGACGAACCGGCCGATGCCGTGTTCGGCGTGAACGACGATCGAACCTTCGTCGAGACCCGCAACCTCCGAAATGAAGTCGGCAGCGCGCTTGCGACGTTTCGTGCGGCGAACCATGCGGTCGCCGAGAATGTCCTGCTCGCCGATGACAATGAGGTTGCCTGTCTCGAAGCCGGATTCGAGGCTGAGCACGGCCGCCGCCGCCTCGCCCCTATCCAGAGAATCGACGGCCTTCAACGCTTCGACCGGTTTGACGCGCTCCAGGCCGTGCTCGTTCAGCACCTGCAACAGGCGTTCGAGCGAACCCTCCGTCCAGGCCGTAATGAGAACCTTCGCGCCGCCGGCCCGCTTGTCAGCGATATACTTGACGACCAGATCGAAGATGTTGACGCGCTCGGCATCACCACCTTCGAAATTCGAGCGCGCCCAGCGCTCGCCCTGACGCGCATCGACGTTGACCACACGTCTTGCTTCGCCTTCATGCTCGTTGAAGGGTGAAATCCGCATGGCGTTGAACGCATCCAGCGTCTTCGCAAAGATCTCGCTGTCGAGATAAAGCTGGCCCGGCGTCACAGGCTTATAAGGTGTCCCCTGGGCCATCTGACCCTTGACCTGCTGGCCTGAGTTCAAGCGTGCATCGAAGTAGTCGAGAACAAGCTTCGAGCGCTCCTCGGCGGCCTCGCGCACGGTGTGGTCGGTGACCAGCCGGAAACCCTTAAGGTAATCGAACGTCGTCTCCAGCTTCTCGTAGAAGAGCGGCAGCCAGTGCTCCATGCCGGGATAGCGGCGGCCTTCAGAGACAGCCAGATAGAGCGCATCGTCGCGCGTCGCGGCGCCGAAAGCGGAGAGATAATTCTTGCGGAAGCGGCTGATGGTATCCGGCGTCAGTGTCACTTCGCTCATCGGGTTGAGATCGAGCGAGCGTACCTGCCCGGTCGTGCGCTGGCTTGCCGGATCGAAGCTGCGGATGCTTTCCAGCGTATCGCCGAAGAAATCGAGGCGGACCGGCTCTTCCGAACCCGGCACGAAAACGTCGAGGATGCCGCCGCGCACTGCATATTCGCCGACTTCACGCACGGTCGCAACGCGCTCGAACCCGTTCCGCTCCAGACGGCCGGCGAGGTCGTCCATGCGCACCTGGTTGCCGGGACGCGCCGAGAATGCCAGGCTCTCGATCACATTCTGCGGCGCCACCTTCTGCAGCATGGCGTTGACTGTAACGAGCACGATTGCCGCATGCGGCTTCTTGCGATGGGCAATCAGGCCGCTCAGCGCCGCCAAACGGCGGGCCGAGGTATCGGCGCTCGGGGAAACACGGTCGTAAGGCAGGCAGTCCCATGCGGGCAGCGTCAGGACCGGAATGTCGGGCGCAACAAAGCCGAGCATCTGCTCCAGATCGGCCATGCGCTGCCCGTCGGAAAGCACATAGGCGACCGGTCCGCCTGCACGCGCCAGTTCGGCCAGCAGAAGCGGCTCCAGGCCGCTCGGCAGGTTGCCGATCGTCAGCGGCTCGGCGGCAGCTGCGAGCTTGCTTGCGTCAAATCCTGAGATCATTCGGGCTTCCTGGGTGCGGTATCGGCCGGGTATTCGAAATCCGGCTTGAAGGCGGTGAGCCGCCGGAACATAGGTGTTTGAAAGCGCTCCGGCACCGGCCATGTGCCCATAACCCAGCGCAGAAGGTCGTTGTCTTCCTCGCCCATGATGGTTTCGAGCTCGTCGAGCGCCGCCTCGGACAAAGTTGCGATCTCGGCTTCGGCGAACTGACCGAACACAAGATCCATCTCGCGCAGCCCGCGATGCCAACAGCGGAACAATATGCGGCGGCGGCGCGCGTCGAGACCGGCACTCGAGAGTGTCACACCTGTCATGGCATTACCTTCCTGTTGATGCGCCTCTATAGCCCCTCGAAAGCGGCTTGTCAGCCTTGCCAATGCCCTATTGTTCATCGCATCTTGCAGCATGCGCCCGACCATTCTCGATCCGCTGTTTTCTCCCGTTTCGGCTCTTCCGGGCGTCGGGCCGAAGATTGCCGAGCTGCTGGTGAAGCTGCTAGGACGCGAGAACCCTGAAGATACGCGGATCATTGACCTGCTTTTCCATGCGCCGCATTCGCTGATCGACCGGCGCAACCAGCCGGGAGTTGCGCGCGCGCCGCAAGGAGCGATCGTGACGATCACGGCGCGGGTCGACCGGCATCAGCCGCCACCGCGAGGCAAGAGCAATATCCCCTACCGCGTCTTCCTGCACGACGAGACAGGCGAACTCAACCTCGTCTTCTTCCGCGGGCAGGCGGCGTGGCTGGACAAGCAGCTTCCGATCGACGAAGAGGTTGTCGTCAGCGGCAAGATCGACTGGTTCAATGGCCGGGCGACGATGGTGCACCCGGACTACATCGTAAAGGCCGGCGATACGGAGAACCTGCCGCTCGTCGAGCCGGTCTATCCACTGACGGCCGGGCTCTCGCCGAAGACGCTACGCAAGATCATCGAGGCCGCGGTACTTCGCATGCCGGAGCTGCCGGAATGGATCGATCTTTCGCTGGCGCAGGCACAGGGATTGCCATCGATTTCCGACAGCTTCCATATGCTGCACGAACCGCGTGATTCGGCGGACGTCGATCCGCAGGCCCCTGCCCGGCGCAGGCTCGCCTATGACGAATTCCTTGCCGGTCAGCTATCGCTCGCGCTGGTGCGCCAGCGGCTTCGCAAGGTCGCCGGGCATCCGGTCCATGCCACCGGCAAAATCAGCGGCAAGATCCTGCAGGCACTGCCCTTTTTGCCCACGCGCAGCCAAACCGTGGCGATTGCCGACGTCCTGAAGGACATGGCTGGCGAAGAACGCATGCTGCGGCTGCTCCAGGGCGACGTCGGATCCGGCAAGACGCTGGTGGCGTTAATGGCCATGGCAGCGGTAATCGAGAGCGGCGGACAGGCCGTTCTGATGGCTCCCACCGAAATCCTTGCGCGACAGCACTACGCGACGATCTCCAAATTCGCCGCTTCTGCCGGTCTTGGTATCACGGTGCTGACCGGCCGCACCAAGGGACGCGAGCGCGACGATATCCTGGAGCGCATCGCCTCAGGCGAGGCTCAGATCATCATCGGCACGCATGCGCTCTTCCAGGAGAGCGTCAACTACAAGAACCTGATGCTGGCGGTCGTCGATGAGCAGCATCGCTTTGGCGTGCACCAGCGTCTGCGGCTGACCGCGAAGGGCATCTCGCCGCATATGCTGGTGATGACCGCGACCCCCATTCCACGCACGCTGGTGCTTGCCGCCTTCGGCGACATGGATGTCTCAAAGCTCACCGAAAAACCCGCCGGACGCAAACCGATCCAGACGATCACCATCCCCAGTGAACGCACCAGCGAGATCGTCGATCGGCTAAAGAGCGCGCTTGCCGAGGGCAAGAAAGCCTATTGGATTTGCCCGCTGGTCGAAGAATCCGAAGAACTCGACCTTATGTCTGCAGAAGAGCGGCACGCGACATTGGTCTCCGCCCTCGGTCCAGGCATCGGCCTCATCCATGGCCGCATGAGCGGGCCGGAGAAAGATGCCGTGATGCTGGCGTTCAAGAACGGTGAACTCAGACTGCTGGTGGCGACCACCGTCGTCGAAGTCGGCGTCGACGTGCCGGACGCGACGATCATGGTGATCGAGCATGCAGAACGCTTCGGCCTCTCGCAGCTCCATCAGCTTCGCGGCCGCGTCGGCCGCGGCGACGAAGCCTCGACCTGCATCCTGCTGTACAAAGGCCCGCTCGGCGAAACCGGCCATGCGCGGCTTTCGATCTTGCGGGAAACGGAGGACGGTTTCAGGATTGCCGAGGAGGATTTGAAGCTGCGCGGCGAAGGCGAATTGCTCGGCACCCGCCAATCCGGCACACCCGGCTTCCGGATCGCGAGCCTGGAAGCCCATGCCGACCTTCTGGAGATCGCCCGCAGAGATGCTGTCTACCTGATCGAGCGCGACCCGGAACTGACGAGCGAACGCGGTACGGCAGTCCGCACCCTGCTCTATCTATTCAGGCGCGACGAAGCGATCCGCTTTCTTCGCGCGGGCTAGCAGTCTCGGCTTTCCCGGAACCGGTTCATTGGACGGCTTGGCCGGAAAGTCTGGCGCCACGAGGCCGCCGGAAACCAGCAGCTTGGCGCCGTCTTCCGCACTCATGTCGAGCACGACGATCTTTTCGCGCGGCACGAATATCAGAAAGCCCGCGGTCGGTATTGGCGTCGGCGGCAGGAACACGCTTACCATATCCTGGCCCATGGCGTTGAACTTCGAAGCGATCTCGCCCTTTGCATCGGTCGCGATGAACACCAGCGCCCAGAGGCCGGGACTCGGATATTCGATGAGGCCGACCTTCTTGAAAGAGTTGCTTTGCTCCTTCAACACCGTCTCGAATATCTGCTTCACGCTCTTGTAGATGCTGCGCACTAGCGGTACGCGGCGCACGACTGACTCACCGAACTGCACGATGGTCTGGCCGATGAGGTTCTTGCCGAGAAAACCGATGATGGTGATGAAGATCATCGCGATCACCAGGCCGGAGCCGGGTACGGCGAAATTCAGGTAGCTGTCAGGATCGTAGCGCGCCGGAATATAGGGCTTCACCCAGCTGTCGGCCCACCGGACGACGGACCAGGTCAGCCACAGCGTGATCGCAATCGGGGCACAGATGATAAGGCCCGCAAGGAAGTTGTTTCTCATGCGGGTCGCTATCGGCAATCGGGGCAGTTTGTGCGTCATCGCTCGCGATGAACTCCCTTGAATCTACCGGCTGTCGTGATCAGGGCTCCCCCGCACCCGGAACGAAGCTGCCAGAATTCGGCCCCTTCCACAAGCCTTCCGGCGGCTTTCTGATTCACTCCACCGTGACCGATTTCGCGAGATTACGCGGCTGGTCTACATCCGTGCCCATGAAGACCGCGGTATGGTAGGCAAGCAGCTGGATCGGGAGCGAAAAGATCATCGGCGCAATGATCTCAGGGACGTTCGGAAGCGCGATAGTCGCCATCGTCGGCAGCTTGGAGGCAGCAGCACCTGCTTCGTCGGTGATGAAGATGATCCGGCCGCCACGGGCTGCGACTTCCTGCATGTTCGAAACTGTCTTTTCGAAGAACCGGTCGTAGGGCGCGATCACAATGACCGGCATATTCTCGTCGATCAGCGCGATCGGCCCGTGCTTCAGTTCACCGGCCGCATAGCCTTCCGCATGGATATAGGAAATCTCCTTGAGCTTCAGTGCGCCTTCCATCGCCAGCGGGAAGCTGGTGCCGCGACCGAGATATAGCACGTCGCGGCACTTGGAGAGTTCGCGCGACAGGCTTTCCATCTGCGGCTGCACGAGATTCAGCACGCGGCTCATGATGCGCGGCATTTCAGCAAGTTGCCGGACGAGCGCCTTTTCCTCGTCGGCGCTGACGGTGCCGCGCGCCTTGCCGGCACCGATTGCCAGTGAGGCAAGGACCGCCAGCTGGCAGGTGAAGGCCTTCGTTGAAGCCACGCCGATTTCGGGGCCCGCCATGATCGGGAACACGGCATCGGATTCGCGCGCAATGGTCGATTCCTGCACGTTGACCACCGCACCAATCTTCAGACCGTTCTCCTTGCAATAGCGGAGCGAGGCGAGTGTATCAGCGGTCTCGCCGGACTGTGAGATGAAGAGCGCCGCCTGCGACGGCTGCAGCGGCATCTCGCGATAGCGGAATTCCGAGGCGACGTCGATCTCGACCGGCAGCCGAGCATAGCGCTCGAACCAGTATTTGCCGATCAGTCCGGCGAGATAGGCCGTGCCGCAAGCCGAGACCGCAAGGCTGCTGACCGCCCTGAAGTCAATCTCAGGCGCATTGGCGCCGATCGTGTTCTCGGCAAAATTCATATAATGGCTGAGCGCGTGGGAGATTACCTCCGGCTGCTCGTAGATTTCCTTCTCCATGAAGTGACGATGGTTGCCCTTGTCGACGACATAGGCGGTCGCCTGCGAAATCTGCCGCGGTCGGTTTACCGGGTTGCCGGAGAAGTCGACGATCGTAGCGCCTTCGCGGGTAATGACCGCACAGTCGCCGTCGACGAGATAGGTGATTTCGTTGGTGAAGGGCGAAAGAGCGATCGCATCGGAACCAAGAAACGTCTCGCCGTTGCCGAAACCAACGGCAAGCGGCGGGCCGGAGCGTGCCGCCAGGAGCGTGCCCGGATCGCTCTGCAGCATGACGACGAGCGCATAGGCGCCTGTCACGCGGTTCAGCATCCTCAGCATAGCAGCGCGGGGCTCAAACCCTTCGCGCAGGTATTTCGCCATCAGGTGGGCGACGACTTCGGTGTCGGTCTGGCTTTCGAAGACGGCACCATCGGCGTTGAGCTCGTCACGCAGTTCCGAGAAGTTTTCGATAATGCCGTTGTGGACGACCGCCACGCCCTCGACGAAATGCGGGTGCGCATTGGTCTCGTTCGGAACGCCGTGGGTTGCCCAGCGCGTATGAGCGATGCCGGTCGTACCGGGCAGCGGCTCGGCGTCGAGGCGCTTCTCGAGATTGAAGAGTTTGCCCTCGGCGCGGCGGCGGTTCATCACGCCTTCGTGGATGGTGGCGACTCCCGCCGAATCGTAACCTCGATATTCGAGCCGCTTCAGCGCATCGACCAGACGTTCCGCAACCGGCTGGCCGCCGACGATCCCCACAATGCCGCACATGCAAATGTCCCCAACGCTTTGAAAATAACGAGGCCAGTCCTAGCGATTTTCTGTTATTTCTCAATAAGTCAGCCAGTCACTTTCGATTTCCGGCCGTTACTCAGCCTTGGTTTGCTTCGCGGCCTTGATCGCCAGTGCCCGTTCGCGGATCGCCTTGCCGCGTTCGGGTTTGACTTCCTGGCGCGCCCGGCCGAAAGCGAGCGCCTCGGCAGGGACATTGTGGGTGATGACGCTGCCCGATGCAATATAGGCGCCGTCGCCAATACTGACCGGAGCAACCAGCGCACTGTTGGAGCCGATGAAGGCGTTGGCGCCGATGCGGGTCTCGTGCTTGTTCACGCCGTCATAATTGCAGGTGATCGTACCCGCACCGATATTGGCTCCGGCGCCGATGACCGCATCGCCGATATAGGTCAGGTGGTTGACCTTGGCGCCCTTGCCGATCTGCCCGTTCTTCACCTCGCAGAAATTGCCGACCTTCGATCCCTCCCCGAGATCAGCGCCCGGCCGCAGGCGTGCAAAGGGACCGACCGCCGCACCGGCACTCACATGCGCGCCTTCGATGTGGGAAAAAGCATGGATCACCACGCCGCCATCGACGACCGAGCCCGGACCGAAGACCACATTCGGCTCGATCAGCACATCCTGGCCGATGACGGTATCGTGGGATAGGAAAACTGTTTCCGGCGCGATCATCGTCACGCCGGAAATCATCAGTTCGTGACGGCGGCGTTCCTGCCAGAAATGCTCGATCGTCGCGAGTTCTGCCCTGTTGTTGCAGCCCGTCATTTCCACTTCCGGGGCATCGACGGCCGTCACCCGGCCACCGAGCGAGCGGGCAATCTCGACGAGATCCGTTAGGTAGTATTCGCCTTTGGCGTTGCTGTTTTCGATGCGCGCAAGAAGATCGAGCGCCTTGCGGCCGTTGATCGCCATCAGGCCGCTGTTGCACCATTTGACGGCACGCTCGGCGTCAGTCGCGTCCTTCTCCTCGCGGATCGCGATCAACTCGCCGTCCTTGACGAGCAGGCGGCCGTAGCCTGTTGGCTTGTCCGTATGGAAGCCTAAGACGACGATGTCGCAGCCATCCGCCAGTCCCTGGCGCGCGGCCTTCAGCGGTCCCTCGGTCTGCAACGGCACGTCGCCATAGGTCACCAGGACATCGTCGTAGCCTCGAGCGATCGCTTCGCGTGCTGCAAGGACGGCATGTCCTGTTCCGAGGCGCTCCTCCTGCAGATGCGCCTCGACCTCGACTCCGCCGATCCTGGCCGCCTTCGCGACCTCATCGGCATCGCGCCCGACGACGACGGCGACTGACGAAATACCGGCCTTTGCCACGGCATCCACGACATGGGCGATCATCGGCCGGTTGGCGACCGGATGCAGCACCTTCGATTTCGAGGACTTCATTCGGGTGCTGTCGCCGGCGGCAAGAATGACGGCAAGGCAGGTGCGTTCCATAGGCAGGCTCCGGGAATCCGTTGTTCAGCTCTGCCTCATAGCAGCAAGGCGAACGGGCGACAAAGATGAAATTGAATCAGACCGGAACCTTGGCGAGCGCCGCATAGGCCTCTCGGATATGCTCCCGCCCTTCGATGATGACGTCTTCCATTGCCTTGCGGGCGCCGACAACGTCTCCAGCAACGATCGCGTCGACAATGCGCATATGCGTCTCTGCGATGGTGGAGAAGCCGTTCTGCGACTGCGGCGTGCTCAGCCGGAACATGCCGACGAGCGCGGCCTCGATCAGACTTCCAAGCGTGCGCATGAACGGGTTGTGAGATGCATCAGCAATGGCAAGATGGAATTTAAGGTCGGCGAGCGCCAGGCTTTCCGTCGTATGGCCGGGCTCGGCCATATCGAGCGCCAATGCGCGCAGCGTCGCGATGTTATCGGCGTTTGCCCGTTCTGCCACAAGGCCCGCGGCGAAAGGCTCCACGGCAAGTCGGATGTCATAGAGTTGCAGCAGGAATTCCTCGGTGACGCCATGGTCGAAATGCCAGGAGATGATCTCGCTGTCGAACATGTTCCAGAGGTTCTTCTCCGTTACACGCGTGCCGACGCGCGCCTTGGCAACGACCATGCCTTTGGCCGCAAGCGTCTTCATCGTTTCCCGAAGGACGGTGCGGGAGACCTTGAAGCGTTGCGCAAGCTCGACGTCGCCGGGCAAAATCGAGCCGACCGGATAGGTTCCGGCGACAATGGCCTTGCCGAGCTCGTCCACGACCTGCGCGTGGCTCGTGCGGGCCTTGCGGCCGGTCCTTCGTGTCTCAAGCAATCGGTTGCGCAATAAGTCCTCCGTCAGGCGTACCTCTTGTTCAAACTGGACAAGAACAGGATGGCCTTTTGCATCAGGATAAACGCAAAGAGCAAAAGGCCGATCAGGATTTTCGTCCACCAGCTCGAGAGCGTCCCATCGAAGGTGATGTATGTCTGAATGAGCCCCTGTATCAGGAGACCGATGAAGGTTCCCGCCACGAATCCTGCTCCCCCGGTCAGAAGAGTTCCCCCAATGACCACCGCCGCGATGGCGTCAAGCTCGACGCCAACCGCAGCCAGGGAATATCCGGCAGACGTATAGAGCGAAAAAACGATTCCGGATAGGCCCGCCAAAAAGCCGGAGAGCGCATAGATCCGGATGGTCGTCGGGCCGACCGGCACTCCCATCAATTCCGCCGTCTGGACGCCGCCGCCGAGTGCGTAGACATTGGCTCCGAAACGGGTGCGATGGGCGACGAAAATGCCTGCGATGAAAACCAACAGCATGACGCCGCCGACCAAAGTCAGGCGCCCGCCGCCCGGCATACGGTAATAGATGCTAGTCAGCATTGAATAGTAGTCGTGGTTGATGGGAATGCTGTCGATCGAAAGCACATAGGACATGCCGCGCGCCAGGAACATGCCGGCGAGCGTCACGATGAAGGCCGGCATCTTCAGATAGTGGATCACCGCACCCATCAGTCCGCCGAAGGCAGTGGTGATGGCCAGAACCAGCGCGAAGGCCGCCAGCGGATGGATCGAAGTGTCCCGCAGCACGACGGCAAGGAACACGCCGGTGAAGGCGATGACCGAGCCGATCGAAAGATCGATGCCGCCCGAGATGATGACGAAGGTCATGCCGACCGCGGCAATGCCGAGGAACGCATTGTCGGTGAGTAGATTGCCGGCGACGCGGGTCGAGAGCATGTTCGGGTACTGCAGCGCGCAGGCCGCATAGGAAAGGACGAAGATGACGATGGTTGCCAGAAGCGGCAGGTATTTCGAGTTCATTTCGACAGCTCCGCTCTGACTTCCGGCTTGCGGCTGAAGAAAACCGCGGCGGATTGCAGCGCCGGCGACTGGATGATGAGAATGATCAGGACGATCACCGCCTTGATGATGAGGTTGAATTCCGGGGGGAAACCGGAGAGCAGGATGCCGGTATTGACCGCCTGGATGATCATCGCGCCGATTAGTGAACCAAGGATGCTGAAACGTCCGCCGAGCAGCGAATTGCCGCCGACGACGACCGCGAGGATTGCATCGAGCTCCAGCCACAGACCGGCATTGTTGGCATCCGCACCCTTGATGTCGGCGGCAACGATGATGCCCGCGATCGCCGCGCATAGCGCGCTCAACATATAGACCGCCATCAAGAGGACAGGCGTGCGAACGCCCGAAAGCGTGCTGGCGCGGCGATTGATGCCGACGGCTTCGATCAGCATGCCGAGTGCGGTCCGCCTGACAAGCAGGATCACCAGCGCACCGGCAATCAGCCAGATTACCACGGGCATCGGCAGAAAGCCGAAGGAGCCGCTGCCGAAGAAGGTCAGCCCCGGATCGTTGAAGGTCATGATTACGCCTTCGGTGATCAGCTGGGCGATACCGCGTCCGGCGACCATCAGCACAAGCGTTGCGATGATCGGCTGGATATTCAGGATTGCCACCAGAAAGCCGTTCCATACTCCGCAGAGCAGGCCGACAGAGAGTGTCGCGATCAGCGTATAGGCGAGCGAATTGCCGGAAACGGTCGACGATGCGGCGGCCGCGCCGCAGATCGCAATGACGGCGCCGACGGAAAGATCGATGCCCTTCGTCGCAATCACCAGCGTCATGCCGATGGCGAGCAAGGCAACGGGAGCCCCGCGGTTCAGGACGTCGATCAGACTGCCGTAGAGGCGGTCGTTCTGCACGACGACATTAAAAAACTGCGGGAACATGATGAAATTCAACAAAAGAATGACGGCCAGCGCAATCAATTGCGGCGCCAGGCGTATGGCAAGCGCCTTCAGCGAGGAACTCATGCATCCTCCATTTTCTGTTCGGCCGCGACGATCGCGTCGATGATGTGGGATGCCGTCAAGCGGTCTCCAGCAAGCTCGGCAATGTGCTCGCGGTCGCGAAGGACGATGACGCGTGAACTATAGGCGACAAGCTCTTCCAATTCTGATGAAATCACAATCAGCGACATGCCCTTTGCGCAAAGCTCCTCGACCAGCCGGATGATCTCCGCATGGGCGCCGACATCGATGCCGCGGGTTGGCTCGTCGAGGATCAGGAAATCAGGATTGGTGGCAAGCCAACGGGCAAGGATCGCCTTTTGCTGATTGCCGCCCGAAAGCAGCCGGATCGGCTTCTCTCGATCCGTGGTTCGGATGTCGAGCGCCTTGATGTACTGATCCGCCAAGGCGTTCTGTTCGCCGCGCGACAGCGGTCTTGCCCAGCCGCGGCGCGCCTGAAGCGCCAGCGCGATATTCTCGCGGATCGACAGATCGCCGATAATCCCGTCAGTCTTGCGGTCCTCCGGGCAGAATCCGAAGCCGTGCCTGATCGCAGCGCGCGGGCTCGATAGCGTCACTGCCTTGCCATCGATCTCCGCCCTGCCGCTGTCGGCATGTTCTATGCCGAAGAGAAGTTCAGCAGTCTCCGTGCGTCCGGAACCGAGTAGGCCGGCAATGCCGACAACTTCGCCGATACGGATGTCGAGATCAAACGGCTTCACCTTGCCGCGCTTGCCAAATCCTTCAAACCGGTACTTGACGCTGCCGGCGGCGAGCGCCCGCTCCTTTGCGGCTTCCTCGGTTTGGGCCAATTCGCGGCCGAGCATCATCGGGATCAGCGCCTGCCGCGGCAGTTCGGCCACTTCCCGGGTGCCGACAAGCCTGCCATTGCGAAGCACCGTGATGCGGTCGCTAATTTCGTAAACCTGTTCAAGAAAGTGTGTAATGAAGACAATGCCTAAGCCACGCCTCTTCAAGTCATTGATGACACCGAAGAGCATCGCGACTTCATGCGTATCAAGGCTCGCGGTCGGCTCGTCGAGGATCAGAACCTTGCCGGAAAGATCGACGGCGCGGGCAATCGCGATCACCTGCTGCACGGCGACCGAGAAACGGTCGAGCTGTGCCGTCACATCGATGTCGAGGCCATATTGCGCCAGCAGCTCGCGCGCCATCCGGTTCATCGCGCGCATATCGACCATGCCTAAACGCCGCGGCTGACGGCCGAGGAAAAGGTTTTCGGCGACACTAAGATTCGGCAGGAGGTTCACCTCCTGATAGACGGTTCCGATGCCGAGCTTCTGGGCAGCCAGCGTATCGGCGGGATCGATCTCGCTTCCCTCAAGCGCGAGCCTTCCCTCATCGCGGCGATAGGCGCCGGTCAGACATTTGATGAGGGTTGATTTGCCGGCTCCGTTTTCGCCAAGCAGCGCGTGAACTTCGCCTTTGCGAAGCGTGAAGTCGACCTTGTCCAGCGCCACGGCGCCGGGGAAGAATTTTGATATTCCGGACGCGACGAGAATGTTCTCGATATCGTGATTCATGGCTCGGTATTTTCCTGATATTGACCCTCACACCCATGCAATTGCAGGACATGACGTCCGCGCCCGCACGGGCAGCGCCGCACCAGTCCATGACGGACCGGTGCGGCTCCAGTGTCAATTAGTAACCGAGGCCCTTCTTGGCTTCGTAGACCTTCATCGGATCGTCAGCCGGCGTGTAGAGCTTCGATTCCGTCTGGATCCACTTCGGCGGCTCCTTCTTATCCTTCAGGTAGGCCTCGAGCACGTCGAATGCCGGACCGGCCATGTTCGGCGTAAGCTCGACCGTGGCGTTGGCTTCGCCTGCCGCCATCGCCTGGAAGATATCCGGAACGGCATCGATCGAGACGACGAGAATATCCTTGCCGGGCTTCAGGCCCGCTTCCTTGATCGCCTGAATGCCGCCGACGGCCATGTCGTCGTTGTGGGCATAAAGCGCGCAGATGTCCTTGCCGCCGTTTTCAGCCTTCAGGAAGCTTTCCATGACTTCCTTGCCCTTGGCACGGGTGAAGTCGCCAGTCTGGCTGCGGACGATCTTGAAGTTGTCGTGACCGGCAAGCGCCTCCTCGAAGCCCTTCTTGCGGGCAATCGCCGGCGAGGAGCCGGTGGTGCCCTGAAGCTCGACGATGTTGCACTTCTTGTCGCCGGCATTCTTGACGAGCCAGTCGCCCGCGACCTTGCCTTCATGTATCTGATCGGAGGTTACGGCCGTCAGATAAAGGTCTTCGGGAGCCTTGATGGTGCGGTCGAGCAGGATGACCGGGATTTCTGCTTCCTTGGCTTCCTTCAAGACGTCGTCCCAGCCGGTTTCGACGACGGGCGCGAGGAAAATCGCGTTGACGCCCTGTGCGACGAAGGAGCGGATCGCCTTGATCTGGTTTTCCTGCTTCTGCTGGGCGTCCGAAAATTTCAGATCGACGCCGCGCTTCTCGGCTTCCTGCTTCGTCACCGTCGTCTCGGCGGCACGCCAGCCGGACTCCGAGCCGATCTGCGAAAAGCCCACGACAAGTTCAGCCGCCGACGCGGAACCGAACATGCAGGCAGCCAAAATCGTGGCACTCAAAAGTGCATTCTTCAATTTCATGATTGTCTCTCCCAAATACCGCTCCTCGCGGCGCAGGAGAGAAAAAATCATATAGTATTACTTTTGTAAATTACTATTTTGAAACGGCTCGCGAAAAAAGCGCTCCGGGGATGGAGCGCCTTTCGCAGTTTCGCTATTGCGGCAGCTTGTCATCGACGCCGTGGATGTAGAAGTTCATGCCGAGCAGCGTGCCATCATCAGCCTTCTCGCCAGCCTTCAGCCAAGGCGTACCGTCCTGCTTGTTGATCGGGCCGGTGAAGGGGTGCAACTCGCCGGACTTGATCTTCGCCTCGGTCTCTTCGGCCATCTTCTTCACATCGTCCGGCATGTTCGTGTAGGGCGCCATGGTCAGAATGCCGTCCTTCAGGCCGTCCCAGATCTGTTCAGATTTCCAGGTGCCATCGAGCAGGGCCTTGGTGCGCTTGGTGTAATATGCGCCCCATGTGTCGACGATTGCCGTCAGCTGCGTCTTCGGACCGGCCTTGATCATGTCCGATGCCTGGCCGAAGGCCATGATGCCGCGTTCGGCAGCCACCTGCATCGGAGCGGTGGTGTCGGTGTGCTGTGTCAGGATGTCGACGCCCTGGTCGATCAGCGCCTTGGCGGCGTCGGCTTCCTTGCCAGGGTCGAACCAGGTGTTGGCCCATACGACCTTCAGCTTGAAGTCGGGATTGACGGACTTCGCGCCGAGTTCGAACGCGTTGATTCCCATCACCACTTCCGGAATCGGGAAGGAGGCGATGTAGCCGGCCAGGCCCTTCTTAGACATTTTGGCGGCGATCTGACCCTGAATGTAACGGCCCTCATAGAAGCGCGAATTGTAGGTCGCGACGTTTTCCGCAGCCTTGAAGCCGGTTGCATGCTCGAATTTCACTTTCGGGAACTTCTGGGCAACCTTGACGGTGGCATCCATGAAGCCGAACGAGGTGGTGAAAATCAGCGAGCAGCCGGAACGAGCCATACGCTCGATCGCGCGCTCTGCATCCGGACCTTCCGGAACGCTTTCGAGATAAGGCGTTTCGACCTTGTCGCCGAATTCCTTTTCGACCTGCAGACGGCCGTTTTCATGTGCCTGGGTCCAGCCGCCATCGGTGCGGGTCCCGACATAGATGAAGCAGACCTTGGTCTTGTCTGCGGCTTGTGCGGCCGAGCCGACGCTGATGACCAGCGCAGCGGTTGCCGCAAGTGCGAGTGCTAGTTTCTTCATTTTAGCCCCTGTTGGTTGCAAGTTTGAAACCCGTTTGTTGTTGTGCGTCACCGGTCAGGCACGAAAGCCTTGCCAAGCGATGCCGGCGTGTTGATCAACGTTGTGCGCCGATTATGAGAAATGATGATGAGAACGACAATAGTTGCGGCGTAAGGCAGCATGGAAAGAAACTGCGACGGAATACCGATCCCGAAGGCCTGTGCGTGGAGCTGCCCGATCGAGACCGCGCCGAAGAGATAGCCTCCCGCAAGCACGCGCCACGGCCGCCAGGACGCAAAGACGACGAGCGCGAGCGCGATCCAGCCGCGCCCCGCCGACATGTTTTCCACCCATTGCGGCGTATAGACGAGCGAAAGTTGCGCGCCGGCAAGCCCGGCGCAGGCCCCGCCGAACATGACGGCGAGATAGCGCGCGCGAATGACATCGATGCCGAGCGCGTGCGCCGAACCGTGATTGTCACCGATCGCCCGCAGCTTCAGGCCCCTGCGGCTTTTGAAGAGGAACCAGTTGATGCCGATGACGAGCGCGATCGACAGGTAGAAGACCAGGTCCTGATGGAAAAGCACCGGTCCGATGAAGGGGATATCCGAAAAGTAGGGAATATAGATTTGAGGCACCTTGATGCCCGGAACGCCGACATGGCTCTCGCCGAGCATGCCGGAGGCGCCGAGCCCCAGGATCGTCAGTGCAAGACCGGTCGCAACCTGATTAGTCACCAGCGTCAGCGTCAGGAAGCCGAAGAGAAGCGAGAATACGGCCCCGGTCGCAATGCCGGCCAGCAGTCCGACATAAGGCGAACCGGTAGCCTGGGAAGCCGCGAAGGCACCGACGGCGCCCATGATCATCATGCCCTCGACGCCGAGGTTCAAGACGCCGGCACGCTCGGTCACCAGTTCTCCGAGCGCTGCGACGACAAGAGGCGTCGCGGCCGTGATGACCGTCAGCAGGATGGCTTCGAAAATCATTGCGCCGCCTTTCCGGCGATTGCCTGCACGCGCGACCAGACGATCCTGATCCTGTAGAAGATCAGCGTGTCGCAGGAGAGCACGAAGAACAGCAGCAGGCCTTGGAAGACGCGCGTCACCTTATCGGAGACGCCGATCGAGAGCTGCGCCGCCTCGCCGCCGAGATAGGTGAGCGCCAGCACCAGGCCGGAGGCGATGATGCCAAGGGGATTGAGGCGTCCGAGAAAAGCGACGATGATCGCCGTGAAGCCGTAGCCCGGCGATATGGCCGGCTGCAGATGACCGATCGAACCCGAGACTTCGGAAATCCCGGCAAGACCGGCAAGCGCCCCGGAAAACAGAAAGCTGAACCAGATCATCCGCTTCGAGGAGAAGCCGGCAAAGCGCCCTGCCCGCTCCGATTGACCAAGGACGACGATTTCGAAGCCCTTCAGCGTAAAGCGCATCATGAACCAGACGAGGATCGCAGCCAGAATCGCGAAGATGAATGCCCAGTGTGCGCGTCCCGACTCTTCCCAGATAGGCGGAAGGATCGCTTCCGGCGCAAAGTCACGCGAAACCGGGAAATTGAAGCCTTTCGGATCGCGCCAGGCGCCGCGGACCAGCCAATCGAGGAAGAGCTGGGCGATATAAACCAGCATCAGCGAGGTCAGGATTTCATTGGTATTGAAATGTGCCTTCAGGAGTGCCGGAATGGCGGCAAAGAGCGCTCCGCCGATGGCCCCCATGATGAGCATCAGCGGCAGCACGAGCGGCGAGTGCCAGTCGTAAAAAACGATCGGCAGGATGGAGCCTGTGATCGCACCGATTGTAAACTGGCCCTCGGCACCGATATTCCAGTTGTTCGAGCGATAGCAGACCGAGAGGCCGACAGCGATCAGGATCAGCGGGGCGGCCTTGATCGCCAGTTCGTGCAGCGACCAGACCTCCAGCAAGGGCTCGACGAAGAAGGCATTCAGCGCCTCCATGGGATCCTTGCCAAGCAGGGCGAACATGACGCTGCCTGCAATCAGCGTCAGCGCCAGTGCCAGGAGTGGCGAAACGAATCCGAAAAGTTTCGAGACCTGCGGCCGCTTTTCGAGTTCAATGCGCATCGGCGGCCTCCGCGGCGGGCCTGCTTTCATGCAGACCACCCATCAGGAGGCCGATCTGCTCGCGGGTCAGTTCGCCGGCCGGGAACGGCGGCGAAAGGCGCCCTTCGGAGATGACAGCGATGTCGGTCGCTACCTCGAATATCTCGTCGAGGTCCTGACTGATGACGACGACGGCAGAGCCGGCGCGTGCGAGATCGACGAGCGCCTGGCGAATATGGCTTGCAGCCCCCGCATCGACGCCCCAGGTCGGCTGATTGACGACGAGGACCGCCGGCTGGCGGTCGAGCTCCCGGCCGACGATGAACTTCTGGAGATTGCCGCCCGACAGCGCCCCCGCAGCGGGATCCTCGCCGCTCTTGCGGACGTCCATGCTTTCAGAAATGCGTCTTGCCGCACTTTTCACCGCTCCGCGCCGGATGACCTTGAGGAAGCCGCCGCCGAGGAAGGCCTTGCGGTCCGACTGGCTGCGCGCGAGCACCAGATTGTCCGAAAGTTTCATTGCTGAAACCGCGGCGTGGCCGTGGCGCTCTTCCGGGACGAAGCCTGCGCCAAGCAGGCGGCGGGCGGTGATGCCCTGCGAGCCGACGGGCTTCCTGCGGATAACGATCGCCTCCGCCTGCGCCACCGGATATTCGCCGGACAAGGCATCGAAAAGCTCGCCCTGCCCGTTTCCGGCAACACCGGCAATCGCCAGGATTTCGCCGGAGCGGACCGCAAGCGACACATCCCTGAGCGGCGTGGCGAAGGGTGTGCGGGGGGCGACCGAAAGGCTCGTCACCGCAAGCTGAACGTCCCCCACATTGGCGCGATCGGGATGGGTTACGCCCGGCACATGGGAGCCGACCATCATTCTGGCGAGGGAACCAGGCGTCTCCTGCTTCGGATCGCAGGCACCGGTAACCCTGCCGTGGCGAAGCACGGTGGCGCGGTCGCAGATGCGCTGCACTTCCTCCAGGCGATGGCTGATATAGAGGACGGAGCGACCCTCCGCCTTCAGCTTGAACAGCGTTTCGAAAAGCTTGTCGGCCTCCTGCGGCGTCAGCACCGAGGTCGGCTCGTCGAGGATGATCAGCTTGGGATTTTGCAGCAAAGCGCGGACGATTTCGATGCGCTGGCGCTCCCCGACGGAAAGGTCGGCCACGTGGGAGTGCGGATCGAGCGGCAGCCCGTAGGCGCGCGACAATGCCCTCGCCTCTTCGGCGATCCGGCCGATCGGAATTTTGTCATCGAGGGAAAGCGCGATGTTTTCGGCGACCGTCAGCGCTTCGAAGAGCGAAAAGTGCTGGAAGACCATGCCGATGCCGAGCTTGCGGGCTTCTCCCGGCGAGCCGATCGCAACCGGTTTGCCTTCCCAGCAAATATCGCCGGCCGTCGGCTCCAAAACGCCGAACAGCATCTTCACCAACGTGGATTTGCCCGCGCCGTTTTCTCCGAGAAGCGCGTGTATTTCGCCCGGAGCGATATCGAGATCGATTTCATTGCAGGCGGCAAAGCTACCGAAGAGCTTCGTCAGTTTCTGGACCGACAGTAACGCACCGGACGGCAGCGCATTCAATGACGACACGTTCCCCTCATTTCTCCCTGCCGACCTGTCCGTTCCGGATCGTTTATGGGATCAGCAGCGTAGTTCCCGTAGTTCTTCTTGTTTCCAGGTCCGCGTGAGCCCGTCCCACCTCACGCAACGGATATGTTTGGTTGATATTGATACGCACTTTGCTGCTTAGCACAATATCAAATAGCGCGTTTGCACAGGCGGTCAGTTCGTCGCGCGTGGCGATGTAAGTGAAAAGCGACGGCCTCGTCGCATAAAGCGAGCCCCGCTGCGCCAGCATCGCCATCGTGAAATTCTCAATCGGACCAGAGGATTGGCCGAAGGAGACGAACATGCCGCGCGGCTTCAGGCAATCGAGCGATTGCGGGAAGGTATCGCGGCCGATCGAGTCATAGACGACGTCCACGCCCTTGCCGCCGGTGATCTCCCGGACACGGTCGAGAAAGTTTTCCGTCCGCTAGTTGATGACGTGATCGTAGCCATGCTCGAGCGCGAGCTTCGCCTTGTCTTCCGAGCCCGCGGTGCCGATTACCGTTGCGCCCAGCGCCTTGGCCCATTGCCCTGCGATCAACCCGACGCCGCCTGCGGCGGCATGGAAAAGTAGAGCCGTCTCGGGACCGACCTTGAACGTCCGGTTCAGCAGATATTCGGCGGTCATGCCCTTCAGCATCATCGCGGCTGCCGTTTCCAGGCTGATCCCGTCCGGCACCTTGACGAGATGCTTGGTTTCGACGTTCCGCTCCACGCTGTAGGCGCCGTCGGCGCCGGCATAGGCAACCCGGTCGCCAACGGTGAAATCGGTGACGCCGGGTCCGACAACCGTCACGGTGCCCGCCGCTTCCTTCCCGGGGGTGAAGGGCAGATGCGGCACCTTGTAGGTTCCATCGCGGAAATACACGTCGATGAAATTGAGGCCGATCGCGGCGTGCCTGATCTGCACCTCGCCGGCGGATGGCGGCGGCAGATCGACATCGACATAGTCAAGAACCTCAGGACTGCCATTGCGGCTGAAAGCGATCGCCTGCGTCTTTGTCATCTTTTGCTCCTACTCGCCACGCCCCAGCGCCGGGAAGAACTGCAGCACGGCACCGATGCAATAGAGATAGATACCGCTGATCACGAAAAGAATGATCGCCCACTGCGGCATATTGAAATGCATGAGCAGCGAATACATGCCGAGCGCCGACCAGAGAAAGAAAACGCCGAGATTGATCGGCCGCAGACGTTTGACGCGCACCGGATGCAAGAAATTAATCGGCAGGAAGGTCAGGATCACCGAGGCGATCACGACACTCAAGGCGGTCACGGCGCTCGCATCGATGACGAAGAGCGTGAAGACGATCATATTCCAGACGACGGGAAAGCCGGAGAAAAAATACTCATCGGTCTTCATGCCCATGTCGGCATAATAGATGGCGCTTGACACGACGATCATGCCGGCGGCGGCAAAGGACCAGGGCTCACCGATCATGCCGCTCTGATAAAGCGCGAAAGCAGGCAGAAGCACGTAGGTCACGTAGTCGATGATATTGTCGAGCGTGTCGCCCGACCAGTTGGGCAAAACCTCCTTCACCCGCACCTTGCGGGCAATGGGGCCGTCGATGCCGTCAACGAGCAGGGCAAGGCCCAACCACCAGAACATGTCGATGAATCGGTGCTCGGCGGCAGCGACCACACCAAGAAATGCGAGGAACGAGCCGGACGCCGTCAAAATATGGACGGAAAAGGCGCGTATCTCTGCATAAGGAACACGCTTGTAATTGAAAATCTTCATGTTTCCCCGTGCTGCCTGCCGCCAGTTAAACCTGCTCGCGGCGTTTTGGCCTAATATGCATCCTTTGCCCTGCTTCGCCAGCGCAAAAGCGACAAGTATACGCAGGGTATTGAATCATGAGAATGACATGCATATTTCGTGGCTGCTGCCTGTCAGAGAATGGATTGCCTTTAATTTTCGGCGTATTTGTAATATCTGCCTCGCATCAGACCGATCATGCGACGAATACGGGATCCGATACCGAATGAACGCTCCAGCAAAGACCGAAGATTTCTCCTCCGCCGTTCCGGCAAATGTGTATGCCGAAACGGTGCTGCGCGTCACGCACTATACGGACCGGCTCTTCCGCTTCACGATGAGCCGGCCACAGGGCTTCCGTTTCCGTTCCGGCGAATTTGCGATGATCGGCCTTATGGTAGACGGCAAGCCGGTTTTCCGTGCCTACTCGATCGCAAGCCCTGCCTGGGCCGAAGAACTCGAATTCTTCTCGATCAAAGTGCCGGACGGCCCACTCACCTCGCATCTCCAGGCCATCAAGCCGGGCGACCAGGTTCTGATGCGCAAGAAGCCGACCGGCACGCTGGTGCTCGATGCGCTGACGCCAGGCAAGCGGCTCTACATGTTCTCGACCGGAACGGGTGTTGCGCCCTTCGCAAGCCTGATTCGCGATCCGGAAACCTATGAGAAGTACGAGGAGGTGATCCTCACCCATACGACGCGCGAGGTCGCGGAGCTGAAATACGGCTTCGACCTGGTGGAAGAAATTCGGAACGACGAACTGCTGAACGAGATCGTCGGCAGCAAGCTACGCCATTATGCGACCGTAACCCGCGAAGACTTCGCCTATCGCGGCCGCATCACCGATCTGATTGCCTCCGGCAAGCTCTTTGCCGATCTTGGCGTTCCGCCGCTCGACCCGGCAATCGACCGCGGCATGATTTGCGGTTCTTCCGCCATGCTGAAGGACACCAAGGAACTGCTCGAAAAGGCAGGCTTTGAAGAAGGCGCCAACAGCAAGCCTGCCGAGTTCGTCATCGAACGCGCCTTCGTGGGCTGAGTTACCCTTCTCCTCGCTCGGGAGAAGGTGGCCCGAAGGGTCGGATGAGGCGGCGATGCGGCAAATGCCATTTTCGTTTGTCGCTCAGACGTTAGCTCCTATCGACGCTCATCCCCCTTATCGCCTCACTTTGCTCGGCACTTCTCCCCGCTGAGGCGAAGTGGTTATGGCTTGTAGCTGAGATAGTCGATCAAGACCGCCATTGCCTGCCGCGACTCTTCCACCTTGCCCTGCTGGATGGCGCGAATGACGGTGACGTGGAGCGCGATCGAGCGGTCCATCCGATCCGGCGTGGCAGTCGAGTACCAGAGACGGCGTGAATGTGTCTGCACAGGCCCAAGCGCCGCGGTGATGAAAGTATTCGGGCAAGCCTCCTCAATAATCTCATCGAATGCCTTGTCGGCAGCGAAGAAGGCAGCAAGATCGCCATTGACGGCGCAACTGGTCATCGTGCGGGCACAATCTATCAGCGCCTCCCGTTGCTCGTCCGTTGCATGCTTCGCGACCAGCGACGCAGCAATAGGCTCCAGTTCCCTGCGCACCTGCATGACATTGGCATGATCGTCCGGCTTGATCTCCGCTACCTGCAGCCCTACCCGCGGCCTGACGATGACAAGCCCCTGCCAAGCGAGTTTCTGGATCGCTTCACGCACCGGCGTGCGGCCATGACCGGCAATATCGATCAGCTGCTTTTCGGTCACCAGCGCGCCCGGCTTCAACACCAGCGTCACAATGGCGTGTTCAAGTGCGAGATAGGCCAGATGGCTCTGTGAATTCTGCATTCGGTGGTCCATATTTCACTCTGATATATCAGATATTGACACGGCGTAAATCGGATGGCAAGTTGTTGTGATATATCAGAGCCAAGGAGACGAACATGTGGCGCGGCGTATTTCCTGCAGTAACGACGAAATTCACTGAGAACGGCGAGCTGGATCTTGCCGAAATGGAACGCTGCTTCGGCCTGCAGGCCGACGCAGGTGTCGACGGCATCATCGTCTGCGGCTCGCTCGGCGAAAACATGACGCTCGAACCGGAAGAGAAGCTGGAGATCCTGAAGGTCGCGCGCTCGACCGCAGGTTCGAAGCCGGTGCTGATGACGGTCTGCGAAAGCTCGACGAAGCGCGGCGCTGCTGCCGCCAAGGCTGCGGCAAAGACCGGCGCCAGCGGTTTCATGATCCTGCCGGGCGTGCCGTACAAATCCGCTCCGGAAGAGACGCTGGCGCACGTCCAGGCGATTGCCACGGCGGGCGGACTGCCAGTCATGGTCTATAACAATCCGGTCGCCTATGGCGTCGACGTCACGATCCCGATGTTCGAAGAATTGGCGAAGGACGACCTGGTTGTCGCCATGAAGGAATCGACCGACGATATTCGCCGCGTGACCGACATCTTCAACGCATTCGGCGAACGCTTCGACGTGTTCACCGGCGTCGACAACCTGGCGCTCGAAAGCCTGCTGATGGGCGCGCATGGCTGGGTCGCCGGTCTCGTCGTTGCCTTCCCGAAGGAAACGGTCGCGATCTATAAGCTCGTTCAGGCGGGTCGCCTTGACGAAGCGCGCGCCATCTACCGCTGGTTCCGTCCCCTCCTCGATCTCGATGTCTCGACCTTCCTCGTCCAGAACATCAAGCTTGCGGAAGTCTACGCCATCCAGTCGAACGACCGCGTCCGCGCCCCTCGTCTGCCGCTTGCAGGCGAACAGCGCCAGCGCGTCGTGGCAGTTATCGAAAAGGCACTGGCAAACCGCCCGGAACTGCCGAAGTTCTAATTGCTCGATAAGAATTGAGCTTTACGAGGCCGGGTGATCGCCCGGCCTTTTTCATTCATGGCGCAAGGCTTCGATCGGGTTCAACTGCGCCGCGCGGCGGGCCGGGAAATAGCCGAAGATCATGCCGATGGCCGCCGAAAAGACGAAAGCAATGGCGATCATCAGAGGGCTAACGACAAAAGGAACCTTCAACAAGGTGACAGCGGTGAAGCCGATGCCCATTCCAAGCACTATGCCGGTGATGCCGCCGAAGAGTGACAGCGCGACGGCCTCGACGAGGAACTGCATGAGGACCTGGGTTTCAAGCGCGCCGATCGCAAGCCGGATGCCGATCTCCCGCGTGCGTTCGGTGACCGACACCAGCATGATGTTCATGATGCCGATCCCGCCGACCAGAAGGCTGATCGCGGCAACGGCGCCGAGCAGGCCCGTGAGCAATGTCGTCGTGCCCGTCATCGCTTCGGCGATCTGCGTCATGTCGTTGACGTTGAAATCGTCTTCGCGGCCCGGAATGATCTTGCGGCGCTCGCGCAGCAGGTTCTCAGTCTCGGTCTGAACCTTGGAGGTCGCGACGCCATCGCGGGCTGAAACGACAATCATCTGGACATTGGCATTGGCCCGGCCGCCGATGCGGCGCTGATAGACCTTCACCGGCATGATCACAACATCGTCCTGATCGGTACCCATGCCCGATTGACCGCGTTTCGCCAGTACGCCGATGACGCTGCAGGACACCTTGCCCACGCGAATCTGCTGCCCTGTCGGGTTGGCCGCACCGAAAAGCTGCGACCGCACCGTTTCGCCGAGAATGCAGCGGGCGCGTCCGCGCTCTTCCGCCGCCTCGAAGGTACGGCCGAGCGCAATGTCCCAGTCCTGCGCGATGAAATAGTCGTTCGTCGTGCCCATGACGGTGGTCGAGTGGCTCTGGCCACCATAGATCGCCGTCGCCGTCGTCTGGTTGAGCGGCGCGACAGCGCGAAGACCACCTACTTGATCCCGTATCGCGTCGACATCCTTGACGGTAAACCGCCTCGCCTCGGAGCTTGCGCGCCCCGGACCGAACTGGCCGGGCCGCACGAAGAGCATGTTGGTTCCGAGTCGCGAGAGTTCGGACGAGACCTGCTCGGTCGTGCCGTTACCGATGGTCACTAATGCAATGACCGCGGCGACACCTATGACAACGCCAAGCACAGTGAGGAAGGAACGCAGCATGTTGCGGCTGATGGCGCGCAGTGCGAGTTTCAGCGTTTCAAGGAACATGGTCCACCTCGCCCTGATGCGCGATCTCTGCCTCGAGCTTTCCATCGACGAAACGAAGTATGCGCTCAGCATGAGCCGCAATGTCCGGTTCATGCGTGACCATGACGATGGTGATCCCCTGCTCCCGGTTCAGCCGTGTCATCAGATCCATGATCTCGGCGCTGGTTTTCGTGTCGAGATTGCCGGTCGGCTCGTCGGCGAGAAGCAGCGCCGGTTCAGTGACGATCGCGCGGGCAATCGCCACGCGCTGCTGCTGGCCGCCGGAAAGCTCCTGTGTCTTGTGGTGCTCGCGTCCCGCCAGCCCGACCAAACCCAGCGCCTCTTTGGCACGCCTGTGGCGCTCGCCCGCCGCAATACCTCGATAGATCAGCGGCAGCTCGACGTTCTCCACCGCCGATGTCCGCGCAAGAAGATTGAACCCCTGGAAGACGAATCCCAGCATATGGCGTCTGAGCAGCGTCAGCTGGTTACGGCCGAAACCGGTCGTGGATATGCCCTGGAAGACGTAATCGCCGGCACTCGGCACATCGAGGCAGCCGAGGATATTCATTGCCGTCGACTTGCCAGAACCCGACGGCCCCATGATCGCGACGAATTCATGGGTATTGATCTGCAGATCGACATGGTCGAGCGCGCGGATCGCCGCCTCGCCGCGGCCGTAGATCTTCGACACCTGCCTGAATTCGAGAAGCGGTGGACTGGTCATCTTTCCGCCCGCCTATCGCGCCCGCGCCATCGCGTCGGTCACAAGCGCATCGCCTTCCTTGAGTTCACCGGTCGTGACCTGCGTGAACTGACCGTCCGACGATCCAACCTGGATGACCAGCGGCACCTGGCGGCCCTCGCGCAGCACCCAGACCCGGCGTTTCGCGCCCGTGAGCGCTTCAGCGCCGTTGCCGCCCGAACGCGGCCCCATGCGCGGCGGACGGAACAGACCGAAGATGCCGCGTCCGCCGCGCGATTCGGCCTCCGGCGGCGCATAGCGCAGCGCCGCGTTCGGTACCATCAGCGTATTCTTAACGGCCTCCACGGTAATATCCGCCGTTGCTGTCATGCCGGGGCGCAGCAGGAGATCGGCATTGTCGACCGAGAGCACGGCCTTGTACGTGACGACATTGTTGGTGGTCTCCGAAGCAAAGCGGATCTGCTCGATTTCGGCGGGAAAGCTCTTGTTCGCATAGGCGTCGACCGTGAAGGTCGCCTTCTGCCCGACGGCGATCTGGCCGACATCGGCCTCGTCCACATCAACCTGCAGTTCCATCTTCCGGAGATCGCCGGCGATCGTGAAGAGAATCGGGGCTGAAAGCGAGGCAGCGACGGTCGCGCCCGGATCCACCGAGCGGGTCAGAATGACGCCGTCGACCGGCGAAACGATCCTGGCCTTGGCAAGGTTGACCTCAGCGAGCCGCAGATCGGCCTCGGCCGAAAGCACCTCCGCCTCATTGATCTGCTTCGTGGCTGCGGCGGACTCGTATTTGTAAGTCGCATCGTCAAGGCTCTGCTGCGTCGAGACGCTGCCTCTGACCAGGCTCTTCAAACGCTCCAGCGAGACCTGCGCCGACAGCAGGTCGGCATGGGCCTTCAACACGTTCGCCTTGGCCGAATCGAGCTTCGCGCGCGAGCTCTTCACATCGGCTTCCAGCTTGTTCGTATCGAGAACCGCCAGCACCTCGCCGGATTTGACTTCGCTGTTGTAATCGACATTGACCTCGCGCACGGTGCCGGAAAGTTCGCTCGATATGTCAACTTGTTGCGTCGGCTGCACCGAGCCGGTCGCGGTTACCAGGACCGTCAGATCGCCGCGCTTTACCGGCTGTGTCGTATAGCTGTATGCATTGCCGCTGCGACCGGCATAGAAATAAACGCCTGCACCGGCGACGGCGACCAACACGACGGCAGCGATAAGGCGCCCGCGCCAACGACGGCCCTTGCCTCGCTTGCCGGATACAGCGAGGACTGCGGCAAGATCCGCATTGGCTGCTGTACCCTTCGCGCCAATCCCAGATGGGGAATCGTCCATAAAATCCTCAAATCAAAATGAGAGGGCCTGTTTCCGTTCACCATCCAGATAGTCATAGTGAAGATGAACCGGAAATTAGCGTTAGAGGCGCATTCGCATGGAATGACGAAAATGTGCAATTAAATCTTGGTAATGAAAGTCCGCTTTAGCCGGCGTCTTCCTGATATTGGTCAGTCCTCTGCAGCGGATGCAGCCAGCTTTCGCGGCGTTTGACCCAGATCTCGTAGAGCGGCGCGATCTCCATTGGCGCGTCGTCGAGAGAGCCGAGCCGGAGTTCCGCTTCCTCGTCCGTCAGGCAGAACAGACGCCCGCCGCATACCGGGCAGAAGCTGCGGCCTTGATGTGTCGCAGCCGGACCGGAATGGTCGAATGCTTCGCGCGGCCACACGGCGAACGTGACGAAAGCCGAGCCGCTCTCCTTGCGGCAGTCCGCACAATGACAGAGGCCGGCGCGAAGCGGCTCGCCCTTCACCTCATATCTGACCGCGCCGCAGAGGCAGCCCCCGGTGCGCGTTCTCATCAGGCGTCGAAATCCAGCGGCAGTGTCGGCGGCTTGCGCTTGGCGGCCATCAGGAGATCGAGTTCGGTCGCCGACGGTCCAAATTTTTCGTAAAGCCGCTTGGCCTCCTTTTCATCCAAACGGTATTTCCGGGCGAATTCGCTCATGCTGTAAGGCCTGCCGCGCAATACCCTGCGCGTCGGCACCGTCTGATTGGCAGAGTCGGCCATGGCAACCTCCTTGTTAGAACCCGGAAATTAGGGCGTTCAGGGCCGTTGGGAAGGTTTGCGCAAATCCGAAAAACGACAGACCAGAGGCTCGAATCTGCGAAATGGTGTACCAGGCCGTCCAAAGCGGACGGTGAAGCACCCGCGGCCAAGCTGTAGAATGCTCCAAGGGTGATGATGTCCCTGATCGAAGCGCACCCAGTGGATATTTACCGGCCGTTATCCTTACCCGTCCATTGAGATGGACCGACTCAGCAGCAGCCGATCAATGTCCTTGGGCCGTAGAGCACCCCTCCCCGCTACGGCAAAAGGAGATCCGGCACGTGGACCATACGAGGCCTGATGCCGGGTCTCCGCGACCCGGGCGGCTCCCATAAAAGAGCCCGCCAGACGGCGGGCTTGACCTTCGGATGCACGGTTTCTCGTTAGCCGATCCGCGGGCAACCGGGCTCTCTTCCAAAAACCATGCGAATCCGCTCGTTAACTCTGCCGCGGCCAATTATGACGATGGAATCGTACGATGTCCTCGCAACTCTCGGGTTTCGAAGATATCGGCGGGATATGTTGAGCGCCTGGCCGGATGTGCACTGACGCCACCGCGGACGCTGCCGATCATACCTATACCTTGGCCGCTCATAGTCGTCGTCATCATAGTAATAGCGCGGCTGGTCCCTGCCTATGTAGAACTCGAAATCCTGGGAAAAGCTGGGTGCAGGGGCAGTCATCAGCGTGGCCGCAGCGGCAAGCCCCATAAGAATCTGCGTTACGCGCATCTGTCGATCTCCTCAGACATTGGAGATCGACATTAACATCCCGATTATGAACGGGAGCAAAACATCCGCTTGACTGAGCTTCCGTGAGGTCTATCGCGATCTCATTGCTGATTTTTGGTGAGAGCGCCGGGGCTCAAACCCGGGGCGGAGGAGGCGCGCCAGGGGATGGCGAAACGACAAAAATCGCGCCAGCATTGTTATTTCATTTGCTTCTAAATTAGACTTTAGTAGTGTTGTCCCATTAGGAGCGGGAGGATTTCTATGGAACGCATTGAGCCGGAAATTGCAGACTCGAATATGGCAACAAAGGTCTGGTCGGTGACGGAGTTCTGCTCGCGACATCGATTGGACGATGAAGAAGAAACGAGGCTCCTCCGGTTATTTGGTCCGTTCGCGACCGCGTGCGAACTCATGTACAACGCCAAACGCGCGCCGAAGTTTAGATAGTTACGCCCGGCTCATCGCAGGCCGAGCGTCTGTCGCAACCAATATGTGCGCCCGGAAAGGATTGGAGATGGCCTTCACCATCCCCTTCATCCTCAAAGGGGGATGAACAGGGAGAAACTTCCCTACTCACTCTTCCGCGGCATACCGAGCCAATTCCATCGCCATTTCGAAGTTGTCGTTCGCTGCTCGGAGAAGACGGCGCCCAGCATCGATTGCGTGCCGGCCACGGTAGCCGCGTGTCTCCCCGAGTTCGCTGAGGCGCTTCGCGGTCATAGCCTCGGTGAGGACACGCACGTGGGTGTCTTGCATCGCATCAAGGCCACGACTGAATGTCTCTCGGTTCTCTTTCTCTGTGTAGATGTTTTGCCAGGCCCGGGACCCGCTTTCACCCTTCTTGCCTTTCCGCCCGCCTATGAACAGCTGTCGAAGGTTGCACGGCTCGTGTGGCAGGCCATCAGTGTAGTGCTTTGTCTCCGGCATGATTGGTGTGTTGGCGTATGCTTCGGCGAGCATCTTCCGCGCCTCGTCCTTTGATATCGCGATGCGGTCCTCCTTATCGGATGGAGCTTCGGAGGTTCCCCTTTGACGGAAACATCATTCGGATCGGTCGATTCCCGCTGTCTGAAACATGCAATTTGATTGCGGACGGGCCCGGAAAGCCCCCTCCGTGGCGACTGGAGCAGTCACCAAATATATGATTCTTCACCAAGTCATTGAAATCCTTGGTGAGAGCGCCGGGGCTCGAACCCGGGACCTACTGATTAAAAGTCAGTTGCTCTACCAGCTGAGCTACGCTCTCCCTTGATGCCTTGGGCTGAAAGGCCGCCCCGGCCGGAAGTGCGCGGAACATATGCAGGCGACCTATTGCGGTCAACCGAAAAATCTCTCTTTTTCGCCGCGTTAGGCACATTTCTTGCCGGAGCGCGAAAAGGTGATTGGCAATCGGCGGGTTGCGGCGCTAAACATCCGCCGGATTGCAGCCGGAGAGAATGCGTGTCGATTGCCGATATTTCCCTGTTGAGCGCCCTGCTTGCGGGAGCCCTCTCCTTTCTTTCCCCCTGCGTGCTTCCCCTCGTTCCGCCCTATCTCTGCTATATGGCAGGTATTTCCGTCGAGCAGTTTCGCGGTGGCAATGCTGTTGCAGTTGCGCCCGATTTCCGGCGCGGTGTGCTGTTTTCGGCGCTGTTCTTCACGCTCGGGTTCGCCACGGTCTTCGTCGCGCTCGGCGCCGGGGCTTCCAGCATCGGCATGCTGCTGCGCCAGCATCTGGATCTTCTGGCGAAGATCGGCGGCCTCATCATCATCCTCATGGGGCTGAATTTCCTCGGCGTCTTCCGAATCGGGCTTTTCGCGCGCGAGGCCCGCTTCCAGAGCGGCGGCAAGCCGGCGACGCTGACCGGCGCCTATATCATGGGACTTGCCTTCGCCTTCGGCTGGACGCCCTGCATCGGGCCGGTGCTCGGCGCCATTCTGGCGGTCGCGGCATCGCGCGAGACGGTTGGCTCCGGCGCCGGGCTCCTTGCCGTCTATTCGCTGGGCCTTGCCATTCCATTCTGGATCGCCGCCGGCTTCTCCGGCGCCTTCATGAACTTTCTGGCGCGCTTCCGCCGCCATCTCGGCACCGTCGAAAAAATCACAGGCGCCTTCCTCGTGCTGACAGGGCTCGCCTTCATTTTCGGATTCGTGAGTGATGCCGCCATCTGGTTCCAGCAGACTTTTCCGATCCTGATGCAGATCGGCTAGGCGGATCAGGCTTTCCTTCGGCTGAATTTTTCCCGTAAGGCGCTTGGAATATCGCGGAAGCCGCCGCCCGGCTCGATGCCTTCACGCATGACGACGCTGCGAAGCGGCGGAAATGCCGAGAGGATGTGAAGGCCCGCAGCGCGCAGCATCTGGACCGGCAGGAAACCAGACAGAAGCGAGCGGTTCAGCAAATCGACGCTCGCCGTTCGCGTCATGATGTCGGCGCGGCGCCTTCGGTCGAACCGATCGCCCGAATCGGCCGGTGTCGGTATTTCGGCGCGGTGGCAGAGAATATCTGCCAGCGCCATGATATCGCGCAGGCTGAGATTGAGGCCCTGCGCCCCGATTGGCGGGAAGACGTGCGCGGCCTCTCCGATCAGCGCCATCCGGCCCTTGCCGAAGCGGTGCGCCATCATGCCCGAAAGCGGCCAGACCTGTACGCCTTCCTCGACGCTCACCTTGCCGAGGATCGACTGCATCCGCCCTTCGACGACTTTGCTCAATTCAGCAAGCGACAATTCGAGGCCAGCGGCGGCATCCGACGGATCCTGGACCCAGACGAGGCTGGAGCGATTGCCTGGCAAGGGTACCTGAGTGAAGGGGCCGCTCTCGGTGTGAAATTCCGTCGAGATGTTTTCGTGCGGCAGCGAATGGCCGAAGTTCAGCACCATGGCCGACTGTGGATAGGACCAGTTGCGGGCACCGATGCCGGCTGCTTCCCTAAGCTTCGACTTGCGGCCGTCGGCGCCGGCGGCGAAATCCGCAGACAGAACCTCGCCGCCTGCGAGCGCGATGGAAACGGCATTCTCGCCTATATCGATGCTGTCGGCATAAGAGGTGAATCGCGTGATATTGCCTTCTATGGCGACGGCAGTCTCAAGCACGCCGGTCAGAGCCTTGTTCGGGAAATTGTAACCGAAGGCGTCGAGACCGATTTCGGCGGCGCGGAAGGTCGTGGCTGGCGCACGCAGCAGCCGATTCGTGGCGTCGATGATGCGCATGCTCTTCAGCGGCGCGGTTTCAGGCTTCAGCTTGTCCCATAGAGACAAGCGATCGAGGAAGCGGATCGACTGATCCATCAGCGCCGTCGTGCGCTGGTCCCCGGTCGCCGCGGTAGGGGCAATCAGCGCCACGCTACGGCCGCCGCGAGCCAGTGCGATCGCGGCCACCATGCCGGCGAGACCGCCGCCGATCACCGCCACTTCGAAATGTTTCATTGCATCGCTTCCGTCATCAGAGACGGCGAGCCGGCATTATGCCGCCGGCTTCGCCTGACGGCGCCAACTATAGCCCTTACCGGCCTCCGCGTCACGCGCAGCCGGCTGATAATGATGCGGAATTCCGGGCAGCCGGTTCTCGGAAAGGCGCTTGAGGGCCGTTTCGTTGGTCACGGTGAAGCTGTCGATTCCGACGCGCAGCATCAGCGGGATCTGGTCGATGAGCACATCGCCCACAGCCCGCAGTTCCTTGGCATAACCGAGCCGCTCGCGCAGCAGCGAGGCATGGCTGAAAGCACGGCCGTCACTGAATGCCGGGAAGGCAACGGCGACGATATCGAGGCGATCGAGGTACGGCTCAAGCTTGCGGACGTCGTCGGCCGGCTTGATCAGCACGCCGAGGCCGACATCGTTGCTCTCGCCGGCCTTTGCGATCAATTCGTCGAGGCCGAGCAGCGGCTTCTGATCGCCCTCCGCTTTCACCTCTTCGGTTTCGATCACCCAGGGATCGCTGGCGGCAAAACCGACTTCTCTCCAGATCTTCATCATCATCCCCTCCTTATGCCGCTTCCGCAGCCGCGCCATAGAGCGCATCCTTGAAGGGCTGCGGTCCGACGCGGCGGTAGGCGGCGAGGAAGGTTTCCGATGGGGCCTGACGCAAGCCGAGATAGGTATCGACGATCGTCTCGATCGCGTCCGTCACCTTGTCCGGTTCGAAGCCCCGGCCGATAATCTCGCCGATCGAGGTGTGCTCGTCACCGGAGCCGCCAAGAGTGATCTGGTAGAGTTCGGCACCCTTCTTTTCGACGCCCAGCAAGCCGATATGGCCGACATGGTGATGTCCGCAGGCGTTGATGCAGCCGGAAATCTTGATCTTCAGCTCGCCGATCTCGGCCTGACGCGCCGGATCGCCGAACCGCCTGGAGATTTCCTGCGCAACCGGAATGGAGCGTGCATTGGCGAGCGCACAGTAGTCCAGCCCGGGACAGGCAATGATATCCGTGATGAGGCCGGCATTGGCGGTTTCGAGACCGGCCGCGACCAGGCCGCGATAGACGGCTTCCAGATCGGCCAGCGCCACATGCGGCAGGATGAGGTTCTGTTCGTGGCTCACACGGATTTCGTCGAAGGCATATTCCTCGGCGATATCGGCAACGGCATCCATCTGCGCGTCGGAGGCATCGCCCGGAATGCCGCCGATCGGTTTCAGCGAGATCGTCACCATGCCGTAATCGGGGTTCTTGTGCGGCGCCACGTTCTGCAGCACCCAGCGGGAAAAAGCCGGATCGGCCTTCTTCCAGCGGGCAAGGTTCTCCCAACCTTCAGCACGCTCGGGCAGCGCGGGCGGCGCGAAATAGGCGGTGATCGCCTGAACGTCCTTTTCCGGCAGCTTCAGCTCGGTATCCTTGAGCTGCGCAAACTCCACCTCGACCTGGCGCGCCAGTTCTTCGGCGCCGGTTTCGTGCACGAGGATCTTGATGCGCGCCTTGTACTTGTTGTCGCGGCGGCCGTGCAGGTTATAAACGCGCATGATCGCGGTCGTATAGGAAAGAAGGTCCTCTTCCGGCAGGAAGTCGCGAATCAGCTTGGCGATCATCGGCGTGCGACCCTGGCCACCCCCGACATAGACGGCAAAACCGATCTCGCCCTTGTCGTTCTTCTTCAGGTGCAGGCCGATGTCGTGGACCTGGATCGCGGCGCGGTCACGCTCGGCGCCGGTTACGGCGATCTTGAACTTGCGCGGCAGGAAAGAGAATTCCGGATGCACGGACGACCACTGGCGCAGGATTTCCGCATAGGGGCGCGGATCGGCGACTTCGTCCGCGGCGGCGCCGGCGAAATGATCGGCCGTCACGTTGCGAATGCAATTGCCGGAGGTCTGCATCGCGTGCATCTCGACGGTTGCCAGGTCGGCGAGCACATCGGGCATGTCGGAGAGCTTCGGCCAGTTGAACTGCAGGTTCTGGCGGGTCGTGAAGTGGCCGTAGCCGCGGTCATAGGTGCGGGCGATATGGGCGAGCATACGCATCTGGCGCGAGGAGAGCGTGCCATAAGGAATCGCGATGCGCAGCATATAGGCATGAAGCTGTAGATAGACGCCGTTCATCAGGCGCAGCGGCTTGAACGCATCCTCGGCAAGCTCACCGGACAGTCGGCGCTGAACCTGGTCGCGAAACTGCTCGACGCGCTCGGCGACAAAGGCGTGGTCAAATTCGTCGTAACGGTACATCAGCTTCCTCAGACTGCAATGAATTCGGGATCGGCCGGCTTGTAGCCCGCCGCATATTCCATGGTCGGGCCCTGGGCGCGGATGCGCTCGCGAAGGCGGAGCGGCCATAGAACGCCGTTGGTTTCCTGAACTTCGATGACGGCAACGTCAACGACCTTGTTCTCGGCATAGGATTTCTTGCCGATCTCTTCCAAGGCGGTCACGGCCTCGGCATGGCGGGCAATGAGCGCACCCTGCAGCGAGGTTACCCATTCGCCGCCAGCGTTCAGCCATACGGCCACGCCGTCCGTCAGCCTGTTGGCGGTCAGAACCTTGTCGACCATGTTCAGCTCCTTGCAAATTCCGGCGCGGTCGCCTCATGGCGCACCAGCGGCTCGGACAGTTCGAAATTGGCGCCTGCGACCGCATCGCCGATAATGACCATGACCGGTCCGGTCAACTCGTCACGATGCTGCAGGTCGGGAAGATCACGCAAGATGCCATGCAGCAGACGGCGATCGCGGCGGCTGGCGTTCTCGACGACCGCAACGGTCGTCTCGGCGGGAAGCCCGGCATTGATCAGCCGCGCGGCGACCGAGGCCGCGACGGTGCGGCCCATATATACGGCGATCGTCGCGCCCGACACGGCAAGGCTTGCCCAATCCGGCAGCACGTCGCCGGTCAGGTCATGCCCTGTCGTGAAGACCAGCGACGAGGCAACGCCGCGCAGCGTCAGCGGCAGCTCGAAATCGGCTGCGGCAGCCAAAGCGGAGGTGATGCCCGGAACGACCTCGTAGCCGATGCCTGCCGCACGCAGCGCCGCCATCTCTTCCCCTGCCCGGCCATAAACCAGCGGATCGCCGGATTTCAGGCGCACGACTCGCTTGCCTTGGCGTCCAAGCTGGACCAGCAGATCGTTAATCTCTTCCTGCGATTTCGAATGGCAACCCTTGCGTTTACCGACCGAAAGGCGCTCGGCATCGCGGCGGCCCATATCAACGATCGTCTGCGGCACCAGCGCATCGAAAACGATGGCGTCGGCTTCCATCATGACCCGCTGGGCGCGCAACGTCAGCAGATCCTCGGCACCCGGACCGGCGCCGACGAGCCAGACACGGCCTTCAATTTTTTCCGCGGAGCGCAGCAGGCCGTTTGCGGCGCGGCGTGCTTCGGGAAGATTACCGTTCGCGACCGCATCCGCCACCGCGCCCGAGAAGAAACGGCGCCAGAAGACCCTGCGGGCGACGCCGCGCGGAACGAGATGCTCGACGGTCTTGCGGTAGCTCGCCGCAAGGTCCGCCAGACGGCCGAGCGACGGCGAGAGCAACTGGTCGACCTGCGCGCGGATCATCTGGGCAAGCACCGGACCGGCGCCCTCCGTGCCGATCGCAACGGCGACCGGCGCGCGATTGACGAGAGCCGGCGTGAAGAAATCGCAATAGTCCGGCTGGTCGACCGCATTGGCCGGAATTCTGGCCGCCTGGGCAGCTTCCACGATCGCTCGATCTTCGGCGGCGTCGCCTGTCGCGGCGAAAACGAGCGTTGCACCGTCCACTTGCGCGGGCGAGAACGGCGCACGAACCGTTTCGATGCGGTTGGAAATCAGGAAGGAGTGATAGTCGGCCTCGGGATGTTCCGCATAAGCAACGATGCGGGCGCGCGTGTTCAGCAGCAGACGCACCTTGGCGAAGGCCTCGTCTCCATTGCCGAAAACGGCTGCAATCCGCCCTTCCACACGGAAGAATGCGGGAAATACCGATAGCTGTTCGTTGCTGGAAGGCATTATCGTTCCACTTCGAAGTGGGCCGACTATGCCTTTTACCGTCAACGGATTGAAGAAACAGAAATTCGAATGCCCCGCCGGGCGCGTATTCTTTTGCTCGCCACCTCAAGGATTTGAGAAAAGTCGCCCGGTCGTTGGAAAATGCTGCAGCCCATTCATAAGGTGGTGACAAATGCGCAGATTCGGCGGGACCATCCATTCCGCTTCCCGGCGGCAACCGGTAAACTGCACGAAACAGGGAGAAAGCCATGCCGGAAAAGACGATTGTTTCCCGCCTTCTCGAAGTCATCGAGAAGCATATCCTGCCGATCACCGAACTCGGCGTTTCCGAGGGCAACAAGGTCTTCGGGGCGGCGGTCCTGCGCAAGTCTGACCTTTCGCTTATCGTTGCAGAAACGAACAACGAGCTGGAAAATCCGCTCTGGCATGGCGAAATCCACACGCTGAAGCGTTTCTACGAACTCTCCGACAAGCCTTCGACCAAGGAGCTCATCTTTGTCTCGACTCACGAACCCTGCAGCATGTGCATGTCTGCGATCACCTGGGCGGGCTTCGATAATTTCTATTACTTCTTCAGCCACGAGGATTCGCGCGACAGCTTCGCCATCCCCCACGATCTGAAGATTCTGAAAGAGGTCTTCGGCCTCGAACCCGGCGGATACCGCCGCCAGAACGCCTTCTGGAACAGTTTTGCGATCGCCGATCTCATCGAGACCGAGGACGAACCGTTGAAAGCTGGCCTGAAAGCGCAAGCCACCCGCATTAGGGCCCGCTACGATGCGCTGTCCGACACCTATCAGGCGTCCAAAGACGCCAATGCCATCCCCTTGAACTGAGATATCATGGAAGCTTCAAAAGACATTTCGCGCCTGATCGAGATCATGGCCGCATTGCGCGATCCCGAAACCGGATGCCCCTGGGACGTCGTCCAAACCTTCGAAACGATCAAGCCCTACACGATCGAGGAAGCCTACGAGGTTTCTGACGCGATCGAACGCAACGACATGGACGATCTCTGCGAGGAACTGGGCGATCTGCTGCTGCAGGTCGTCTTCCATGCCCGCATGGCCGAGGAAGCCGGCGAATTCACCTTCGGCGACGTCGTCGCAGCCATCACGCGCAAGATGATCCGCCGCCACCCCCATGTCTTTGCGCGGTCCGATGCCGGCACTCCGGAGCTTGTCCGAAAGCAGTGGGACGAGATCAAGCAGGCGGAAAAACGCGAGCGCGCCGAGCGGCGGGTAAAGCGCGGGATCGGCGACGACTTCAAGGCTGGCTTTCTTGGCTCCGTGCAGCGAAGCTTTCCTGCGCTGACAGAAGCGCTGAAGCTGCAGGAACGCGCCGCAAAGGTTGGCTTTGACTGGTCGGCACCGGAACCGATCCTGGACAAGATCGAGGAAGAGATCGGCGAGCTTCGTGCCGCGCTGAAGGAGGGCAATCACGCGAAAGTCAGCGACGAACTCGGCGACCTGATCTTCGCCATTGCCAATATCGGCCGGCACGTGAAAGCCGATCCCGAACAAGCGCTACGCGGCACAAACACAAAATTCCGCCGCCGATTCAATCACATCGAAAGAACACTTGAAGCAGACGGTGAAACGCTGGAAGCAGCAACGCTGGAGCGGATGGAGGAAATCTGGCAGGCGGCAAAGGCGATCGAGCGGCAGCTCGGCTAACTAAACGCTATTCCCAGTCTTCCTTCTGCGGCTTCGGCCCGTCACCCATGCGCCGTTCCAATTCGGCCGCTTCGCTTTCGGCGAGCCTTACGTCGAGTGTCACCGTGCCGTCTTCATTGTCTTCGCGGCCATCGACGATCGCATGTTCGTAAAGCCAGGGCAGCAGCGCCAGTTTGTCCAACGGCAGCTTGATCGTCGTCGCGGTCATCACCCCGGAAAGGCGCTTGCTGATTTCATGCATCAGGTGATCGACGCCTTCGCCGCTGACGGCCGAAACGGCGACGACGTTTTCGGCGCCTGCTGCCCTCTGCACCATCGCGTCATGCGCTTCCGGTTCCAGGCGGTCGATCTTGTTCCAGACTTCGACTATGCGCCTTGCGCCCTCGGCCTCGTCGATGCCGAGATCGTCCAGGATGCGCATCACGTCCGCGCTCTGTGCCTGATTGTCGGCATCCGACATGTCGCGGACATGGAGGATCAGATCGGCTTCCAGCACCTCTTCGAGCGTGGCGCGGAAGGCGGCGACAAGGTGCGTCGGCAGGTCGGAAATGAAGCCAACGGTGTCGGACAGGATGACGGTGCGGCCATGCGGCAGCTTCATACGGCGAAGCGTTGGATCGAGCGTGGCGAAGAGCATGTCCTCGGCAAGGACACCTGCCCCGGTGATCCGGTTGAAGAGTGTCGACTTGCCGGCGTTGGTGTAGCCCACCAAGGCCACGATCGGATGTGGCACCTTCCTGCGCTTGGCCCTGTGAAGCTGGCGGGTGCGGACGACCTGCTCCAGCTCGCGCTCCAGCTTGATGATCCGATCCTGCAGCAGACGGCGGTCGGCCTCGATCTGCGTTTCGCCAGGGCCGCCCATGAAGCCGCCGCCGCCGCGCTGGCGTTCAAGGTGGGTCCAGCTGCGGACCAGACGGCCCTTCTGATAGTTCAGATGCGCGAGATCGACCTGCAGCGTGCCTTCCTTCGTGGAGGCGCGGCGGCCGAAGATTTCCAGGATCAGGCCCGTCCGGTCGATGACCTTGGCGTTCCATTCCTTCTCGAGATTGCGCTGCTGCACCGGCGTCAGCGGGTGATCGACGATCACGAGGCCGGAATCGTGCTCATCGAGCTTCGCCTTGATTTCCTCGATCTTGCCTGTGCCGAGCAGAGTTGCCGGACGCGGATCAGAGATCGGCACGATTGCGCCGCCGACCACATCGAGATCTATTGCCTCGGCGAGACCGGTCGCCTCTTCAAGGCGGCTCTCAGGCGAGCGGGTGGCAGCGCCTTCGATCGGCACACTTTTGCTCCGCGCCTGCTTCAGCACAGGCACGACAACGGTTGCCCGCATATCATCCCGAAGTCTTTGGGCCTCCGGGATGATGGAATCATTCCTGGTATCGCGTGTCGTAATGACTGCTGATCCTGTTAGGACGCTGCTTCTTCGCTCTCGAACATCTGCATGGGCTGGCCCGGCATGATCGTTGAGATCGCGTGTTTATACACGAGTTGCGAATGGCCGTCACGGCGAAGAAGAACGCAGAAATTGTCGAAGGAAGTGACAACGCCCGTGAGCTTTACGCCGTTGATGAGAAAAATTGTGAGAGAAATCTTTTGTTTGCGAACAGTATTGAGAAATAAGTCCTGCAAATTCTGAGAACGTTCCGCCATCGCGCCGCTTCTTTCTTTATTGCCGGCTTGATCGCGCCGGTGAATATTAATCAACCTCTCCTGCAAGGCGGATGGTAATCCTCATCCCTTCCGTCCAGCAAATCTTGGTATCAAATCGCAATCTTTTCCGCAACGTCGAAAAAGGCTTCTCGAATATTCTGCGAGATCGTGCCGGGATGACCGTTGGCAATCGTCAGCCCGTCGACGGAAACGACAGGAAAACAAATGCTTGTGGCAGCCGTGATGAAGACCTCGCGCGCCGCCAGCATTTCTGCGACGGTGAAGTTCCGCTCGGCGATCCTGAGGCCGAGCTTCGCCCCGACGTCCATCAGCGTCGTTCGCGTGATGCCTCGCAGGATGCCATGTTCGGCAGGGCGCGTGATCAAAGTGCCGTCCGCGTCGACTATCCAGACATTGGTCGCCGCGCCCTCGTTCACGAAGCCGTCTGTATCGACATAGATGGCCTCCTGGGCGCCCGCTTCCTTCGCCTGCTGGCGGGCCAGCGCATTCGAGAGAAGACCGACGGTCTTGATGTCGACCCGATCCCACCGATTGTCGGGAACGGTGATCGCCCTGATTCCGTTTGCGTTCTTCTTCGCGATCACTGACGGATCGGTGCTTTTGGCCGTGATGACCAGCGAAGGCTTGGTGCCTTCGGCCGGAAACACGTGGTCGCGGCGCGCCACGCCGCGTGTCACCTGCAAGTAGAACAAGCCGTTCCGCACCTTGTTCCGGCGCGCAGTTTCGCGAATCACATGGATCATCGCCTGTCGACTCATCGGCCAGGCGATGCGCAACTCGCCGAGCGAGCGGTTCAAGCGGTCGAGATGGCGCGTGATATCGACGATATAGCCATGGCGTATTTCGCAGACCTCGTAGACGCCGTCCGCGAACTGGTAGCCGCGGTCTTCGATATGCACCATCGCATCGGCGTGCCGCTCGTAGCGGCCATTCACATAGGAAATTCTCGGCATGGGAAACCTGAATTTAAGGCAATGAAATGGGAAACCGGCGCAGAAAACCGCGCCGGGAGCAATCAGACGCCGAGCGACTTCAGCTTGCGGTGAAGCGCCGAGCGCTCCATGCCGACGAACTCCGCGGTGCGCGAGATATTGCCACCGAAGCGGTTGATCTGCGCGATCAGGTAATCCTTTTCGAACATCTCGCGGGCTTCGCGCAGCGGAAGCGTCATGATGTGGTAGTCGTTCTTGGCCGATACCTTCGGCAGCATGTCGCCAAGGTCTGTCGGCAACATGTCGGCCGTAATCGGCGCATCCGGGCCGTCCGAGCGCGCAAGGATCATCAGACGTTCGATATTGTTGCGCAGTTGGCGGATGTTGCCTGGCCAGTCATGAGCCTGCAGCACCGCCATCGCATCGTCGCCGATGCGGCGCAGACGGATGCCTGCCTGCTCGGAAATCTGACGCATCAGCTGATCGACGAGGAACGGGATGTCCTCGCGGCGCTCCGCCAATGCCGGCACGCGAACGGGAACGACCGCAAGGCGATGGTAAAGGTCCTCGCGGAACCAGCCTTCGGCAATGCGGCTTTCCAGATTGTAAGCCGTCGAAGAGATGATGCGAACGTCCACTTTCACCCGCTTCGATCCGCCGACGCGCTCGAACTGTTGGTCGACTAGCACGCGCAGGATCTTGTTCTGTGTCTCGCGCGGCATTTCGCCGACTTCATCGAGATAGAGAATGCCGCGGTGGGCCTCTTCCAGCGCCCCAGTCTTGCGCGCCTGGCCGGGCAAGCCTTCCGTACCGAAAAGGGCAACCTCCATGCGATCCGGCGTAATGTTCGCAGCGTTCAGCGCGACGAAAGGACCATTGGCGCGCGCCGACTTCTTGTGGATCATGCGCGCCACCAGCTCCTTGCCGGAGCCGGATGCGCCAAAGATCATGATGCGGCTATTGGTCGGCGAAACCTTCTCGATCGTCTGGCGAAGTTGCGAGACCGCAACCGACGTTCCGATCAGTTCGACAGCGTCGCCTGCGCGCCGCTTCAGCTCGGATACTTCGCGCTTCAGCTTAGAGTTTTCCAGCGCGCGCTCAGCGATCAGGATCAGACGATCGGCCTTGAAGGGCTTTTCGATGAAATCGAAGGCGCCGCGCTTGATGGCGGAGACGGCCGTCTCGATATTGCCGTGACCCGAAATCATAACGACTGGGATGTCGGGATGACGCGTCTTGATCTCGTCCAGCAGGGAAAGACCGTCGAGCTTGCTGCCCTGCATCCAGATATCGAGGAAGATCAGGCGCGGCGCGCGGTCGGAAATCGCCGCGAGCGCGCTGTCGCTGTCATGCGCGGTCCGCGTCTCGTGTCCTTCGTCCGAGAGAATACCGGAAACGATCTCGCGAATATCGTGCTCATCATCGACGACGAGAATATCAGAGGCCATACACACTTTCCTTGTCATTTGACGCCGGGGCAGCGGGAGCTGGCTCGAGACGCGGCAGATGCACGCGGATCATGGCCCCCCTTCCCTGGTCGAAATCGGCGGGCGCATCATGCAGTTCCAGCTGCCCGCCATGCTCCTCAATGATCTTCTTGACGATTGCGAGACCGAGACCAGTGCCTTTCTCCCGCATCGTCATATAAGGCTCCAGGATGCCGTGCCGGTTTTCTACCGGCAGGCCCCGGCCGTTGTCGATGACATCGACCGTGAAACGGTCGCGGCTCTCATCCAACCACGCCCTGACGAGAACCTTCCGCTCGTCGCGCTCGCCGCTCGGCACAGCCTCGATGGATTCGACTGCATTCTTGATCAGGTTTCCGAATGCCTGCCCTAGCATGCGGCTGTCGAACAGCCCCTCCAGCGGCTTGTCGCCGAATTCCTGCAGGAAGCTCACATGCGTATTGCCCATCTCACGCAGGAAGATGGCATCTCGGAGAATATTGCGCAGGTCGGCCTGTTCCTTCGTCGGCTTGGGCATGCGCGCGAAAGCCGAGAACTCGTCGACCATGCGGCCGATATCGCCAACCTGCCGGATGATCGTATCGGTACATTGATCGAAGACCGTGCGGTCCTCCTGATTGATCTGCTTCCCGTAACGGCGCTGGATGCGTTCGGCGGAGAGCTGGATCGGCGTCAGGGGGTTCTTGATCTCGTGGGCGATGCGCCTCGCCACATCGCCCCAGGCCGTCGAACGCTGCGCGATCACGAGATCGGTAATGTCGTCGAGCGTGATCACGTAGGAGTCGCTCGTATCGCGAACTTCCTCGCGCGTGACCTGCACGCTCAACGTCCGCACCGTTCCGCCGCGCACGAGGGCAATCTGCTTGCGGAAATCGCTGCGGTAGCGCGATGCGGCTTCGGTCAGCACCTGATCGACTTCAGGCGCAATCTCATTCAACTGCTTCCCGAGCATCTCGCCCGCCGGCAGCGACATCAGCGTCTCGGCAGAACTGTTGACGATGGTGATCCGCCGGTCGCTCTCGACCCCGATCACCGCGGCGGTCACACCCGACAGCACGGCCTCTATGAAGCGGCGGCGGTCATCGACCTCGTCCTTCGCCTCTAGTATCTCGTCACGCTGCGTGCGGATTTCCGAAATCATCTTGTTGAACGTGCGCGACAGGTTTGCAACGTCGCCATCGACCGCATGAACCGGCACGACGATATCCATGTTGCCGGAGGCTACGCTGTCGGCTGCGGTGATCAGCAGGCGGATCGGCCGGACGATCCTGTCCGCGACGGCAATCGCCGTCCAGATCGCCGCAAGCAGCACGATTAGGGCAAAACCGATATAGAGAACCGCGAACGCAATCTGCAGCGAGACCCGTCCCGCTTCCATCGAGCGGTATTCCGTCGCATTCTCCTCCATCATGCGCATCGCACCCATGACCTTCGGATCGACGGCACGCACGGTGTAGAGGAACGCGCTTGGAATCTGCTCGAGTTTGATGATGGCGCCGACAAGGTTGGTCACGCCCGGCGGAATGAGCGTCGGCTGGCCGGCGGCGGCTTTCTGCAGGGCATCCTGCGGTATCGCCGGCAATGGCTTTTCGGTCTTGATGTCCGCCTGAACGATGACCGTACCGTCGCTCTCTACGAGGAATGCGCCGAGCAGCCCGCGGCCCCGCGCCTGGCGCGTCATCAATTCCCCGAAGCCCGTGCGGTCGAGATTGTAGAGCACCCGGTTGCGTTCCAGGTCGTTCGCCATGGAGATGGTCTGGCCCTGCAGGTAGCTGGCGTTCTCCATCATGTAGGCCTGGCCGATATTGCGCGACGAGCTGACGATGGACTGCGTGCGCAGCGCAAACCAGCGGTCGAGCCCGGCATTCAGCGTGATACTTGCAAAGATCGCTACCAGGATCGCCGGCGTGATGGCGACGATCGAGAACAGGACGACGATCCGGATGTGCAAACGGGCGGCGGCGCGGCCGCGCGTGCGCGCCTTAAGCAGCCGCGCAACTTCGCGTCCAATCAGCGCTATCAGCGCAAGCACGAAGAAGGAATTCACCACGACCGAAGTGATGACGACGCGCGTCGTCGGGTCGATCGGCGTCACGCCCAGCAGGATGAAGAGCGTCAGCGTCGCGCAGAGCAACGCGCCGCCGGCCAAGACAAGACCCGGCAGCGCAAACAGCGCCCGGCGATCGGTGACGGTCGCAACCGTATCGCTGTCTGCCGCAGGCGATGCCGCATCCTGCTTCATCAAGTCATCACTCCAAGCGGCAGAAGCCGGTATGTCACGGTCCATCGGCTGGATTTGATCGCCCATGCAAAGCCCCGCCGTCTCAGCCATTCTGCCGAAACGACACCAGGCAGCCTGAAGCGTGCGCTTCAACGGCTTCAATGCGATGGCGATGGCGATGTCCAACCCTATGCGTGACCTTTAAGCAACGCATTGTGGCGAAAATGCAACGCGGCCTGCAGCATTGTCAAGCTGTTCGGGAGCTTCTGTAGACGGAGACGCCGAGTTCGCGGATCTTTTTACGCAACGTATTGCGGTTGAGACCGAGCAGGTCCGCGGCCTTGATCTGGTTGCCACGCGTGGCGGTCAGAGCTGCGAGGATCAGCGGATATTCCAATTCCGTCAGCACCCGGTCGTAAAGTCCTGGAGGCGGCAGGTTATCGCCGAAACTCGCGAAGTAGGCTCGCATGTTTTCTTCCACCGCCTGGGCGATCGTCATCGATCCTGTGCGGATCGGCCCCTTGTCGATCGGGCTGTCCGGCACGTCGGAACGAAGCTCGGCTTCGATGATCTCGCGGGTGATTACGTCCTGTGGATAAAGTGCCACCAGGCGGCGGATCAGGTTCTCCAACTCGCGCACATTGCCCGGCCAGGCATAGGCCTTCATCAACTCGATGGCTTCCTGGTCAAACCGCTTGGTGCCGAGCCCTTCCTTTTCCGCCTGCTGGATGAAGTGCCGGACCAGGTCCGGAATATCCTCCGCGCGGTCGCGCAGCGGCGGAAGCCGTAGCGGCACGACGTTCAGGCGGTAATAGAGGTCCTCGCGGAAGAGCCCTTGGTTGATCGCCTGCTTCAGGTCCTTGTTGGTCGCCGCGACGATGCGGACGTCCGTGCGGATCGGCGTACGCCCGCCGACTGTCGTATATTCGCCCTGCTGCAGGACGCGTAGAAGACGCGTCTGCGCATCCATCGGCATGTCGCCGATTTCATCGAGGAAAAGCGTGCCGCCCTCGGCCTGCTCGAAACGGCCGGTGGAGCGGGTCTGCGCGCCGGTAAAGGCGCCCTTTTCGTGGCCGAAGAGCTCGGACTCGATGAGGTCGCGCGGGATGGCCGCCATATTGATCGCCACAAACGGTCCGTTGCGGCGCTTGCCGTAATCGTGCAGCGCGCGGGCCACGAGTTCCTTGCCGGTCCCGGATTCGCCCGTGATCATCAGCGTCAGGTCGGTCTGCATCAGGCGGGCGAGCACGCGGTAGATTTCCTGCATGGCCGCGGAGCGGCCGACAAGCGGCATGCCGTCCTGCATGTCTTCGTCGAGCTTGGCGGGCTTCCGCTTCGGCTCGGCGAGCGCCCGGCCGATGATGCCGATCAGTTCCGTGAGATCGAAGGGCTTGGGAAGATAGTCGTAAGCGCCCTTCTCAGAGGCTTTGATGGCCGTCATGAAGGTGTTCTGGGCGCTCATGACGAGCACCGGAAGGTCGGGGCGCGCCTTCTTGATTCGCGGCAGCAGATCGAAGGCGTTCTCGTCCGGCATGACGACGTCGGTCACGACCAGATCGCCCTCGCCTGCCGACACCCAGCGCCAGAGCGTGGCAGCATTGGAGGTGATTCGAACATCATAACCTGCACGGCTGAGCGCCTGGTTGAGCACGGTACGGATGGCCGCGTCATCATCCGCGACGAGAATCGTTGCTGTCATCGAGAAGTTCCTGTGGGGTTTGCAATTGCCGAATCGTCAGCCGAGGCATCCTTGGAGGCCGGCATGAGGACGCGGAACGTCGTCTTGTTGTTCTGGCTGTCGCATTCGATGATGCCGCCATGATCGCCGATGATCTTGGCGACGAGTGCAAGGCCGAGGCCGCTGCCGTTCGTCTTCGTAGTGATGAACGGATCGAAGAGATGCGGCAGCAGGTCGGACGGCACACCGGGACCGTTGTCCTGGACGCAGAACTCCAGGGGCAGCGAGATCTTCTCGCGCGTTCCGGCGACAGAAAGGCGGATGCCGGGACGATAGGCCGTCGTCAGCATGATCTCGCCGTCTTGCCGGTCGCTGACCGCTTCGGCTGCGTTCTTCACGAGGTTGAGGAAGACCTGCACGAGCTGATCGCGGTTGGCGTAAACCGCAGGCAGCGACGGGTCGTAATTCTCGGTTATGCGAATATGCCGGGCAAAGCCTGCCCTTGCCACCGCCTTCACATGGTCGAGCACCGAATGGATATTGACCGGCAGACGATCGACAGGCCGTTCGTCGGAGAAGACCTCCATGCGATCGACCAGCGACACGATCCGGTCGGTCTCATCGCAGATGAGCCTCGTCAGCGCGCGGTCCTCATCGATGACAGATTGCTCGAGAAGCTGGGCCGCACCGCGAATGCCCGAGAGCGGATTCTTGATCTCGTGGGCGAGCATGGATGCAAGGCCGGTCACCGATCTGGCGGCGGCGCGATGCGTCAGCTGACGATCGATCTTGTCGGCCATCGAGCGCTCCTGGAACACGACGACGACGGAGCCGGGCTCGCTGATCACCGGCGCGACGTAAATGTCGACCAGCTTGTCCTGGCCAAGGCGGGGCGAACTTAGATCGACGCGATATTCGTTGACGGGCGCCTTGCGCTCCCGCACCTGATCGATCAAGGCCAGAAGCGGGCTTCCAAACGGAATGAAGGTGGAAATCTTGTAGCGCGCGAGGTGCGAGGCACTCGCCCCAAAAAACGATTCCGCCTCCCAGTTGGCAAAGGCGATCAAGCCCGCCTCGTCGACCATCACCACCGGATTCTGGATCGCGTTCAGCACTGCCATCGCAACGGGGCTGCCGGTATGATCGGCTTGAACCTTGTCCATCATGCCGCCTCCCGGCTTTCTGAAATTTCCAAACGGGCCGTGAGCGCATCGCGAAGGCGCGAGACGACTTCTGCCGGTGTATGCGACGTCATGATTGCCGTCTTCTCTGGAACCGGCAGCAAAGGCGCGAAGCGCTCCAGATACCAGCCCAGGTGCTTGCGGGCATGACGGATAGCCGTCGCCTCGCCATAGAAATCCAGCATCATTTCGTAGTGTTCTGCGACTATGTCGGGGATAACGCTTGCTGTCGGTGCAGCTTCCCCCGCCAGCACGCCCGCATGCCATGGCCTTCCCTGGCAACCGCGGCCGATCATCACCGCATCGGCGCCCGAGCGGCGAAGGATTTCTTGCGCATCTTCCGGCGTATCGACATCGCCGTTTGCGATCAGCGGAACGGAAATCACGTCGCGAACTGCGCGGATCGCGTCCCAATCCGCTTTGCCTTCATAGAACTGCATACGCGTGCGTCCGTGAATGGTGATCAGCTTCACCCCTGCATCTTCGGCGCGCTTGGCGATCTCGGGCGCGTTGAGCGATTTTTCGTCCCAGCCGAGGCGCATCTTCAGCGTCACCGGAACATCGACGGCCCTCACGGTTGCCTCGATCAGGCTCAGCGCATGATCCGGATCGCGCATCAGCGCCGAGCCCGAATAGCCGCCGATCACCTTCTTGGCCGGACAACCCATGTTGATGTCGATGACATCCGCGCCGCTGCCAGCGGCGATTTTTGCGGCCTCGGCCATCCAATGCGCCTCGCGGCCGGCGAGCTGCACCATATGCGGCTTGAAGCCCGCAGTCCTCAGTCGCGACCATGATTCGGCGGTGTTATTCACGAGCTCCCGGCTCGCCACCATTTCGGTCACGACCAGGCCCGCGCCGTAGCGCCAGGCGAGTTGCCTGAAGGGCATGTCGGTGACGCCGGACATCGGCGCCAGCACAACGCGGTTGCGCACGGAGACATTTCCGATCTGCAATGGCGCTGCAAGATTCATTCGATGCAATTGATTATCTTTCAGGCACACGGTAACGCTGCACTATTTTTAGCCATACTAAAGGGGCTTGCCAAGAGGCTTCGGTGAGAATTGATATTTTTTGGGCAGATGCTGGAAAGCGAGCCCCCAAGGCGGTAGAGAACTCATGCCACTTTCCGCGCATTTTTAGGGATTTATGCCGCAAATGCATTCGAAGCAACCGATCTCGGCCGGAATTGTTATCGTCGCTGCCGGCCGCGGCGAACGGGCAGGCTCGCGTGAGGAGGGCCCGAAGCAATACCGCTCGATCGGCGGAAAGCCGGTTATCACCCATACGCTTGAAAACTTCATGACATGGGAGCACGCCGCCCATATCGTCGTCGTCATCCATCCTGACGACGACGCGCTGTTCGCGAAGGCGTTTCGCCAGGTGCTGTCCGCCCCACCGATCGAAACCGTTCACGGCGGGGCGACCCGACAGCAATCGGTTCTTGCTGGACTGAGGCATCTGAAGAACAAGGGCATTACGCATGTCCTCATTCACGATGCTGTCCGTCCCTTCTTCGACCGCCGGCTTCTCGACCGGATCGCGGATGCACTGGTAGGCGGAGCGCCAGCCGTCCTGCCGGCAATGCCCGTTGCCGACACGCTGAAACGCGCCGACGGCACGGGCACGGTTCTGGAAACGGTGTCGCGCGAGCATCTTTTCGCAGCCCAGACGCCGCAATCCTTCGCCTTCGATGCCATCCTCTCGGCACATGAAAAAGCAAGCGAGACCGGCCGCACGGACTTCACGGACGATGCTGCAATTGCCGAATGGGCGGGGATTCCCGTGACGATCGTCGAGGGTGCAGCCGATAACGTGAAACTGACGGTCAAACGGGATATCATCCTTGCCGACGACCGGCTTTCGTCATCGCAACTGCCCGACGTGCGCACCGGCAACGGCTACGATGTGCATCAATTGGAAGCCGGCGATGGGGTCACGCTCTGCGGCGTATTCATCCCGCACGATCAGAGGCTCAGGGGCCATTCAGATGCCGACGTCGCGCTGCATGCCCTGACGGATGCGCTGCTGGCCACCTGCGGTGCCGGCGATATCGGCGATCATTTTCCGCCGTCCGATCCGCAATGGAAGGGTGCCGCCTCGTGCATCTTCCTCAAACATGCGGCGAAGATCGTGCGCGATCGCGGCGGCACGATCATGAATGCCGATATCTCGCTGATCGCCGAGGCGCCGAGGGTCGCTCCGCACCGCGACGCGATGCGTGCCAATCTCTCCGAATTTCTCGGCATTTCGATCGATCGCTGTTCGGTGAAGGCGACCACGAACGAGACGATCGGCTTTGTCGGTCGACGCGAAGGCATTGCGGCGATCGCGACTGCCACAGTCGTCTATCGCGAAGCAAGGCGGTGAGCATGTTCCCAGCCGACATTCTTGCGCTCGCGGAAAGGATCGTCCGCGATTCCACGGTGGCAAAGACAATGATCTCGACGGCCGAATCCTGCACCGGCGGGCTGATCGTCGGAGCGCTCACGGAAATCTCCGGCTCCTCGGCAGTCGTCGATCGCGGCTTCGTCACCTATACCAACGCGGCCAAGATCGAGATGCTCGGCGTTCAGGAACGGACGCTCGAAGGCTTCGGCGCCGTTTCCGAAGAGACCGCACGGCAGATGGTCCACGGCGCGCTCTTGCGCTCCCGCGCCGACGTCGCGGTCGCCGTGACGGGGATCGCCGGGCCGGGCGGCGGTTCACCGGAAAAGCCGGTCGGGCTGGTTCATCTGGCGGCGAAATCGCGCAGCGGCGTGCTCATCCATCGCAAGATGCTCTACGGCGATATCGGCCGCGACAAAGTGCGTCTTGCAACCGTGCAGACCGCGCTGGAAATGCTGGTTGCACTCCAAGAACATGGAGTCTGGAACAAAGAGCGCTGATGCCCTATGCTGGATTTCATACCGAGGGGGTTACGTCGATGAAATATCTGACCGCAATGGGAGTCGTTTTGAGCTTGGGCTGCGTATCAGCCGCCGAGGCGCCATCGAACTATCAGACGTATCATGGAATCCGTGTCGATTCAGACCCGCTATTGCTCGCGAAATACGACCGCGCGGTCGGATATTGCCAGTACGAGGCGATGTCCTGGCGGGGATCGCCAAATCCGTACAGCCTCGTTTACAACGCGGCCCTGAGAAGCTGCCTGTCCCGGCGCAACTTTATTGATCGGGGCGCATATGCATATCCGGCAAACCGATACTTCGATCACTTCTTCGACCGCTAATGGCTGCCGCAGCGCTTTGATCGTCAGAGCTAATAGATCGCTTCCGCCCTCTTTTCGAAGGCCTCAGAAAACATTCGGAAGGCGCGGTCGAACATCGAGCCCATCAAGGCGCCGAGAATCCGGCTCTTGAACTCGTAGTCGATGAAGAAATGGATGGTACAGCCGCCCTCGGCTGCCTCCTCGAAGCGCCAGCGGTTGTCGAGATATTTGAACGGCCCGTCGATATATTTGACGTCGATGAAGCGCTCCGCCTTGTTGAGCAGCACCTGCGTCGTGAAGGTCTCGCGGATCGCCTTGTAGCCGACGGTCATGTCGGCAATCAACAAGATCTTGCCGTCGCGCTCCTTGCGGCTGCGGATGGACAGCGCTTCGCAGAGCGGCAGGAATTCCGGATAGCGTTCCACATCGGCTACGAGGTCGAACATCTGCTCGGCTGAATGCGGGACACGGTGATGCGTTTCAAATTGCGGCATAATCGGCAGTTAAGCGGGAGAACCAAGAAGATCAAGAAGCTCACGCATCTGGCGGCGTGATTTTAGCTGGAGAACCGGAACATCGGGGCCGTGAGCGGCCATGGCGGCGAGAACGATCGGCGAATGCTTCTTTTCGAAGTTCCAGATGTAGCTCAGGAATTCGAGATCGACCTTCTCCGGGCAGCCGGGCGTCATTTCCGGCCGTGTACGCCCAATCCACTTCAGCCAGCGGCTGACGGCGCCCCAGACACATATCAGGCGCGGCATGCGGACCCACAGGACGATATCGGTCCGCGGCAGCCGGAGATCGAAGCTCGACGTATTGGTCCCGTCCATGATCCAGCGATCTTGCCTGACCCATTTGGCAATCAACGCCCGCTGCTCGGGCCTTGCCCGTTCGACCCAGCCCGGCAGCCAGAAGAATTCCCGATCCATGGAAACGAAAGGCAGATCGAAGCGCTTGGCGATGGTACGAGCTAGGGTCGTCTTGCCGCCACCGGAACAGCCGATGACGAGTACGCGATCAGCCGCCTTCAGCCGATGGGCGGCATCCCTGACATCGCTCAACCAGGCCATGGCATCCTCCAAGAAAAAGCCGCGGGACGATCGCCGCGGTTTTCAGAAAATGCAAGCCTTCGTTGATTATTCCGCCGCCATCAGCAGCTTCTTTTCGCGTGCCACCCTCAACCGGGCGAAGTCGTCGCCGGCGTGGTGCGAGGAGCGGGTGAGCGGGCTCGATGCCACCATCAGGAAGCCCTTGGTATAGGCGACCGTCTCGTAGGACTTGAATTCCTCCGGCGTCACGAATTTTTCGACCTTGTGGTGCTTGCGGGTCGGCTGCAGGTATTGGCCGATGGTCAGGAAGTCGACATCAGCGGTGCGCAGATCGTCCATTAACTGCAGCACTTCGTTGCGCTCCTCGCCGAGGCCGACCATGATGCCGGACTTGGTGAACATCGTCGGGTCCAGTTCCTTCACGCGCTGCAGCAGGCGGATTGAGTGGAAATAGCGGGCGCCGGGGCGGACCGTCAGGTAATTCGACGGCACGGTTTCCAGATTGTGGTTGAAGACGTCCGGCTTGGCGGCGACGACGCGCTCAAGCGCGCCCGGCTTGCGCAGGAAGTCCGGCGTCAGGATCTCGATCGTGGTTGCCGGAGAGACGGAGCGGATCGCCCAGATCACCTTCTCGAAATGCTCGGCACCGCCGTCTTCTAGATCATCGCGGTCGACCGAAGTGATGACGACGTGGGAAAGCCCCATCTCTTTGACGGCCTTGGCGACGTTTTCGGGCTCGGCCATGTCGAGCGCGTTCGGCTTGCCGGTCGAGACGTTGCAGAAGGCACAGGCGCGGGTACAGATCTCGCCCATGATCATGAAGGTCGCGTGCTTCTTGTCCCAGCACTCGCCAATATTCGGACATCCGGCTTCTTCGCAGACGGTGACGAGCTTGTTTTCCCTCACGATCGCGCGCGTTTCCGCATAGCCCTTCGAGGTCGGCGCCTTCACGCGGATCCAGTCCGGCTTGCGCAGCACTTCCGTATCTGGGCGGTTCGCCTTTTCCGGATGCCGCACGCGCTTGGCGTCGGGATTGATCGTGTCGAGGATGGTTACCATTGCAGTGTCAACTTTCCGCCGCCCCATGCGGCTTCATCGGTCTGCACATAAGCGTTTTGATCGAATCTTACAATTCAAGCCGTGATGTGCATTATCGCCGCACGAGCCGGGCGATGAATATCAGCAGGCAGGCGCCGAGGAAGCCGGTGACGAAGTAGCCGAGCCGTCCTCCCGCCACTTCGATATGAAACTGCGCCAGGATGGCCGTCGCGACCACCGAGCCGACGATGCCGAGCACAATATTGAGGAGAATTCCGTATCGCGCTTCCATCAGCTTGCCGGCGAGCCAGCCCGCAAAACCGCCGATGATGATTGCCGCTATCCAGCCGACGCCTTCCATGAGTGTCCTTTTCCCTACGCTATCGCCCTTGCGATCAGCACCACGACGATGGCGCCGACCGTGGCGTGAATGATCTGCACGGCCAGCGCATTTTCAATGCCGAGCGATATGCCCAGCGCATTGAACAGATACCCGCCCACGAACGCGCCGATGATGCCGCTGAGCAGGCAGCGTATCAGACCGCCTCCGCCGACGACCAGGCTCGCGAGGAAGCCCGCGACGAGCCCGATCAGGAGGAAGACAAGCAATGCCTGCGTCTCCATGGACATGATGATTTCCTTTCGTTTTTTCCACCTTCGGATAGAGGGCGGAAAGGGAAATTATCAAGCGTTCAACACCCGACCGTAAGCGTCCAGCACGGCTTCCTTCATCGACTCCGAGACAGTCGGATGCGGGAAGATCGTGTGCATCAGTTCCTCCTCGGTCGTTTCGAGGTTCATCGCGACGACGAAGCCCTGGATCAGTTCGGTCACTTCGGCGCCGACCATATGCGCACCGAGGAGCTCGCCGGTCTTCTTGTCGAAAATGACCTTGCAGAGGCCCTGATCCTCGCCGAGCGCGATCGCCTTGCCGTTTGCGGCGAAGGAGAAGCGGCCGACGCGGATATCGCGGCCGAGCTCCTTGGCCTTGGCTTCCGTCAGGCCGACGGAGGCAACCTGCGGCTGGCAATAGGTGCAGCCTGGAACCTTGCTCTTGTCGGTCGGGTGAACATTCGGCAGGCCTGCGATCTTTTCGATGCAGACAACGCCCTCGTGCTCGGCCTTGTGGGCAAGCATCGGCGGGCCGGCGACATCGCCGATTGCGTATATGCCGGGAACGTTGGTCTTGCCGTAGCCGTCGCTGACCACGCAGCCGCGATCCGTCTTTACGCCCAGCGCTTCAAGGCCGAGGTTTTCGATATTGCCTTGAACGCCAATGGCGGAGATCATGCGGTCCGCCGTGATCTGCTGGACCTTGCCGCCGGCCGTCTCGACATGGGCCGTGATGCTGCCGGCGCCCTTCTCGACCTTCGTCACCTTGGCGCTCGTGAAGATCTTCATGCCGCGCTTTTCCAGCTGCTTGCGGGCGATGGCGGTCACTTCCGCATCCTCGACCGGCATGATCGTCGGAAGGACTTCGACCACCGTCACGTCGACGCCCATCGAGCGGTAGAAGCTTGCGAACTCGATGCCGATCGCGCCCGAGCCCATGACGATCAGCGATTTCGGCAGGGCATCCGGCTTCAGCGCTTCGAAATAGGTCCAGATCAGCTTGCCGTCCGGTTCGATGCCCGGCAGCGCGCGCGGGCGGGCACCAGTTGCGATGATGATGTGCTTGGCGGTGTAAGTGCCTTCTCCCTTGACGCCCTTCGGCACAGGATGCTGTGGTTCGACTGCCGGCTTGGTGGACTTGCCGACGATGATCTCGCCGGGTTTGGTGATCTTGGCTTCACCCCAGATCACGTCGATCTTGTTCTTCTTCATCAGGAAACCGACGCCAGCGTTCAGGCGGCCGGAAACCGCGCGTGAGCGGGCAACGACGGCCTTGGGATCCGGCTTGACGCTGCCTTCAAGAACAAGACCGTAATCCTTCAGATGATTGGAATGGTCGAGAATCTCGGCCGAACGCAGCAGCGCCTTGGTCGGGATGCAGCCCCAATTTAGGCAGATGCCGCCCAGGTGCTCGCGTTCGACGATCGCGGTCTTCAGACCGAGTTGGCCGGCACGTACGGCCGCGACATAGCCGCCTGGGCCGGAGCCGATGATGATGACGTCGTAATTCTCAGCCATGTTTTCCTGCCTTTTTCATCCGGCGAGGCGGGTCAAAAGTACCCACTCGTGTTTCCTGCTGTTTTCGAAAAGCGGCACGGCCTCAGCGCGGGCGGCTTGCGAAAATCCATTCTTCTCATACAGCGCGAGCGCTGCCTCGTTATCACTTGCGGTGATCAGGCTGACGGCCCGCCCGTCCGCTTTCTCGATCTGGTCGACCAGCAGCCGCTTTCCGATGCCGATGCCGCGCAGATGGCGGTAGACGGCCAGCGTGCCGATGAACCAGTTTCCGGCCGCCTGCTTCTGCAGCGCGATCACCGGCTCCAGGGCAGGACGATCCGCCGCGACCGCTCCGATCTCCCCGCCGAGCGTATAGCCCACCGCTGTTCCGGCGATCTCGCCATAGGCGTCGGCAATCACCGCACTCTGCCAGTTCCCCCAGGCGCCATCGCGGCTCATCTTCATCCGGCCCCGCTCCAGCGGCGTATCGGCGCTGCCGCCCGCCACCTCCGCGAACCAAAGCCAAGAAGCAAAGCCATGCGAGCCGATGTCCACGAGGATGGCCAGCTCCGCAGCATCCCGCCGTTCTGCCGGCCGCAGCGCGGCGAAAGAGGCCATGGTCAAAGCCCCAGCATCATCCGCACAGTCGATTCCAGCCCGCGCCCGAGGGCGCGGGTATTTTCCGCATCGAGATGGATGCCGTCGATCGGCGTCGTCTTCGCGACGGAATTGCCGTCGAAGAAGCCGCAACCGAGTTCGTCGGCAAGGTCACGGTAAAGCGTAGCGAGTTTTGCCGATTCCTCGATGCCGCCCGGGAACGAAGCGGCAAAGGGCGCATTCCCTGTGGCGCAGATCGCCGGCGGCGCGATGATCAGGATGTCCGGCCCATCGAATTCGAAGGGCCAGGCATGATTGCGGATCAGGCGCACCAAACGGGCGATGCCCTGGCAGGCGGCAAAAGCAGATCCCGCCACGACCGACTTCATGTCGTTGGTACCGAGCAAGATGATGACGAGGTCGAGCGGCGCATGCGTCTGCAGGATCGTCGGCAAGACGCGCGCACCGTTGCGATCGCAATCGGCGAGATGGTCGTCGAAAGCGGTCGTCCGGCCGTTCAAGCCTTCCGGAATGACATGCGCCGCACCGCCGAGCGCTGCCTGCAAAACGCTCGGCCAGCGGTCCTCATAGGCATGCCGTGCCAGCGACATCGGATCGTAGCCCCAGGTCAGCGAGTCGCCATAGCAAAGAACGGTCTTCGTCATTTCCGTCTCCGCTCAACGATCAGACGAGCATGCCCATTGGGTTTTCGATGTAGCCCTTGAAAGCCTGCAGCAGCTCGGCGCCGAGCGCACCGTCGACGCAGCGGTGATCGGTCGAAAGCGTGACGCTCATCACGGTCGCGATCGCCATTTCGCCCTTCTTGACGATAACGCGCTGCTCGCCTGCTCCGACCGCAAGGATCGTCGCATGCGGCGGATTGACGACGGCTGCGAAGTCCTTCACGCCCATCATGCCCATGTTCGAGACCGACGTCGTGCCGCCCTGGTATTCCTCGGGCTTCAGCTTGCGGTCCTTGGCGCGCTTGCCGAGATCCTTCATCTCGTTGGAGATGACGGAGAGCGTCTTTTCCTCAGCCTTGCGGATGATCGGGGTGATCAGCCCGCCCGGAATGGAGACAGCAACGCCGACATCGGCATGCTTGTGCTTGACCATGTTGTTTTCGGTCCAGGACACATTCGCGTCCGGAACGTCGCGCAGCGCGAGCGCCATGGCCTTGATGACCATGTCGTTGACGGAGAGCTTGTAAGCCGGGGCGCCATCCTTGCGCGGGGCAGCATCGTTGAGCTGGGCGCGAAGCGCCAAAAGCGCATCCAGCTCGCAGTCGACGGTGACGTAGAAGTGCGGGATGGTCTGCTTGGACTCCACCAGGCGGCGGGCGATCGTCTTGCGCATGCCGTCATGTGGCACCAGCTCGTAGGAGCCCGGTTCGAAGAGCTTGAGGACAGCCTCTTCCGTTGGGCCCTTGGCTGCCACCGGAGCGGCCTGCGGCGCGACAGCGGGAGCCGCTTTGGCGCCAGCACCGGCGACAGCAGCCTCGACGTCGCTCTTGACCACACGGCCGTGCGGGCCGGAACCGGCGATTGCGTAAAGGTCGATGCCGGCTTCCCTGGCCAGACGCCGCGCGAGCGGCGAGGAGAAGGTGCGTGTGCCGCCCTCGCCCTTCGAGACCGCCTGCGGCACCTCGGTGCGAGGGCTTACATTGGCATTTGCAGCGAGTGGGGCGGCTGGCGCCGTGCCTTTTCCTGTCTCATCTTGAGGAGGTGGAGGCGCGGAAGCGCTTTCCGCTTTCGCCTCGGGGGACGCCGCAGCCGCCGCAACGTCCTCGCCTTCGCCGGCAAGAACCGCAATCAGCGCATTGACTTTGACGCCTTCCGTACCGGCCGGAATGACGATCTTGGCGACAGTGCCTTCATCGACGGCTTCGACTTCCATCGTGGCCTTGTCGGTCTCAATCTCGGCGATCACATCGCCGGACTTGACGGTGTCGCCTTCCTTGACGAGCCACTTGGCCAGATTGCCTTCTTCCATCGTCGGAGAAAGGGCTGGCATCGTGATGTTGATAGGCATCGAAATACCCTCCCCTTATTTGTAGCAGACAGTCTTCACCGCATCGACGACTTCGCCGACGTTCGGCAGAGCCAGCTTCTCAAGATTGGCGGCATAGGGCATCGGAACGTCCTTGCCGGCAATTGTCAGGATCGGCGCGTCGAGATAATCGAAGGCCTGCTGCATGACGCGGGTTGCGATTTCGGTGCCGACGGAGGACTGCGGATAGCCTTCCTCGACGGTGACCAGGCGGCCGGTCTTCTTGACCGATTCGACGACGGCCGGCAGGTCCATCGGACGGATGGTGCGCAGGTCGATCAGCTCGACGTCGATGCCGAGCTTTTCGAGTTCGGCGGCAGCCTTCGTGGCATAGGTCATGCCGATACCCCACGAAACAACGGTCGCATCCTTGCCCGGACGGTGGATACGGGCCTTACCGATCGGCAGGACGAAGTTATCGAGCTTCGGCACGTCGAAGTGCTGGCCGTAGAGAATTTCGTTTTCGAGGAAGATCACCGGGTTCGGGTCGCGGATGGCGGCCTTGAGCAGGCCCTTGGCGTCGGATGCCGTATAGGGCATGACGACCTTGAGGCCCGGGATCTGGCTGTACCAGGCAGCATAGTCCTGGCTGTGCTGGGCGGCCACGCGGGCAGCCGCGCCGTTCGGGCCGCGGAAAACCATCGGAGCACCCATCTGGCCGCCGGACATGTAGAGCGTCTTGGCGGCGGAGTTGATGATCTGGTCGATCGCCTGCATGGCGAAGTTGAAGGTCATGAACTCGACGATCGGCCGCAGGCCTGCCATCGCAGCGCCGACGCCGACGCCGGCAAAGCCGTGCTCGGTGATCGGGGTATCGACCACGCGGAGCGGGCCGAATTCCTGCAGAAGCCCCTGGGTCACCTTGTAAGCGCCCTGGTATTCGGCGACTTCCTCACCCATGACGAAGACGGTCTCGTCGGCGCGCATTTCCTCGGCCATGGCGTCGCGGAGCGCTTCGCGGACGGTCATTGACACCATTTCGGTGCCGGCCGGGATTTCCGGATCGTTCGGTACGAAAGCCTTAGGTTCAGCCGGAACGGGCGCAGCGGCAGGCTTCTCTTCTGCCTGTTGGACAGGAGCAGCCGGCGCGGGCTGTGCGGCAGGCGCAGCGGAAATGTCGGATTCCGACTCGCCGTCCTGCAGTAGCACCGCGATCTTGGCATTCACCTTGACGTTCTCGGTGCCGGCTGGGACCAGCAGCTTGCCGATCGTGCCTTCGTCGACGGCTTCGACTTCCATGGTCGCCTTGTCGGTTTCGATTTCGGCAATCACGTCACCGGAAGTGACCTTGTCGCCTTCCTTCTTGAGCCATTTGGACAGCGTGCCTTCTTCCATCGTCGGAGAAAGGGCGGGCATGAGGATATCGATAGGCATGGGTTCCCTCCCCGATTAGAGCAGAATGTCGGTATAGAGCTCGGATACATCCGGCTCCGGATCGGCCTGGGCGAAATCGGCGCTGTCAGCAACGATATCGCGCACGTCCTTGTCGATGGACTTCAGGTCGTCTTCCGACGCCCAGCCCTTCTCGATGAGGCGCAGGCGCACCTGCTCGATCGGATCGGATTCGGAGCGCATCTTCTGCACTTCGTCCTTCGAACGATACTTCGCCGGGTCGGACATCGAATGGCCGCGATAGCGATAGGTCAGCATTTCGAGGATCATCGGACCCTTGCCGGAACGGCAGTATTCAATCGCCTCGTCGGCAGCGGCCTTGACAGCGCGCACGTCCATGCCGTCCACTTGGATGCCCGGAATGCCGAAGGACGCGCCGCGCTTGGAGAAGTCGGCCTGCGCGGTAGCGCGGGCGGTCGAAGTGCCCATGGCGTAACGGTTGTTCTCGATTACGTAGATGACGGGCAGCTTCCAGAGCTGCGCCATGTTGAAGCTTTCGTAGACCTGACCCTGGTTGGCCGCGCCGTCGCCGAAATAGGCGATGCTGACATTGTCGTTGCCGCGATACTTGTTGGCAAATGCCAGGCCGGTGCCGAGCGAAACCTGGGCGCCGACGATGCCGTGGCCGCCGTAGAAATGCTTTTCCTTGGAGAACATGTGCATGGAGCCGCCCTTCCCCTTGGAATAGCCGCCCCTGCGCCCTGTCAGTTCCGCCATCACGCCGCGGGCGTTCATGCCGGTCGCCAGCATATGGCCATGATCGCGGTAGCCAGTGATCACCTGGTCGCCTTCCTTGAGGGCGAACTGCATGCCGACGACGACCGCTTCCTGGCCAATATAAAGGTGACAGAAACCGCCTATGAAGCCCATGCCGTAAAGCTGGCCTGCCTTTTCCTCGAAACGGCGGATGAGCAGCATTTCGCGATAGGCTTTGAGCTCCGTATCGCGATCGAAATCGGCGATAGCCCCGCCATTCGATTGCTTGCTGTGAGGTTTTGCGCTGGTCTTGCGGCTGGAAACGGTCGCGGTCTTTCGCGGCGCCATTCAACCCTCCCTATGGGTTTGTCGTTTCTTGGGTGGCGCGTACCATAGGGAAGAAATTTGGCCACAGCAATGCCATAAATGCATGGCACGTATTCTGCTTTAAGCCATTGATAAACCAATAGAATTGCAGATTAACCTATTTCCGGTTAATTTGCATAAGAATTGAATATGACGATTTCGTCGCCCCGCGACATGTTCAGTTGATAGCGGGCTTTTTCGTCCAGCATGTCCTTGTCGAGCGAACCATCGCTCAACAGCGCGACCTGCTGTTCCAGATGTTCGCGTTTCACTTTCAAGACCGCAAGCTCGCGCTCGCGCGCAATCCGGCGCTTCTCGAAGCCTTCCGTGGCCCGAAGACCATAGTCGCCGTGAATGCAGTGATAACCGAAATAGGAGAGAAAAGCGACCGTCATGGCCGGAATGACGAACCGCCCAATCTTTCTCTTCTTATGATGCTTTGTCCACATACGCACACATGCTCTGAAACGCATTACCGATTGCAGCGAGCTTACGCCTGAGAGATTAACCGTCCGTTGACTGTGAATTTCGCGCAATAAAAAACCCGCGCCGGTGAAGCGCGGGTTTCAAACAACTGATTCTTAAAGACTATCAGCCGCGGATGATCGAGCGGCCGGCGTAGCGGGCCTGCGGGCCGAGACCCTCTTCGATGCGGATCAGCTGGTTGTACTTTGCCAGACGGTCCGAGCGCGACAGCGAGCCCGTCTTGATCTGACCGCAATTGGTGGCGACCGCCAGATCGGCGATCGTGGAGTCTTCCGTTTCGCCGGAGCGGTGCGACATGACGGCGGTGTAGGCTGCCTTGTGCGCGGTGTTGACGGCGTCGAGCGTTTCCGTCAGCGAGCCGATCTGGTTGACCTTCACGAGGATCGAGTTGGCGACGCCCATGCGGATGCCGTCGCGCAGGCGCTCCGAGTTGGTGACGAAAAGGTCGTCGCCGACCAGCTGCACTTTCTTGCCGGCGAGGTCCGTCAGAGCCTTCCAGCCGTCCCAATCGTCTTCAGCCATGCCGTCTTCGATCGAGATGATCGGGTACTTGCCGGCGAGATCGGCGAGATATTCGGCCATGGCGCCCGATTCCAGCGTGCGGCCCTCTCCTTCGAGAACGTACTTGCCGTCCTTGAAGAATTCCGTCGAGGCGCAGTCGAGACCGAGGCAGATGTCGTCACCCGGCTTGTAGCCGGCTTTCTCGATCGACTTCATGATGAAGTCGAGCGCTTCCGGCGCGCTCTTCAGGCCCGGCGCGAAGCCGCCCTCGTCGCCAACATTGGTGTTATGACCTTGGGCCGACAGTTCCTTCTTGAGGACGTGGAAGACTTCCGAGCCCATGCGAACCGCTTCGCGGATCGAATCGGCGCCAACCGGCAGGATCATGAACTCTTGGAAGTCGATCGGGTTGTCGGCATGCGCGCCGCCGTTGATGATGTTCATCATCGGAACCGGCAGGAGATGGGCACTCGCACCGCCGACATAGCGGTAGAGCGGCAGGCCGGATGCCTGGGCGGCCGCCTTGGCAACGGCGAGCGACACGCCGAGGATGGCATTGGCGCCGAGGCGCGACTTGTTCGGCGTGCCGTCCAGTTCGATCATGATGTTGTCGATCTGGATCTGGTTCTCGGCATCGATGCCGCCGATCGCGTCGAAGATTTCCGTGTTGGCAGCCTCGACGGCCTTTTCGACACCCTTGCCAAGATAGCGCTTGCCGCCATCGCGAACTTCGACGGCCTCATGCGCACCGGTCGAGGCGCCTGACGGCACGGCCGCACGGCCCATGCTGCCATCTTCGAGATAGACATCGACTTCAACGGTCGGATTGCCTCGGCTGTCGAGAATCTCGCGGGCGATAATGTCGGTAATTGCGGTCATGATCTCTTCCTGCTCGGTGGGTGATAAATCGTTCGAAGCTGTTTAATCGAAGGCACGCAAATTACAATGCCACACCGACGACACACGGCTGGCACGGGCCTATAGCGCGAATATGTCAGGCTTTTGAAGAGACCGCTTGCCACGTCGTCAATCCGCTGCCAGCGAGCTCGTTCCGGCACTTCGAAACCTCAGGTTTTGAAAACAACCTCCATCACTTTCGATTTGGTTGTAAATTTATCGGTCAGTAACCAATCAATATTATAATTAATACTCACTGAGGAAATACTGCCCCGCTCTCCGGCAAGTAGTATTGCATGATGCACTTCCTCGTGCGGTCCAAACCCGCCTGATTATGCGGACCTTCACGATTTCAGGTTCCCACGGAAATTCCAAAATAATTTCAACGAACAGCATCTGTTCGCTATTCAATTCATGGGGCGCAGGATGAAACTCAATATTGCACGCAGTCTTGCAATCTTCGCGGTGGTCGTCACCGCTGGATTGATCGCTTCGATCGGCATACAGAATTACGCCTTCAACAAGCTGCGGGTGAACGGCGAGGTGTACAGGCAGATCATCTACGGCAAGGATCTCGTCGCCGATATTCTGCCGCCGCCTCTCTACGTCGTCGAATCCTACATGCTTGCGCTCGAAGCAGTGCAGCGCCCCGACGTTGCGAAGAAAAACATCGACCGCATCGAAAACATCCTGAAACCCGCTTATGAGGATCGCCGCAAATATTGGCTGACGACGGCGCTCAGCGCTGACCTCAAGCAAAAGCTCCTGAACGATGTGCTCGTCAAAGGCGACGTGTTTTGGAAGGTGATGTTGGAGGAACTCGCGCCGGCCATTCTCAAGAATGACTCCGCAGTCATCCCGGCGTCCTTCGAAAAACTTGCGACGAATTTCCATATTCATGAAAGCTCCGTCAACGAGCTCGTGGATATGGCGAATACCTTCCTGGCGGATGCCGAAAAGGAAGCCGCAGAACAGACACGCATCCTCTCGACCATCACGCTCGCAGCTGCCGCAGTCTCGCTTTGCCTGCTTCTCGGCGGCCTGTACGTCTTCCGACGCCGCGCCATCGTGCCGCTCTCGGCGATGCGCGACTATATGGCGATCCTTGCCGGCGGCGACTATTCGAAGGAGGTGCCCTTCAGCCGCCGCGGAGATGAGATCGGTGAGATGGCGCGCGCCGTTACTGTCTTCCGCGAAGCCGCCGAAGAGCGGAACAATATCCGCGAGCGCCAGGATGCCGAACGTCAGGCCCAAACGCAGCGTGATGCGGCGCTTGCCGCCACCAAGGCAGATGAGGAAGCCGTCCGCGAGCGCGTCATCGCGAGCCTGAGCCGCGGCCTGGAACGCCTTTCCGGCGGCGACCTCACCATCCAGCTAAGCGAGCCCTTCGAAGCGGCCTATGAAAAGTTGCGCGAGCAGTTCAATTCGAGCATCCACACGCTTTCCGGCGCGATGACGGAAATCTCGGCCGTCACGAATACGGTTCGGACCGGCTCCGGCGAAATCGCATCGAGCACGGACGACCTGGCCCGGCGCACCGAGCATCAGGCCGCTTCTCTGGAGCAAGCAGCCTCGGCGCTCGACCAGATCACGGTTACCGTCAAGAACTCGTCGGAACGGGCCAATGAAGCGAACGCGATGATGATGGCGACCAAGGAAAGTGCCAGCTATTCGGCAACCGTCGTGCATGAGGCGGTCGCTGCGATGGAGAAGATCGAGACATCATCTGTGCAGATCGGCGAGATCATCAACGTCATCGATGAAATCGCCTTCCAGACCAACCTCCTCGCGCTCAATGCCGGCGTGGAAGCCGCCCGCGCCGGTGAAGCCGGAAAGGGTTTTGCAGTCGTTGCGCAGGAAGTGCGCGACCTTGCCGGCCGCTCTGCCAATCTAGCGAAGGAAATCAAGCAGTTGATCGAGACGTCTTCCAATCAGGTGTCAGCCGGCGTTGCACTGGTCAACCGCACCGGTAAGGCGCTCAGCAATATCGATCAGCAGGTTTTCAGGGTCACGGCGCTGATCGAGGCGATCGTGCGTTCCTCTTCCGAACAAACGACCGCTCTCCTGGAAGTCAACGCCGCCGTCAACACAATGGACAGCGTCACGCAGCAGAACGCGGCGATGGTTGAGCAGACGAGTGCAGCTTGCCGCGAACTTGGTGAAGAGGCGATACACCTCAATCACCTGCTGTCCCGTTTCCGTCTCGACGACCTGACGGCCCCTACCGCAACGCGGTCGCACTCAGGCCAAAGGATGGCGCTTGCAGGCTGACGGCAGGCACCTCATGTCCGTTCAAGCCGCCTTGGCGATCGCGTCGAAGGCCAGCAGCTTTTCGAGCAGCCGGGGCATGTCCTTCAGATGGACCATGTTCGGGCCGTCGGACGGTGCGTGATCGGGATCCTCATGCGTCTCGATGAAGACGCCTGCTACGCCGACGGCGACGGCCGCGCGTGCCAGCGTCTCGACGAACTCCCTCTGCCCGCCGGTCGAGCCGCCCTGCCCGCCGGGTTGCTGCACCGAATGGGTGGCATCGAAAACGACAGGGGCGCCCATGGCCGCCATGATCGGCAGCGAGCGCATGTCCGAGACCAGCGTGTTGTAGCCGAAGGAGGCCCCGCGCTCGCAAAGCAGGATGTTCGGATTGCCGGTGGCATTCAGCTTGCCGAGGACGTTCATCATATCCCAGGGTGCCAGGAACTGGCCCTTCTTCACATTGATCGCCCGGCCCGTCTTGGCGGCGGCAACGAGGAGGTCCGTCTGGCGGCTGAGGAAGGCCGGGATCTGCAGGATGTCGACGACCGGCGCGACGGCAGCGCACTGCTCTTCCGTATGAATGTCCGTCAGCACCGGAAAACCGAATTCCTTCTTGAGGTCGGCAAAGACTTCCAGCGCCTTCTCAAGGCCGATGCCGCGCTGAGCGGACAGCGAGGTCCGGTTCGCCTTGTCGAAGGACGACTTGTAAACCAGGCCGATGCCGAGCATTTTGCACAGCTCGCTCAAAACGCCGGCCACCATGAACGCATGCTCGCGGCTCTCCATCTGGCAGGGCCCGGCAATCAGTGACAGCCTGCCGCTGTTGGAAAAGACGACGCGGCCGGCACCTTCGCCGACTGCGACTTCGGAATTCGTATTGCTCATTGGGTCTCCTCGAAGGCGAAGATCGCACCCTGGCCGGGCGCCGGCTTCACCAGGACTCTGTTGTTCTTGCGTGTATAGGTCATCCCGTTATCAGCCAAAAGCGCTTCTGTCACGGCAAGATCGGTGGTGCGGAAAACGATAGCGCTGCCTCTCAGCCCCTTATCTGCGGTTAACGGCAGCGAATCGAAATAAGCCTCCATCCCTTCCGGCGACAGCAGGCTAATCCTGGTATTCGCTGACGCGATCGCCACGCCGAACGGCGTCCGCTCGATTCCCGTCGTAGACACGGCCAACTGAAGAAACGAGCCGAAAGCTTCAGGCTCCGGCGCGCTTAGCACGATCTCCGAGATACCGGTTGCGCCATTCGCATGCTTTTCCAGCGCGCTGCGATCGGCCGGAAAGGCGTTGATGCGCTGGCAGGCGAAGAGGAAGAAATCCGGCACCCGAAGATCGGCGGCAAAGGCAAGCTTGAAAGTCCCCGTCGATTGCGACCCGTCCGGCATCTTGATCAGGCGCGAAAACTCCAGCATGCCGCCGCCGCTCTTTCTCGCCCGCACGAAGTGCGCATGATCGGCGTCCGCGTCTTCCGTGGCGAACACGGCCGCAGAGAATCCGTCATTGCCGCAGCGGAAGCGAAAGGCTTGGTCGCGCGCCACAAAGACGTTTCCGTGCCGCACTGCCTCTTCACATTCCTTCGCGCTAGCAACGCCAAGCGGCTCGAGATAGGTCTTGTCGGAGAAGAAAACGCAGGCATTCACCGTGCCGAAAGGATGACGGCCCTCGGCGGCAACCGTGAACCCCAATCGTCCCAGTCGATCCCGCGCGAGATCGATGTTGGTGACAGGCAGAACAAGATGATCCAGCGGATGCGGCATGGCGTCACGTCTCCGTTTCCTGTGCCGAAAGATGTGTGCCGGGTATCTCGGCATTGCAAGCCGGGCGCCCTATCCGGCAAACAAAAAGTTTCGAAAACGAACACAGTTGAGGGGAAATTTTACGAAAATTTAGGTACTTGCGGAACACATATGGAACATATAGTGTCTGTTCTGGCTTTGTTTCACGAAACTGGGGTTAAACTTCGATGCTGACGCGCAAACAACAGGAGCTTCTCCTCTTCATACATGAGCGCATGAAAGAATCCGGCGTGCCGCCGTCCTTTGACGAAATGAAGGATGCGCTGGATCTCGCGTCCAAATCCGGTATCCATCGGCTGATTACCGCTCTGGAAGAGCGCGGTTTCATTCGCCGCCTACCGAATCGGGCTCGCGCGCTTGAAGTGATCCGGCTTCCGGAAGCCTATAGCCCGAGCATTCAGCCCCGCCGCGGCTTTTCGCCGAGCGTCATCGAGGGCAGCCTCGGCAAGCTGCAGCCTACGGCCGTCCCGCCGAAGCCGGCGAACGAAGGAAATAACAGCTCCGTTTCGGTTCCCGTCATGGGCCGGATCGCGGCAGGCGTTCCAATCTCGGCGATCCAGAACAACACACACGACATCAACGTTCCAGCCGACATGCTCGGCTCCGGCGAGCACTACGCGCTCGAGGTCAAGGGCGATTCGATGATCGAGGCTGGTATCTTCGACGGCGACACGGTCATCATCCGCAACAGCAGTACCGCAAACCCCGGCGATATCGTCGTGGCCCTGGTCGACGACGAGGAAGCGACGCTGAAACGGTTCCGTCGCAAGGGTGCTTCGATTGCGCTCGAGGCCGCAAACCCGGCCTACGAAACCCGCATCTTCGGACCAGATCGCGTCAAGGTTCAGGGCAAACTCGTCGGCCTCATCCGCCGTTATCACTGACCGGCGGCGCATCGCCGGCAAAGTACCGCTGCGCCAATCATAGGCGCGGTGGCGGCTCTTGGGACGATCGAGTTTCTCGAAGGCGGTTGTGATTTGTGCTGCTCCGCTTCCAAAGCGCAATTCAATAGCGCCGGCTTTCCGAAAGGTTTCGCCCGTGAAGGGCATCGCGCCGGATCGGCAGAGCGCAGCCTGACCGGCGCAACGACGATGTCCGCGGTATGGCAAGCAGGACCAAGACAGGACGCATTGTCAAGCACCGTCAGCACGGGCGACCAAAAGCGTCGAGACTGACACGATCGTGGTGCCAATATGCCGGAACTTCGTGCGCAGCGGAGTAAGCAGCGGGAAGCCGGTGACTGCTACCGGAAAGTACCAGCCCGGCAGCCTGCCACGCCGATGTCGCCACCCATGAGGATACCGTCCTTGCGGTCGCGATCCAGATCGAACCCGAAACCGACCACCCTCCATTGCAGCGCGTCGAGCCCGAAGGGCATCAGTAGCATGGCAATCAATCCCGCAGGCATGATGCGGAAATGCGCAGCGTGCTCGTTTTCAACTCCGGCCTGCACCCAGCCCGGCGGCACCTCTTAATACAACCCCGAATGCAGCCAACGGGCGTTTCAGCAACAATAATCGATTGAAAAAAGCCAAAAAAATTGGATTGCCAAAAGCCGAATTAAATCATTGGCTTCCGTTATGCGCCTCCGGCATCGCAGGAGTGTCTAAAAGTTGATACTGCGATGCACAAAATGGCGCCACGGTAACTTGGCATTGGCGCCGTGATCATATAGCTATCGGAGAGGACGCTTAACCCTATGGCGCTTTTATGGCGCCGCCGCCAGTTTGGAGGATCAGCATGACGGATCAAAGCGCAACAATCAAAGTCGGCGACAAAACCGCCAATCTTTCCGTGAAAAGCGGAACGATCGGTCCGGATGTCATCGATATTGGTGCACTGTACAAAAACACCGGTTCCTTCACCTACGATCCTGGTTTCACCTCGACCGCTTCCTGTGAATCGAAGATCACATATATCGACGGCGATGAAGGCGTTCTGCTGCATCGCGGCTACCCGATCGAACAGCTTGCCGAGCACGGCGACTTCCTG